>NZ_JBFTNJ010000034.1:0-33539 GCF_056397425.1 Arthrobacter sp. 05N33_2
GCTGATGGAGCCGTGGAAGACCTTCATGGCTCCCTTGTTGGATACGTCGCCGGCCTGGGCGCGGTTGTACAGGGCGTGCGACTCGTACAGGAACCAGGCACCGGCGCCGACGGCGGTCACCGTGTAGACCCAGCCGGCACCACCGGCCGGGATCATCAGCAGCGAGCACGCCACCATGGCCCAGGCGTAGAGGACCACCTGCACCGAAACCACCTTCGCCCCGGCGATGGCGCCCAGCATCGGCACGTTGGCGTTGCGGTAGTCCTCGCCGTAGCGCATCGACAGCGGCCAGTAGTGCGGCGGCGTCCAGAGGAAAATCACCATGAACAGTACGACGGCGGGCCACTCGACGGTGTTGGTGACGGCGGCCCAGGCGATCAGGACCGGGAAGCACCCGGCGGCGCCGCCCCAGACAATGTTCTGGGCCGTGCGCCGCTTCAGGATCATGGTGTAGATGACCACGTAGAAGACGATGGCGCCGAGTCCGAGCCACGCGGCGAGCGGGTTGGCCCCGAACCAGAGGATGGCGATCGCCGCCGCGCCCAGCAGCCAGGAGAAGACGAGGGCTTCGCGGGGTGTGACCTCACCGGTGACCAGGGGCCGGTTCTCCGTGCGGTGCATGAGCTTGTCGATGTCGCGGTCGATGTAACAGTTGAAGGCGCCTGCGGAACCTGCCGCGAACGCGCCGCCCACCAGCGTCGCCAGGATCAGGCCGATCGACGGGAAGCCGCGTTCGGCATAGATCATGGTGGGGAGCGTGCTGACGAGCAGAAGCTCGATCACGCGGGGTTTCGTGAGCGCCAGGTAGGCCTTGGCTTTGCGGCCGAAGCCCATTCTTCCCGAGGCCGGGGAGGCGTTCAGCGGCGTATTAGTTGTGCTCACGGTGGCAGTCACTCTGTTCTGTCTGGCTGTGCAGTTCTGTCTGGCTGGGCAGCCCCGGGTGGATTTCGCAACGCACTGTGCTGCAGACCGGGCTCCGCGCTCGGCGCACACCCGTGTCCTTGCCCCAGTCGAAGGCCACCACCCATCATACCGTGGAGCTCCGGGCCGGAGGGCCGCCGAATGCCGCGCCATGATTCCGGCGCGTTAACGCCGGCTCACCGGCCCCGCGGCGGACGGTGATTCATATAAGCGAAATCAGGTCCAATTGGTGAGATATACGCTGACCACAAAGTGGAATGGGACTAGGCTGTCATTAGATCAGCGCACACGGGCACGCATTTAGGCACTTGCCGGAACACGCGGCTCTGCATCTGCGTCTGAATGATAGATCAACGTTTCGATGGTGAACGGCTGGTACGAACCGCAGCGGGCACCGAACTGTGCCCGGGCGGGAAAAGAGCGTACCGCCGGCCGTCAGCACAGAGAGGGGCCCGGTTTTCGTGCCACATTTGGAAGAGCAAGAACTGTCATGGACTGACTTGGACCAGCGCGCAGTGGACACCGTCCGGGTGCTGGCCGCGGATGCGGTGGAGAAAGTCGGAAACGGCCACCCGGGGACGGCGATGAGCCTTGCTCCGGCCGCGTATTTGTTGTTCCAGAAGCTGATGCGCCACGACCCGGCGAATCCGGACTGGCTGGGCCGCGACCGGTTCGTCCTGTCCCCCGGTCACACGTCCCTGACCCTGTACATCCAGCTGTTCCTCGCCGGCTACGGCCTGGAACTGAAGGACCTGGAGGCGCTGCGGACCTGGGGCTCGCTGACCCCGGGCCACCCGGAGTACAAGCACACCAAGGGTGTGGAGATCACCACCGGCCCGCTGGGCCAGGGCCTGGCGTCCGCGGTCGGCTTCGCCTATTCCCAGCGCCGGATGCGCGGCCTGTTCGACGCCGACGCTCCCGCCGGCACGAGCCCGTTCGACCACACCATCTGGGTGATCGCCTCCGACGGCGACCTGCAGGAAGGCGTCACCTCCGAGGCGTCCTCACTCGCCGGTCACCAGGAACTGGGCAACCTCGTGGTGATCTACGACGAGAACCACATCTCGATCGAGGACGACACCGATGTGGCGTTCACCGAGGACGTCCTGGCCCGCTACGAGGCCTACGGCTGGCACACCCAGCGGGTCGACTGGACCCGGACCGGCGAATACGTCGAAGACGTCCAGGAACTGCACGCCGCACTGCTCGCCGCGAAGGCCGAAACCGGCAAGCCCTCCATCATCTCCCTGCGGACCATCATCGGGTACCCGGCGCCGAAGAAGCAGAACACCGGCAAGATCCACGGCTCCGCCCTCGGCGCTGAGGAAGTCGCGGCCCTGAAGAAGGTCCTGGGCTTTGACCCGGAACGCGCCTTCCAGGTCGACGAGGACGTCCTGGCCCACGCCCGTGCCGTCCAGGACCGCGGCGCGGCCGCCCGCGCCGACTGGCAGGCCTCGTTCGAGGCGTGGCAGGCCGGCAACCCCGAGTCCGCTGCACTGCTGGAACGCGTCGAGGCGAAGAAGCTCCCGGGCGACTTCGAAGCCGCCCTGCCGGTCTTCGAAGCGGGCAAGGACGTCTCCACCCGGGCCGCCTCCGGGAAGGTCCTGAACGCGATAGGCCCGGTCATGCCCGAACTCTGGGGCGGCTCCGCCGACCTCGCGGAGTCGAATAACACCACGATCGAGGGCTCGCCCTCATTCATCCCCACGTCCCGGTCCACCGCGGCGTGGAAGGGCAACCCCTACGGCCGGGTCCTGCACTTCGGCATCCGCGAGCACGCGGCGGCGTCGATTGTGAACGGCATCTCCCTGCACGGGCGCACCCGGGCTTTCTCCGGAACGTTCCTGATCTTCTCCGACTACCAGCGCCCCGCGATCCGGCTCGGCGCCCTCATGGGCGTCCCGTCGCTGTATGTCTGGACGCACGACTCGATCGGCCTGGGCGAGGACGGCCCCACGCACCAGCCCGTTGAGCAGCTCGCCTCCCTCCGCGCCATCCCGGGCCTGGACGTCGTCCGCCCGGGAGATGCGAACGAGGTGGCCGCGGCCTGGAAGGCCATGCTGGAAAACCACGAAAACCCCGCCGGCATCGTCCTGACCCGGCAGAACATCCCCACCTACGCCCGCGGCACCGGCGTGGCCGACGGCGACACCTTCGGCTCCACCGCCGGCGTCGAGAAGGGCGGCTACGTCCTTGCCGAGGCGTCGAAGGACGGCTCCACCGTCGAAGCCCAGGTCATCCTGATTGGCACCGGCTCCGAGGTCCAGCTCGCCGTCAACGCCCGCGAAGCGCTGCAGGCCGAGGGCATCCCCACCCGTGTGGTGTCCATGCCCTGCGTGGAATGGTTCAACAAGCAGGACGCCGCCTACCGCGACGCCGTGCTGCCCCCGGCCGTGAAGGCACGCGTCTCGGTCGAAGCCGGACTGGCCCTGGGCTGGAAGGAATTCGTCGGCGATGCCGGCCGTTCCATCTCCCTGGAGCACTTCGGAGCGTCCGCGGACTACAAGCGCCTCTTCCAGGAATTTGGCATCACGGCAGAAGCAGTCGCCGCCGCCGCGAAGGAATCCCTCGCCGGCCTCACCAACTGATCCACCACCACGGTTCCGGGGGACGCTGTGCCCCCGGAACCCATGATTTCCAGGAGTTATGAAATGACTACCCCCACCCAGCAGCTCTCCGACGCCGGTGTCTCGATCTGGCTCGACGACCTCTCCCGCGGCCGCCTCCAGACCGGCACCCTGCGCAAGCTGATCGAAGAGAAGAACGTCGTTGGCGTCACCACCAACCCGTCGATCTTCCACGCCGCCATYACCRCCGGCCACGACTACGACGCCRTSATCGCCGCCCAGGCCGCSGCTGGCGCCACCGTCGAAGAGACCGTCTTCGAAATCACCACCACCGACGTCGCCGACGCCTGCGACCTGTTCGCCCCCGTCGCCGCGGCCACCAAGGGCGTCGACGGCCGTGTCTCCATCGAGGTCGACCCCCGCCTGGCCTGGGACACCGCAGGCACCATCGCCGAAGCGAAGCACCTGTACAAGAAGGTCAACAAGGACAACGTCCTGATCAAGATCCCGGCCACTCTCGAAGGCCTCGAGGCCATCACCGCCACCCTGGCCGAGGGCATCAGCGTCAACGTGACCCTGATCTTCTCGCTGGAACGCTACCGCGCCGTGATCAACGCCTTCCAGTCCGGGCTCGAGCAGGCCAAGGACAACGGTCACGACCTGTCCACGATCCACTCGGTCGCGTCCTTCTTCGTCTCCCGCGTCGATGCCGAAATCGACAAGCGCCTCAACGCCATCGGCACCGAGGAAGCCAAGGCACTCAAGGGCAAGGCCGGCCTGGCCAACGCGCGCCTGGCCTACCAGGTCTACGAGGAGCTCTTCTCCACCGAACGCTGGACCCTGCTGGCCGCGGCCGGCGCCCTGCCGCAGCGCCCGCTGTGGGCCTCCACCGGCGTGAAGGACCCGGCCTACCCGGACACCCTCTACGTCACCGAACTCGTCGCCCCCGGCGTCGTCAACACGATGCCGGAGAAGACGCTCGACGCGACGTTCGACCACGGCACCGTGACGGGCGACACCGTCTCCCGCGGCTACGACGACGCCAACGCCACGCTGAATTCCCTCGACGCGCTGGGGATTTCCTACAACGACGTCGTCGCCCTGCTCGAATCCGAAGGCCTGGACAAGTTCGTGGCCAGCTGGAAGGAACTGCTGGGTGACGTCGAAGGCGCCCTGGCCTCTGCACGGAAGGCTTCCTAACCCACCATGAGCACACTCAGCTACGACGCCACCGGCGCAGCCCGCCAGGCACATGAGCAGCACCTCCCGGCACTGCTGGAAGACCGCATCGCCACCCGGATCTTCGCGAAGGACCACACCCTGTGGGGTCCGGACGCAGAGCAGGAATCCGCTGTCCGGCTGGGCTGGGTCGAGGCGGCTTCCGTCTCCCAGCCGCTGGTCGGCGACATTCTCGAACTCCGCGACGCGCTGAAGGCCGAGGGCGTAACGCGGATCGTCCTCTGCGGCATGGGCGGCTCTTCGCTGGCGCCTGAAGTCATCGCGGGCACCGCTGGCGTCGAGCTGACTGTTCTGGACAGCACCGACCCCGAACAGGTCAGTGCCGCGGTGGCGGACCGGCTGGACGAAACCGCGATCGTGGTTTCGTCGAAGTCCGGCTCCACTGTGGAAACCGATTCCCAGCGCCGGATCTTCGAGCAGGCGTTCACCGATGCCGGGATCGATGCGAAGAGCCGCATCATCATCGTCACCGACCCGGGGTCGCCGCTGGACGAGGCCTCCCGGGAGGCCGGCTACCGCGCCGTCTTCAATGCAGATCCGAACGTCGGCGGCCGTTTCTCGGCTCTGACCGCCTTCGGGCTGGTCCCGTGCGGGCTGGCCGGCGTCGATATCCAGGCTTTCCTGGATGAGGCCGAAGAAGCCGCCGAGATCCTCAATGAGGACTCGGAGGACAACATCGGCCTCGCCCTCGGCACCGCACTGGGCGGCACCACCCCGCTGCGCAACAAGATCGTCATCGCGGAGGACGGATCCGGGATCGTGGGCTTCGCCGACTGGGCCGAGCAGCTCATCGCCGAATCCACGGGCAAGCTCGGCACCGGCGTGCTGCCGGTCGTAGCCGGTCCTGCCTCCCCGGAAGCCACCCTGGGCGCCCCCGATGTCCTGGTCATCCGGCTCGTCGCGGCGGATGCCGACGTGCAGCTCGGCGAGAACGAGGTCGCCATCGCCGGCGGCTTGGCCACGCAGATGATGGTGTGGGAATTCGCCACCGCCGTGGCCGGCCGCCTGCTCGGCATCAACCCGTTCGACCAGCCGGACGTCGAGGCAGCGAAGATCGCCGCCCGCGGCCTGCTGGACGCACAGCCCGCTCCGACGCCGGCGAATTTCACCGACGGCGCGATCGAGGTCCGCGGTGGGGAATGGCTCGGCAACGCCGGCACAGCGGCCGAGGCCGTCAGCGCCCTGCTGGGCGAACTGGGCCCGGACAACTACCTCAGCGTCCAGGCCTATTTCGACCGGCTGGCCTATGCCAGCCTCGAAGGCGTCCGGGACGAACTGGCCGCGGCCAGCGGACGCCCGGTCACCTTTGGCTGGGGCCCGCGGTTCCTGCACTCCACCGGCCAGTTCCACAAGGGCGGACCCGCGATCGGCGTCTTCCTGCAGGTCACGGCCGCATCCGCGGCTGACCTGGCCATCCCGGACCGGCCGTTCACGTTCGGCGAGCTGATCTCGGCGCAGGCCGCGGGCGACGCCCAGGTCCTGTCCGAGCATGGCCGTCCGGTCCTCCGGCTGCACCTGACCGACCGCGCCGCGGGTGTGAAGCAGCTCCAGGAGCTCATCACCTCCCTTGCCGGCCAGGCAGCATCCTCCACTGAAAGCTAAGGCACCCACGCAACCATGCCAGAAACCTACAACGGCGGCRGGAACACGGCCGGCCGGGGGCGCAATCCGCTCCGGGACCCCCGTGACCGCCGTCTGAACCGTATTGCCGGACCGGCGTCGCTGGTCCTGTTCGGGGTGACCGGGGACCTCGCCCGCAAGAAGCTCATGCCCGCCGTGTATGACCTCGCCAACCGCGGGCTGCTGCCGCCGAGCTTCGCGCTGGTGGGCTTTGCCCGCCGCGAGTGGGAGAACGAGGACTTCGCCGCGGAGGTCAAGGAGTCCGTCAAGGCGTACGCCCGCACCCCGTTCGATGAAACTGTCTGGAAGCAGCTCTCCGAGGGCATCCGCTTCGTGCAGGGCGAGTTCGACGACGACGAGGCGTTCAAGCGGCTCTCCGACACGATCGATGAGCTCGACGAACAGCGCGGGACGCGGGGAAACCACGCGTTCTACCTCTCGATCCCGCCGAAGGCCTTCGAACAGGTCTGCCGTCAGCTCTCCAAGCACGGCCTGGCCCAGGCCGCGGGCGACAACTGGCGCCGCGTGGTGATCGAAAAGCCGTTCGGACACGACCTCGAGTCGGCCCGGCAGCTCAACGACATCGTCGAGTCGGTGTTCCCGCCGGACGCGGTGTTCCGGATCGACCACTATCTGGGCAAGGAGACGGTGCAGAATATCCTGGCACTGCGCTTCGCCAACCAGCTCTTCGAGCCGCTCTGGAACGCCAACTATGTGGACCACGTCCAGATCACCATGGCCGAGGACATCGGGACCGGCGGCCGGGCAGGCTACTACGACGGCGTGGGCGCGGCCCGCGACGTCATCCAGAACCACTTGCTGCAGCTGCTGGCCCTCACGGCGATGGAAGAACCGATCTCCTTCAACGCGGACGACCTGCGTGCCGAGAAGGAAAAGGTCCTCGCCGCCGTCCGGCTCCCCGAGGACCTCTCCTCCCACTCCGCCCGCGGGCAGTTCACCGGCGGCTGGCAGGGCGGCGAGGAAGTCCTCGGGTACCTGGAAGAAGAGGGCATCCCGGCCGATTCCAAGACCGAGACGTTCGCCGCGATCCGGGTGGACATCAACACCCGCCGCTGGTCCGGCGCGCCGTTCTACCTGCGCGCCGGCAAGCGGCTGGGGCGCCGGGTGACGGAGATCGCCGTCGTGTTCAAGCGTGCACCAAACCTGCTCTTCACGGACCACGGAGAGGACGACTTCGGCCAGAACGCCGTGGTGATCCGGGTCCAGCCTGACGAGGGCGCCACGATCCGGTTCGGCTCCAAGGTCCCGGGCACCCAGATGGAGGTCCGCGACGTCACCATGGACTTCGGCTACGGCCACTCCTTCACCGAGTCCAGTCCCGAAGCCTACGAACGCCTCATCCTGGACGTGCTCCTCGGCGAGCCGCCGCTGTTCCCCCGGCACCAGGAAGTTGAGCTGTCCTGGAAGATCCTGGATCCCTTCGAGGAATACTGGGCCGGCCTGGACGAACAGCCCCAGCCCTACGCTCCCGGCAGTTGGGGCCCCGCCTCGGCCGATGAGCTCCTAGCCCGCGACGGACGAACCTGGAGAAGGCCATGATCGTAGATCTTCCCGATACCACCACCTCCAAAATTTCCAAGAAGATCATGGCCCTGCGCGAGCAGGGCGGCGTGATCGCCCTGGGCCGGGTCCTGACCCTCGTGGTCGTCACCCGCTCCGGGCTGGAAGAGGAGGCCATCGAGGCCGCCAACGAGGCCAGCCGCGAACACCCGTGCCGGATCATCGTCCTCGCCGACGCCGGGGCCTCGGCCCCGACCCGGCTGGACGCCCAGATCCGCGTCGGCGGCGACGCCGGCGCCTCCGAGGTGATCCTGTTGCGCGGCTACGGCGAACTCGCCGAGGAAAGCGAATCCCTCGTCGCGGCCCTGCTGCTCCCGGACGCCCCGATCGTGGCCTGGTGGCCGCACGGCGCGCCCAGGAACGCGTGCCAGACCTCGGTCGGGGGCATCGCGCACCGCCGGATCACCGACTCGGCCAATGAAGCGGACCCGGTCGCGGCGCTGGAGAACATCCGCCGCACGTACAAGGCCGGCGACACGGACCTGGCCTGGACCCGGCTGACCAACTGGCGCATCCAGCTGGCCGCGGTCCTGGACCAGGTGGACGACTCGCCGGTGACGGCCGTGGCCGTCGAGGGCGCCTCGGACTCACCCAGCACCGTGCTTCTCGCAGCCTGGCTCACCCTGGCCCTGGACGTTCCCGTGACGATCGTGGCGGATCCGGCCGGAACCGGCATCCGGCGCGTCCGGCTGACCCGGCCCGGCGGCGACATCCAGCTCTTCCGGCCCGGGCTCACCATCGCCGAACTGACCCAGCCCGGCCAGCCCGCCCAGCGGATCTCGCTGCCCCGCCGCAGCCTCAAGGACTGCCTGGCCGAAGAACTCCGCCGCCTGGATCCGGACGAAGTCTTCGGTGAAGTGATTACTATGGGACTGCCGCGTACCAATCTAAGGAGTGTCCGTCCCAGTGAGCGCTGACCCGAGAGTAAGCATCCATCCTGACTCGACCGTTCTGATGGCGGCGATCGCAGCCCGCCTGATTACCAAGCTGGTGGATATCCAGGACCGGCACGGCGAGGCCACGGTGGTGCTTACCGGGGGAACGATGGGCATCGGCTCGCTCAGGGCCGTGGCCGAATCGCCCGCGGCGCGGGCCGTCGACTGGTCCAAGGTGAACTTCTGGTGGGGTGACGAGCGCTTCGTGGCGGCCGGCGACGCCGAGCGCAACGCCCGCCAGGCCCAGGACGCCCTCCTGTCCCACATCAATGTTGATCCGGCGCGCATCCATGTGCCCGGTTCCACCGATGACTTCGACAGCCCGGACGACGCCGCGGCCGACTATGCCCGCCGGCTCGCCGAGGCGGCGGCCGGTGAGCACGCCGCGGACATGTCCGACGACAGGCCGGAACAGCCGGCGCGGCTTCCCCGCCTGGACATTGTCCTCCTCGGCGTGGGGCCGGACGCGCACGTCGCCTCGCTCTTCCCGGAGCAGGCCGGCATCCGGGAGAAGGAACTGACTGTCGTGGGCGTCCACAACTCCCCCAAGCCGCCGCCGGCGCGGGTGTCGCTGACGTTGCTGGCGATCAACACGGCATCCGAGGTGTGGATGGTGGTGGCCGGTGATGACAAGGCCGGCGCCGTAGGGCTGGCCCTGGCCGGCGCCAATCCCGTGCAGGTGCCCGCCGCGGGGCCGCGCGGCCGCCGGGAAACGCTGTGGCTGATTGACGAGGACGCGGCCTCACGGGTCCCGGAGCAGCTCGTCCGGAAGGGTCCGTCCGGAGCGTAGACGTTCCAGCGCTCCAGCCAGCACGTCTTCGGCGTCCTGGCTGGAGCGCCGCTCTTTAACGTATTCCAGATGCGTCTTGAAGCCTTCTGTTGGCGTTTCCTCCAGGGCAAACTTTGATTCGTCGCGGGTTGCGGTGCCGCCGCAGCGCCGGCAGTCCCAAACTCCGGGGATCTGTTCCTCCGGAAGCTGTGCGAACACGAGCGAGGTTTCATGGCCCTTGGCGCACCGGAACGATACACGAATACGGGGCTGRCGTACGCCGGCCCCGTTCAGTGGTTCGTGGCGGGGAGTTGCCCCCTCGGTGGCGCCCACACGGATTCCTTTGAATCCGGAAGCAGAATGCAGCATCGGGAACTCCTGGCTACTTGGCTGGTGGAAGTGCAAGACGACAGCCACAGTGTAGTTCGTGAGTTCCCGATGCCGGGAGGGCCATAAGGACCCCATATGAAGTTGTCGGACGGGCGTCCTAGGAATCGGCGCCTGTGCTGAACCGCATGAGCAGGCCGAGGGCGATGATCACCACGCCCCAGGTGATTCCCAGGATGACCGTGAACCGGTTGAGGTTCCGTTCCGCGACGCCGGAGGAGCTCAGGCCCGAGCTCATGCCGCCGCCGAACATGTCGGACAGGCCGCCTCCGCGTCCTTTATGGAGCAGGATGAGCAACGTCAGCAGGAGGCTGGTGATGCCCAGGAGGACCTGCAGAATGACATGAAGAACGTCCACGACGGCCTTTCAGAAGGATTGGATTGCGGGGGTCAGGCTGTGTCCGGACTAATCCGTCAACAGGTGACTCTCGAACCTGACAATATTAGCAAACTCGGCAGCGTCCAGGCTGGCACCGCCGACCAGCAAGCCGTCGACGTCGCGCTCCT
The DNA here is from genome assembly GCF_056397425.1 of Arthrobacter sp. 05N33_2. NCBI lineage: Bacteria > Bacillati > Actinomycetota > Actinomycetes > Micrococcales > Micrococcaceae > Arthrobacter > Arthrobacter sp. 05N33_2. The sequence continues at coordinate 10,527 of NZ_JBFTNJ010000034.1, forward strand.
TCAGGATCGAGGCCGCGTTGTTGGCCTTGACGGAGCCGCCGTACAGCAGGCGGGTCTTGGCGGCGACGTCTGCTCCGAAGAGGGTGGACAGTTCGGCACGGATGGCGGCGCACATTTCCTGCGCGTCCTCCGGGCCTGCGACCTCGCCGGTGCCGATGGCCCACACGGGCTCGTAGGCGACTACAAGCTCGGCGGCCTGCTCCGGGGTGAGGCCCTCGACGCCGGCGCGCAGCTGGGCGAGGGTGTGGTCCACGTGGGTGCCAGCCTGCCGGATCTCCAGGCCTTCACCGACGCAGAGGACCGGAGTAATGCCATGCCGGAAGGCGGCTTTGGTCTTGGCGTTGAGCACGGCGTCGGACTCGTTGTGGATGGTGCGGCGTTCGCTGTGGCCGACCAGGACGTAGCTGCAGGCAAGCTTGGCGAGGAACTGGCCGGAAATGTCGCCCGTGTAGGCGCCGGAGTCGAACTGGGAAAGGTCCTGGCCGCCATAGACGACGGCGAGCTCGTCGCCCTGAACCAGGGTCTGGACGCCGCGGAGATCCGTGAACGGCGGGAAGACGGCGACCTCCACCCGGCTGTAGTCGTGCTTGGCGTCGGACAGGGTCCACGCGAGCTTCTGCAGGAGGGTGATGCCCTGGACGTGGTCCATGTTCATCTTCCAGTTGCCGGCGATGAAGGGCTTGCGGTCGAATTTACCGTTGGTTGACGTGGTCACGTGATCTCCAGGAGTTCTTGGTGTGTGGGAGCAGCCGGCAGGGCGCCCGGTTCCCTGCGGAGGGCACCCTGCCGGCTCAAATGCCGGTGCTTTTAGCGGTCAGTGCTTCTAACGGTCGAGGACGCTCAGGCCGGGGAGTTCCTTGCCTTCAAGGTACTCCAGGCTTGCGCCGCCGCCGGTGGAAATGTGGCCGAACGCCTCATCGGCGAAGCCGAGTGTCCGGACCGCTGCCGCCGAGTCGCCGCCGCCAACCACGGTGAATGCCTCCGTCTCGGTCAGGGCCTGGGCGATGGCCCGGGTACCGCCGGCGAAGGCCGCGAATTCGAACACGCCCATGGGCCCGTTCCAGAACACCGTCCGGGCGTCCTTGATCCGTTCCGCGAACGCCGCTGCCGAGACCGGCCCGATGTCCAGCCCGATGCCCTGGGCTCCGAAGCTGCCCGACTCGATGGCGTCGGCGGCAACGGTCTCGTGCTCGGCGTCGGCGGCGAACTTGCCCGCCACCACAACATCGGTGGGCACGACGAACTCGGTACCGGCGTCGGCGGCGCGCTTCAGGTAGTCCTGGACGACGGGGATCTGGTCCTCTTCGAGCAGGCTGCCCGCGACCTTGTGACCCGCGGCGGCGAGGAAGGTGAACAGCATGCCGCCACCCACCAGGATCGTGTCCGCCTTGCCCAGGAGGTTGTCGATCACAGCGAGCTTGTCGGAGACTTTGGAGCCGCCGAGGACAACGACGTATGGCCGCTGGGTGTCGGTGGTGAGCTTGCGCAGCACCTCGACCTCGGTGCGGACAAGGTCGCCCTGGTAGGACGGCAGCCGCGTGGCGACGTCGTACACGCTGGCGTGCTTGCGGTGCACCGCACCGAAGGCATCATCGACAAAGGCGCCGTTGTCACCGGTGAGGGCGACCAGCTCGTCCGCGAAGGCGCCGCGCTCGGCATCGTCCTTGGAGGTCTCCCGCGCGTCGAAGCGCACGTTTTCCAGGACCAGCACTTCGCCGTCCTGCAGCGCCGCGGAAAGCTCCTTGGCCGACTCGCCAACCGTGTCGGCGGCAAGGGAGACCTTGAACCCGGCAAGCTCGGCCAGCCGTGCGGCTGCGGGCTTGAGAGAGTACTTCTCCTCCGGCGCGCCCTTGGGGCGGCCGAGGTGTGCTGTGACCAGCACGCGGGCACCGGCGTCCGTGAGCTTCGCCAGCACTGGCAGGGAGGCCTTGATGCGGCCGTCATCAGTCACTGTAGAGCCGTCGAGCGGCACGTTCAGGTCACTTCTGACCAGAACGTACCGCCCGCGGACACCATCAGCGATCAGTTCGTTGAGGGTGTGAAATGTCATGAGTCTTACCCTAGCCCAGCTTGGACGCGACAAGCTCCGTGAGGTCCACGAGGCGGTTGGAGTAACCCCACTCGTTGTCATACCAGGACACAACCTTGACCTGGTCGCCGATCACCTTGGTCAGGCCGGAATCGAAGATGGACGATGCCGGGTCGCCGACAATGTCGGAGGAGACGATCGGCTCGTCGGTGTAGGTCAGCAGGCCCCTGAGCTCCTCGGTCTCCGATGCTGCCTTAAGGGCGGCGTTGACTTCGGCGACCGTGGTCTCGCGGGAAACCGTGACGGTCAGGTCCGTGGCGGAGCCGGTGGGAACGGGCACGCGGATGGCGTAGCCGTCGAGCTTGCCCTTGAGCTCCGGCAGGACCAGGCCGATTGCCTTGGCCGCACCGGTGGAGGTGGGCACCATGTTGATGGCGGCGGCGCGGGCGCGGCGGAGGTCCTTGTGCGGGCCGTCCTGCAGGTTCTGGTCGGCGGTGTAGGCGTGGATGGTGGTCATCAGGCCACGCTCGATGCCGAAGGCGTCATTGATGACCTTGGCCAGCGGGCCGAGGCAGTTGGTGGTGCAGGAGGCGTTGGAGATGATGTGGTGCGTGGCGTTGTCGTACAGGCCGTCATTGACGCCCATCACGATCGTGATGTCCTCATCCGACGCRGGRGCGGAGATCAGGACCTTCTTGGCGCCKGCRTCGATGTGCTTCTGCGCRKCGGCRGCCTTSGTRAAGAAGCCGGTGGACTCGATGACGATGTCGACGCCSAGCTCGCCCCAGGGCAGSTTCGCGGGATCGCGYTCGGCGAGGACCTTGATGATGTTGCCGTCGACGACGATGTTGCCGTCCTTGACCTCGATGGTTTCGGCCAGGCGGCCGCCCACGGAGTCGTACTTGAAGAGGTGAGCGAGGGCTTCCGGGCTGGTGAGGTCGTTGACCGCAACGATCTCGAGGTCTRCGCCCTGTGCGAGGGCGGCGCGGAAGTAGTTGCGGCCGATACGGCCAAAGCCGTTGATGCCAATACGGGTCGTCACGTTTTCAGTCTCCTTGGTGCTCTTGCGAGCACGACTAGTTGAGAAGGCGTTCAAGCCAACTAACAGATCCCGCACGCCATTGGGCAGAGATAATTACCAGATCGGAGGGCGACCAGCCACATTGCTGAAGGCTAACCGCCTTCCGTGATCCATCTTACGTTTAACCGGGACTGCCCCCGCAAGTGCAGGGGCAGTCCGTCCACATTTCGGGCCGAAGGGCCCGTAATGTGAGGTTTGTTACAAACGGAAGTCGATTCCGTCACCCTGTGCAGGGTAAAGGGACCTGCCTAGAGGGTGATGAGACCCGTCGCGTTCTTGCGGGCGGCGTCGAAGCGCTTGGCGACGTCGGCCCAGTTCACGATGTTCCAGAAAGCCTTGACGTAGTCAGCCTTGACGTTGACGTAGTCCAGGTAGAAGGCGTGCTCCCACATGTCCAGCATCAGCAGCGGGGTGGTGCCGAGTGCGACGTTGCCCTGCTGATCGTAGAGCTGCTCGATGACCAGGTTGCCGCCGATGGGCTCGTAGGCCAGGAAGCCCCAGCCGGAGCCCTGCAGGCCCAGTGCCGCGGCGCTGAACTGCGCACGGAACGCGTCGAACGAACCGAAGGCGTCGTCAATGGCCGCCGCGAGCTCGCCCTCGGGCTTGTCGCCACCGTCCGGTGAGAGGTTCTTCCAGAAGACGGAGTGGTTGATGTGGCCGCCGGTGTGGAACGCGAGGTCCTTGGAGAGGCGGTTGATGTTGGCGAAGTCGCCCTTTTCGCGCGCCTCGGCCAGCTGGGCCAGGGCGTTGTTGGCGCCGGCCACATAGGCGGCGTGGTGCTTGCTGTGGTGCAGCTCCATGATCTTCGCGGAGATGTGCGGTTCCAGCGCTGCGTAGTCATAGTCGAGCTCGGGCAGTACGTACTCGGTCACAAATTCCTCCAATGTCGTGGACGGGTTGTCCGGTTCGGTAACTCTTTTGATTGTGCATCCGGATGCGGGGCATCCGGAAAATTGCGGTGGGATCCAACGGCGACAACCAGCCGCAGCTCCCGGATATTTCATTCCCCGGGATATTCCTGCTGTTGATTCTAGGGGCGGGCTAGTCGTCGAGCATTTCGGGCGTCACATTGGCTTCCGTGCCCGGGATGCCGAGGTCCTGGGCCCGTTTGTCCGCCATGGCCAGCAGCCGGCGGATCCGGCCGGCGATGGCGTCTTTGGTCATGACGGGGTCGGCGAGCCGGCCCAGCTCGTCCAGGCTGGCCTGTTTGTGCGCGACCCGGAGCTCACCGGCATACTTCAGGTGGTCCGGGACGTCGTCGCCCAGGATTTCCAGGGCGCGGTCCACCCGGGCACCGGCGGCCACGGCGGCCTGCGCGGAACGGCGCAGGTTCGCGTCATCGAAGTTGGCGAGCCGGTTGGCCGTGGCGCGGACTTCCTTGCGCATGCGGCGTTCCTCCCAGACCATCAGCGCGTCGTGGGCGCCCATGCGCGTCAGCAGCGCGGCGATCGTGTCGCCGTCGCGGATCACCACGCGGTCCACTCCCCTGACCTCGCGGGCCTTGGCCTGGATGCCCAGGCGGCGGGCCGCGCCGACGAGGGCCAGGGCCGATTCGGGGCCGGGGCAGGTGACTTCCATGGCCGAGGAGCGGCCGGGCTCGGTGAGCGAGCCGTGGACCAGGAACGCGCCGCGCCAGACAGCTTCGGCGTCCGCGGCGGAGCCGTTCACCACTACCGACGGAAGGCCGCGCACGGGGCGCCCCCGCGCGTCCAGGAGTCCGGTCTGGCGGGCGAGGGCCTCACCGTCGCGCACCACCCGCACCACGTAGCGGCTGCCGCGGCGCAGGCCGCCGCCGGAGACGACGATGATCTCGCTCTGGTGGCCGTACACCTCGGCGATGGCGGCGCGCAGCCGCCGGGCGGTCGATGCGAGGTCGACTTCGGCCTCGATCACTATCCGGCCCGAGATGATGTGCAGCCCGCCGGCGAAGCGGAGCATCGCCGACACCTCGGCCTTGCGGACTGAGGACTTCTTGATATCCAGACGGGAAAGTTCTTCCTTGACTGATGCTGTCAGTGCCATGGCACCTTTCCTAACTATTCCCGAAAATATCGTGATACGCCGTCGCCAGCCGCAACGGATCGTGGACCGGACGGCGACCAGACGCCCCCACTTTACCCAAGACCACCTCGGCACCGAGCATTCCTGCCGCCGCCTCGAAGTCGGGCAGGTTCTGCACCGACGCCGGGTCGGCCAGGATGACGTCGATCGTGAACTCCGGCGCGTATTCGCGCAGCACCCGGAGGTGGTCGGCGGCGGACATCCCGGCCGTCTCCTTGGTATCTGTGGCCAGGTTCATGGTCAGGCACCGGCGGGCAGCGGTGTTGGCGAGGGCCTCGCGCATCTCGGGCAGCAACAGGTGCGGCAGCACGGACGTGTACCAGGAGCCCGGCCCGAGGATCACCCAGTCGGCCAGCTCGATCGCCGTCAGTGCCTCGGTGCAGGCCGGAGCGTTCTCAGGCAGGAGCCGGACGTGCTCCAGGGACCCTGCCACCGCGCACTTGGCCTGGCCGGTGAGGGTCTGCAGTGCCGTCGCGCCGTCCGGGGCGGTGACCCGGACCTGGCCCTCGATGGTCAGCGGGACGCTGGACATCGGCAGGACTTCGCCGCGCGCGCCGAGCAGGGCGCCGGCCCACTTCAGGCCTGCGACGGTGTCGCCCAGGAGCTCCCAGAGCGTGACGATCAGGAGGTTGCCCATCGCGTGCTCATCGAGGGAGCCGCCGCGGCCTTTGCCGGGGGCGAAGCGGTGCTGCATGACATCGCGCCACGTGCGGCCCCAGTCGGTGTCGTCGCACAGCGCGGACAGGGCCATCCGGAGATCACCGGGCGGCAGGACGCCGTACTCTTCGCGGAGGCGGCCGGAGGATCCGCCGTCGTCCGCGACCGTGACGACCGCGGTGAGTTCGGAGGTCAGCAGGCGAAGGGCCGACAGCGAGGCGGAGAGGCCGTGGCCGCCGCCGAGCGCGACGACGGAGGGGCCTTTGTCCTGCTGGCTGGCGAAGGCCGCGCTGGCGGGCGGGACAAGGGGCAGCGGGCCGGTCAGCAGCGCCATTACTCGCGGCCCAGGTCCCGGTGCGTCGTGGTCACCGTGACGCGCGGATACTGCGCCAGCCTCCGTGAGAGCTCGACGGCGACCGCCACGGAGCGGTGCTTGCCGCCGGTGCAGCCCACGGCGATGGTGGCGTAGTGCTTGTTCTCCCGGCGGTACCCGTCCAGGACAGGTTCAAGGGCCAGGACGTAGCGTTCCACGAAGTCGCTGACGCCCTGGGCCTCCAGCACGTAGTCGCTGACGTCCTTGTCCAGTCCGGTGTGCGGGCGCAACTGCGGCACCCAGTGCGGGTTGGGGATGAAGCGGGCATCGGCCACGAAGTTGGCGTCCACCGGCAGCCCGTACTTAAAGCCAAAGCTCATGACGTTCAGCCGCAGCGCCACCGGCCCGGTCTCGCTGAAGAGTTCGGTGATGGCGGTGGCGAGGCCATGGACGTTGAGGGAGGACGTGTCCAGGACGATGTCGGCGGTGTCCTTCAATTCACGGACCAGCTCGCGTTCGGCGGCGATGCCGTCGAGGATCCGGCCGCCGCCCTGGAGCGGGTGGGGCCTGCGGCCCTGCTCGAAGCGGCGCACCAGGACGTCGTCGTTGGCGTCGAGGAACAGGACGCGGAAGCTCACGCCGGTGGCTTCCAGGGCGCGGAGGGCCGCGCGCATGTCGACGAACAGTTCCTTGCTCCGGACGTCCATCACGACGGCGAGCTTGGACATGGAGTGCGGCGTCCGGGACACCAGTTCGGCGAGCGTGCCGAGCATCTGCGGCGGCAGGTTTTCCACGACGTACCAGCCATGGTCCTCAAGGGCGTCCGAGGCGGTGCTGCGGCCGGCTCCCGACATTCCGGTCACCACGAGCAGTTCAGCCTCGACGGGTTTGACGGGTGTCATGCCGTCCGCATCCGTCTCGGATCCTGCCGTCGACTCTGCCATCAGTGAAGCCCCATCTCTGCCTGTGCGATTTGCTGTTGTCAGGTTTGCGCGCGGGCCGCGGTGATGCCGCTGCCGTGCCGTACCCAAGTCTTTACCCTAGCTAAGTTTGGCGGCACTAGCTAAGCGTCGAGGATTTCGCCGGTGGTCATGTTGACGGCAGGAACCGTGGCGGCTTCCTCGACGCCGCCGCCAGCGAAGTGCCGGACGATCGCGGCGGCCAGGGAGGGGCCAATCCCCTTGGCGCCGGTGAGTTCCTCCTGCGTCGCGGCTTTGATCCCCTTGACGGAGCCGAACTCCGCCAGGAGGGCCTTGCGCTTGGACTCGCCCAGACCGGGTACGCTGTCCAGGGCGGAGGCCGTCATGGCCTTGCYGCGCTTTTGCCGGTGGAAGGTGATGGCGAAGCGGTGGGCCTCATCGCGGATCCGCTGCAGCAGATACAGGCCGGCGGAGGCGCGCGGCAGGATCACCGGGAAATCGCTGTCCGGCAGCCACACCTCTTCGAGCCGTTTGGCCAGGCCGACCACATACACGTCCTCGATGCCGAGCTCTTCCAGCGCCCGTGCGGCGGCATTGACCTGCGGTTTGCCGCCGTCGACGACGACGAGGTTGGGCGGGTAGGCGAATTTGCTTCGCGGTGTTGGCGTCGTGGAGTCCGCGACCGCCGCGGCGGTCGCCGCGTCCAGGGCGGCCTGGTGCGCCGGTTTGGCCGCGGCCGCCGCCTGCTCGTCTTTTTCTTGAAGATAGTGCCGGAACCGGCGGGTCAGCACATCATGCATGGCCGCCGTGTCGTCAGTGGCCGCGGCGCCGGTCACGGCGAACTTCCGGTAGTCGGACTTTTTCGGCAGGCCGTCCTCGACCACCACCATGGAGCCGACCACGTTGGTGCCCTGGACGTGTGAGATGTCGAAGCACTCGATCCGCAGCAGCGCCACGGGAAGCTCGAGCGCTTCCTGGATTTCCTGCAGGGCCTGGGAGCGCATGGTGAGGTCGCCGGCGCGCCGGGATTTGTGAAGTTTGAGGGCGTGCTCTGCGTTTTCACGGACCGTGGACAGGAGGGCGGCCTTGTCTCCGCGCTGGGGAACGCGGATGTCCACCCGGGCCCCGCGCAGGCCGCTGAGCCATTGCGCGAGCTCCGGGGCGTTGCTGGGTTCGGCAGGCACCAGCACTTCCCGGGGCAACCTGCCCTGGAGCCCGGCTTCCTCGCCGTAGACCTGCTGGAGCAGGTGTTCGACCAGTTCCGGGGTGGTGGAGTCCTCGACCTTTTCCACCACCCAGCCGCGCTGGCCGCGGATCCGTCCGCCCCGGACGTGGAAGACCTGCACGGCGGCCTCGAGCTCGTCTTCGTGCAGGGCGAAGACGTCGGCGTCCGTGCCCTCGGCCAGGACGACGGCATTACGTTCGAAGACCTTCTTAAGCGCCACGATGTCGTCCCGGAGCCGGGCCGCGCGTTCGTAGTCGAGCTCAGCAACTGCCGCGGCCATCTCCCGTTCCAGCCGGTTGACGAAGGGCTTGGCTTCGCCGCCCATGAACGTGCAGAAGTCCTCGGCCAGGGCGCGGTGGTCCGCGGCGGAGATCCGGCCGACGCACGGCGCGGAACATTTGTCGATGTAGCCGAGCAGGCAGGGCCGGCCGCTGGCTTCGGCGCGCTTCAACACCCCGGCGCTGCAGCTGCGGACCGGGAACACCCGCAGCAGGGTGTCCATGGTGTCCCGGATCGCGCCGGCGGTGTACGGGCCGAAGTACCGGGTCCCCTTGCGCCGGTCGCCGCGCAGCACCTGGACGCGCGGGTACTTCTCCCCCATCGTCACGGCGAGGTACGGGTAGCTTTTGTCGTCCCTGAACATCACGTTGAAGCGGGGCGTGAATTCTTTGATCCAGGTGTATTCCAGCTGCAGCGACTCGAGTTCGCTGCCCACCACGGTCCATTCGACGCTGCTGGCCGTGTGGACCATGGCATAGGTTTTGGGCATGAGCCCGGCGGGGTTGGCGAAGTAGGTGTTCAGTCGGGCACGGAGGTTCTTGGCCTTGCCGACGTAGATGACCCGGCCGTGCGGATCGCGGAAGCGGTATACGCCCGGATTGGTCGGAATTTCACCCGTCTGGGGTCGGTAACTCGCTGGATCTGCCACACATCAAGTCTACTGAGCCGCCGGCGGTGCCGTTGCACGTGCACCGCCGCATGCCCGGCGGATCACGGGGGGCCGGGAGCTGCGCGCTATTCGGCCGACTTGCTCTGGTTGTAGCTGGTGGAGCGTTCCTGGCCGCTCAGGTCTGCGATTGCGTCCATGATGCGGTCCGTGACCTGGCGGCGGGCCGGCAGGGAATGGTCCGGTCCGGTTTTCTCGAAGTACAGCGGCTCGCCGACCTTCATGGTGAAGTGCTGCGGTTTGACGGACTTGCTGTCCGCGGGCTGCAAGTGTTCGGTGCCGATCAGGCCCACCGGGATTACGGGCGCGCCGGTGGTGAGGGCCAGCCAGCCGACGCCGGTGCGGCCGCGGTACAGGATGCCGTCGCGGGAGCGGGTGCCTTCGGGATAGATGCCCACGCCCTTGCCGGAGTCGAGGATGTCCAGCAGCGTTTTCAGCGCCTGGACGCTCGCCGCCTGCTCGCCGCGTTCCACCGGAATGGAGCCGACGGCCTCGAAGAAGGACTTCATGGCCTTGCCTTTGATGCCGCCGGTGGTGAAGTATTCAGCCTTCGCGAAGAAGGCCACGGGCCTCGGCATGAGGGCCTGGACGATCACGCTGTCCAGGAACGAGAGGTGGTTCGGGGCGACAATGAACGGCCCATCCTTGGGCACGTTTTCCAGGCCGATGACCGTGGGACGGCACGTGGTGGTTACAAGCCCCCGCGTGGTCCAGCGGATTGCGTCAAACATTGCCATCGGTGTGCACCTCGTTCAGGGCTGTGGTTCCCGGGCGTTCGGAGAGCCGGTTGATCGTCGCGTGAAGCGCCGTGGTGTTGTGCACGATCTCGACGGCACCGGCCGCGTGCAGTTCGCCGTCAGGCGCAAACCCCCAGCCTACGCCGATGCAGTCCAGTCCGTTCGCAGCGGCCCCGGCGACGTCCTGTGCCCGGTCCCCCACCATCACGGCCCGGCCGGCGGCCGCAGGGTCCGCGGCAGCGAGGTCCGAGAGCGCGGCGGCGACGATGCCGGCCTTACCTTCGGGAACGGAGCCTTCGGGGGCGGAGCCCGCTCCCGGGCTGGCGGCCTCGTCGGCGGCGGAGCCCCGGATGCTGTGGAAGAGCCCGGCGATGCCGTGATGCGCCAGTACAATGCGGGCAAGCCCTTCCGGCTTCTGGGTCGCGACGGCGATGGGCCGGCCCGCGGCGACGAAGTCCTCGAGGAGGCCGCGGATTCCCGGGTACAGCCTGCTCTGCGCGATTCCCGTGGATGCGTAGTGAGCAYGGTAGATGCGAATGGCGTCGTCCAGCTGTGCGGCCGGAACGCCGGCGATTTCCGTCAGGGAATGGCTGAGCTTGGGCCCAATCATGGCGTCCATCCGGGACTTGTCCGGAACCGGCAGGCCAAGCTCGGTGAGGGCCGCGGCGATACCGTCGGTAATACCCCCGGCGGGATCGACAAGAGTGCCGTCAAGGTCAAAGATTACGGGCACTGTTGTATGCGTCACCGGCTTAGTTTCTCATGAGTGTGCGGTTGCCAGAAATTCGCATGCTCCTTCAGGAATACATCGGGAATACATCAGGGGCTACATCACGCGATCCATCAGCGGATACATCCGGTGGAGACGTCCCTGCGGGCGGGGACGCGTGCGGCGGAAGCTTACCTGGCCCGCCGCACGGTCCCTGGCGGCCGGTGTTCAGGCGAGGAGCTCGGCGAGGAACGCAGCCGTGTGGCTCTCGCTCGACTTGGCCACCTGCTCGGGGGTGCCGGAGGCGACCACACGGCCGCCACCGGACCCGCCGTCGGGGCCAAGGTCCACGATCCAGTCGGCGCTCTTGATGACGTCGAGGTTGTGTTCGATCGTGATCACCGTGTTGCCCTTCTCCACGAGGCCCTGGAGCACCATGAGGAGCTTGCGGATGTCCTCGAAGTGCAGGCCCGTGGTGGGCTCGTCCAGGACGTAGACGCTGCGGCCGTTGGAGCGTTTCTGAAGCTCGGCTGCGAGCTTCACGCGCTGGGCCTCGCCGCCGGAGAGCGTGGTGGCGGGCTGGCCCAGCCGGACGTAGCCAAGGCCGACGTCGACGAGCGTGTTGAGGTGCCGAGCGATCGGCGAGAAGGCCGCGAAGAACTCGGCCCCTTCCTCGATGGGCATGTTCAGCACGTCCGCGATGGTCTTGCCCTTGTAGTGGACCTCCAGGGTTTCGCGGTTGTACCGGGCGCCGTGGCAGACCTCGCAGGGGACGTAGACGTCCGGCAGGAAGTTCATCTCGATCTTCAGGGTGCCGTCGCCGGAGCAGGCCTCGCAGCGGCCGCCCTTGACGTTGAAGGAGAACCGGCCCGGGAGGTAGCCGCGGACCTTGGCCTCGGTGGTCTCGGCGAAGAGCTTGCGGATGTTGTCGAACACGCCGGTGTAGGTGGCCGGGTTCGAGCGCGGGGTGCGGCCGATCGGGCTCTGGTCGACGTGCACCACCTTGTCCAGGTGTTCGAGGCCCTGGACGGACTTGTGCCTGCCGGCCACCTGCTTGGCGCCGTTGAGCTTGTTGGCGAGCACCTTGTAGAGGATCTCGTTGACCAGGGTGGACTTGCCCGAGCCGCTGACGCCGGTGACGGCGGTGAAGAGGCCCAGCGGGAAACTGGCGTCGATGTTCAGGAGGTTGTTCTCCTTCGCCCCGACCACCTTGAGCTCGCGCTTCTTGTCGTATTTGCGCCGCTTCTTCGGGATCTCGATTTTCCGCCGGCCGGAGAGGTAGTCGCCGGTGAGCGAATCCGTGTTTTCCAGCAGCGCCTGGTAGGACCCGGAATGGACCACCATGCCGCCGTGCTCGCCGGCGCCCGGTCCGATGTCCACCACCCAGTCGGCCTCGTGGATGGTGTCCTCGTCATGCTCCACGACGATCAGGGTGTTGCCGAGGTCCCGGAGCCGGGTGAGTGTCTCGATCAGGCGGCGGTTGTCCCGCTGGTGCAGGCCAATCGAGGGCTCGTCGAGGACGTACAGCACGCCCACGAGGCCGGAGCCGATCTGGGTGGCCAAACGGATGCGCTGGGCTTCGCCGCCGGACAGGGTGCCGGAGGGCCGCTCCAGGTTCAGGTACTCGAGTCCGACGTCGAGGAGGAAGGTCAGGCGGGCCTGGATCTCCTTGAGGACCTGGTGGGCGATCTGGGCCTCGCGGCCGGTGAGGACGAGGTTTTCGAGGAAGTCGGCGCATTCCCGCATGGGCAGSGCGGCGACCTCGGCGATTGACTTGCCGTTGATCAGCACCGAGAGCGACGCAGGGTTCAGCCGGGCACCGTTGCAGGCCGGGCACGGGACCTGGCGCATGTATTCCTCGTAGCGGTCGCGCGCATAGTCGGAATCGGTCTCGCCATGCTTGCGGTGGACGTACTGCACGACGCCCTCAAAACCGGTGCTGTACTTGCGTTCCCGGCCGAAGCGGTTGCGGTATTGCACCACCACCTTGTGGTCCTTGCCGTGCAGGACGGTCTGCCGGACGTCGGTGTCGAGCTTCTCCCACGCCGTCGTCATGGAGAAGCCGAGTTCCTCGGCGAGACCGGCCAGCAGCCGGTTCCAGTACTCCGTGGTGGCGGTGCCCAGGGACCACGGCGCAATGGCCCCCTCGGAGAGCGAGAGCTCGGGGTTGGGGATGAGGAGTTCCTCGTCGACCTCCAGCTTGGTGCCGATGCCGCTGCACGCGCTGCAGGCGCCGAAAGGGTTGTTGAATGAGAAGGAGCGGGGCTCGATCTCGTCGATCGCCAGGGGGTGCTCGTTGGGGCAGGCGAGGTGTTCTGAGAACGCCCTGATCCGCTCGGGATCGTCTGCTTCGAGGTCGACGAATTCGGCCAATATGCGGCCCTCCGCCAGTCCGAGGGCGGTTTCGACCGAGTCGGTCAGGCGCTGGCTGATACCTTCCTTGACCACGAGGCGGTCCACCACCACTTCGATGGTGTGCTTGAACTGCTTGCCCAGCTTCGGCGGATCACTCAGGTGGACGAGCTCGCCGTCCACCCGGGCCCGCGAGTAGCCCTTGGCGGTGAGTTCCTTGAAGAGGTCCACGAATTCGCCCTTGCGGCCGCGGACCACGGGTGCCAGCACCTGGAAGCGGGTGCCGTCCGGGAGCTCGAGCAGCTGGTCGACGATCTGCTGCGGGGTCTGCTTGGTCACGGGCTCCCCGCAGACGGGGCAGTGCGGCCGGCCCACACGGGCCCAGAGCAGGCGCATGTAGTCGTAAATCTCGGTGATGGTGCCCACGGTCGAGCGAGGGTTCTTGGACGTGGACTTCTGGTCGATGGACACCGCCGGCGAGAGGCCCTCGATGAAGTCGACGTCGGGCTTGTCCACCTGGCCCAGGAACTGCCGGGCGTAGGCGGAGAGGGATTCGACGTAGCGGCGCTGGCCCTCGGCGAAGATGGTGTCGAACGCGAGGGAGGACTTCCCGGAGCCGGACAGGCCGGTGAACACGATCATGGCATCGCGCGGCAGGTCGAGGTCCACGTTGCGCAGGTTGTGCTCGCGGGCGCCCTTGACGACGAGGCGCGTCATGTCCGGACGCTTCAGGACGGGGCGGGACGGGGCCGCATCCCGGACTGCCAGCGGCTCGACGGCGGAATGGACTTCAACGGCTGGATCTTCAGCTACAGCTTTAGGCACGAATCTAATGCTAATCGAAAACTTCTTCGAAAAACTATTCCGCGCGCCACGGGCGGCGCCGGATGTGCTATTGGCGGTCGTAGGCGGCGGCCAACAGCTGCACGGCCTCGGCGAAACTGGCGCCCTGGGCTTTGGCGGCCGCGGCGAACTCGGCGGCGGCGGCGGACAGCGAACTCCAGGCGGCATCGCGGGCACACACAACGGTCCCGTTGCGGCCCTTCGTCACTACGACGCCGGCGGCCTCGAGTTCCTTGTAGGCCCGAGCCACAGTGTGCGGGGCCACGCCCAGTTCGCCGGCCAGGCTCCGCACGGCCGGAAGCCTGGTGCCCGGCGCGAGTGTGCCGTTGTCGGCGCGCTCGATCACGTAGAGCCGCAGCTGTTCGAAGAGCGGGACGGAGCTGGCCGGATTGGTCCGCCAGGATCCGGGAAAACGCTCCCCCACGGCGTCCGCAGGGCTCACTGTTCGGCCTCCTGGACGGCCGGGACCTGTTCGCGGCCGGCGAACTGGGCCTCGTACAAATCCTTGTAGAGCCCCTGCCGGGCCACCAGCTGCTGGTGGGTGCCGTGTTCAACGATTCGTCCGTGGTCCATGACGAGAATTAGATCAGCGTCCCGGACCGTGGACAAACGGTGCGCGATCACGAAGCTCGTGTGACCGGCCCGCAGCTGCTCCATGGCATGCCGGATCTGCACCTCAGTGCGGCTGTCGACGGAGCTCGTCGCCTCATCGAGCACCATGATGCTGCGCCCGGCGAGCTGCGCCCGTGCGATCGAGACGAGCTGGCGCTGGCCCCGGCTCAGGGAGTCGCCGTCGTTGCCGAGCATCGTGGCGTAGCCGGCCGGCAGGGACCGGACAAACTGGTCCACGTGGCTGGCGTGGGCCGCCGCGACGATATCGGCTTCGGCGGCGCCGGGCCGGCCGTATTCGATGTTCTCCCGGATGCTGCCGGTAAACAGCCAGGCATCCTGCAGGACGATTCCGAAGGCGCGCCGCAGCTCGTCCCGCGGGATGGTGGCGATGTCCGTCGAGTCCACCAGGATCCGGCCGGAGTCGAGTTCGTAGAAGCGCATCAGGAGGTTGACCACGGTGGTCTTGCCGGCACCGGTGTGTCCCACGATCGCCACGGTCTGTCCCGGGTCCACCGTGAAGGAGAGGTCCTTCACCACGGGGGTGCCGGGGCTGTAGCTGAAGCTGACGTGCTCGAACGTGACCCGGCCCGCCACTGCGCCGGGATCCAGCAGGTCGCCGGGCGTGCCCGGGGCAGGGGCTTTGCGTCCGTTGGAGGATTTGCGCGGGACATGGAGCTTTCGCGCGGCCGTGAAGCCTTGCAGCTTGCCGGCGCCGTTCGCCGAAACGGCCGGCACGGCGCTGTCCGCAGGGATCTCCGGGGCGTCCAGCAGCTCAAACACCCGCTCCGCCGAGGCCAGGCAGGACTGCACGAGAGTCAGCATGCCGCCGATCTGGCTCACCGGCTGGCTAAAGAGACGGGAGAACTGGACAAAGGCCTGGATGCCGCCGATCGTCAAGAGCCCCGCGGTGACCTGCATCGCCCCCACAACAGCAATTGCGATGTAGTTGAGGTTGGCGACAAACACCAGCAGCGGCTGCACGATGCCGGACAAATACTGGGCGCGGGTGCTCGATCGGGTGAGCTTCTCGTTGCGCTCCCGGAAGCTCGCCGCCGACTCTTCCTGCCGGCCGAAGGCCTTGACCACTTCATGCCCGGTGAAGAACTCCTCGAGTTGGGCAGTCAGCGCCCCCGTGCTGCTCCACTGCTCCTTGAAGTGCGCCTGGGAGTGCCGGGCCACGAGCACGGTGATCATCGTGGACACGGGCACCGAGAGGATCGCGATCAGCGCCAGCAGCGGCGAGAGCCACAGCATCATGGCGAGAGCGGCCGAGAGCATCAGGACGGCCATGATCAGCTGGTTGAGGAGCTGGTTGAGCGCCTGGGAGATATTGTCGACGTCGTTCGTGGCCCGGCTGAGCACGTCGCCGCGGCGCTGCTCCTCGAAATGGCTGGACGGCAGCACATGGAGTTTTTGTTCCACGGAGCCGCGGAGGCCGTAGCTGAGTCGCTGCACCGCGGTGGCGGTCAGGCTGCCCTGGATCCAGCTGAACAGCGACGCCCCGACGTACATGGCCGAAACGGCCAGCAGCCGCCCGGCCAGCTGTTGCTCGTCGAGGGAGCCGCCCAGGAAGCCGTCGACGACGACGTCGGTGGCGTCGCCCAGCACCTTGGGCGCCGCCACGTTGAGTGTCACGAACGCGCAGGTCGCGGCGATGACGCCGGCCATCCGCCACTTCAGCGGCAACAGCAGGCCAAGCAGCCGGGCGGCGGTGTGCCATTTGATGCGCTCCGGCACGCCGGGTCCCGCAACGGTCCCGGCGCGGTGTGCCCGCGCGCGGCTCACGGGGCTTCCTCCAGCACCAGCTGGGACGCGGCAATTTCCTGGTAGCTGGGCGAGGACTCCATGAGTTCGCTGTGCGTGCCCTGCGCGACCACCCGGCCGCTCTCCAGTACGAGGATCAGCCCGGCGTCCACGATTGTTGACACCCGCTCGGCCACGATCAGCACGGTCGCCGAGCGCAGCAGCGGCTCGATCGCCGCCCGGAGCCTGATGTCGGTGCCGTAGTCCAGAGCCGAGAAACTGTCGTCGAAGAGGTAGGCGGGGGCCCGCTTGAGCAGGGCCCGCGCGATGCACAGGCGCTGCCGTTCGCCGCCGGAGAAGTTGGTGCCGCCCTGGCTTACGGGTGTGTCGAGCCCGAGCGGCAGGGCGCGGACAAAGTCGGCGGCCTGGGCAGCTTCAAGCGCCTGCCATATTTCGGGCTCGCTCGCGGCGGGCGCCCCGAACCGGAGGTTCCCCGCGACCGTGTCCGCGAACAGGTAGGACTGCTGCGGGACTATTGCGATCAGGCCGCGCAGGTCGTCCAGGGGCATCGCCCGCACGTTCTCCCCGCCGATGCTGATCTCTCCGGCCGTCGCGTCGAGGAAACGCGGCAGCAGGTTCAGGAGTGTCGTCTTGCCGCTGCCGGTCGCGCCGATGATCGCCGTCGTGGTACCGGCCCTGGCGGTGAAGGAGACGCCGTCCAGCACGGGTGCTTCGGCGCCGGGGTAAGCGAAGGACACGTTCCGGAACTCGACAGCGCCGGAGCGGCCCGGGGCGCCGGCGACGGCGGGCGCACCGGCGGTGCCCGCCGCACTGGCCCCGCCGGCCGGAATGGTGGCAGCGGTGGCCCCGGCGGGAACGGCCGGATCCGCGATGGCCGGTTCCGTGTCCAGCACCTCGCGGATCCGTTCCGCGCAGGCCGCCGCCCGGGGGGCGGTCATGAAGACGTACATCGCCATCATGATGGCAATCAGGATCTGCAGGATGTAGGCGATGAACGCCGTCAGCGCCCCCAGCCGCATTTCGCCGGCGTCGATGCGATGGCCGCCGAACCACACCACGAACACGGAGGAGATGTTGACCACGAACATGATCATCGGCATCATCGCCGCCACCAGGAGGGCGGATTGCAGATTGTTCCGGGTGAGGTCCTTGTTGGCTTCATCGAACCGGCGGACCTCGTGGTCCTGCCGGACAAAGCCGCGGATGACATTCGCGCCGATGATCTGCTCCCGCAGCACCCGGCCGATCCGGTCCAGGAGGCCCTGGCCCTGGCGGTACAGGGGAATCAGGCGGCGCACGATCACCGTCATGATCACCGTCAGGACCGGGATCACCACGACCACAATCCAGGACAGCACCACGTCCTGGTGCACGGCCAGCACGATGCCGCCGATGAAGATCGCCGGTGCGGCAATCAGCATGATGAACACCAGGACGGCGAGGTTTTGGATCTGGGCGACGTCGTTGGTGGCCCGGGTCACGAGGCTGGGCGCACCGAAAAGGCCCACCTCCTGGGAGGAGAAGGACTGCACCTTCGCGAAGAGCTCCCCGCGCAGCTGGCCGCCAATCTCCATGGCGACCACGGCGCCCAGATATCCGGCCGCGACGGCCGTGATCACCTGGACGGCAGCGATTCCGGCCATCCAGGCCCCGAGGTGGAGGATCTCCCCGGTGTCCCCGCCGATGATGCCGTCGTCGATGATCGCGGCATTCAGGGTGGGCAGGAGCAGGTTGGCGGTGGCTTGCACGAGCTGCAGCACAACGATGGCCAGCACGGTCCCTTTATGCGCGGACAACAGCCGCGACATCAGGCCTATAAGCACTGAACCTCCATTACTAGCCCAGGGCCCGGAATGGTGATCAGCCTAACGGCCGCCCCACACCGCCACGTCATTGTAAGCCCCATTCCGGAGTGCTTCGTGTCATGCGGCTGACACGCCGCCTACCCGGTCTTCTGCGCCACCGCGAACGTGCGGCGGAACGGGAAGACCGTCCCGTGCCGGCCTGCCGGATATGCGTCGTCCAGCCGTGCCGAATACTCGGCCTCGAACTCCCTGGCCTCGTCGTCGGGGAGGGCCGCGAGGACCGGCCTGAGTCCGGTTCCGCGGACCCACTCCAAAACGGGGTTGGCGCCTGGGAGCAGCTGAAGGTACGTGGTCTCCCAGGCGTCGGCGGCACAACCGGCGTCGAGCATGATCTCCAGATATTCCGCTGCCTCCCCCACCACGTCGTCGTGGCGGAGCACCCCGGCGAGCCGCCCCGCCCAGGCCGGAGAATCGGCCAGCTCCCGCATCAGGGTGTGCGACGGGGCATTGAAGTTCCCCGGCACTTGCAGCGCGAACCAGGCGCCCGGTTTGAGGGCATCGAGCCATAGGGGCAGGAGCTTTCGGTGGCCGGGCACCCACTGCAGGGCCGCGTTGGTGACCACCACGTCCGTGTCCCCGGACGGCAGCCAGTGCTCAATGTCGGCCAGCTCGTAGGAAAGATTGGGCGCCGCGGCTGCGTGGTCCTTGGAAGTGGCCAGCATTTCCGGCGACGAATCCAGACCCACCACCTGCGCGCCCGGCCAGCGGTCCGCGAGCGTCGCGGTCAGGTTGCCGGGACCGCAGCCGAGGTCCACCACGTGCCGCGGGGCTTCGGCGTGAATCCGACCGGTCAGATCAAAAAATGGTCTGTCCCGGTAGTCCCCGAACTGCACATATTTCTCCGGATCCCACTTCATGGCTGCCTCCAGTTCCCGGCACGTTGTCCTAACCGAAGCCTAGTCCCGGCCCGTGGGCCAGCCAAGGAAGCACGCCTGCGCTGCGGGCGGCTCACGGCGCGCGCCTGCACTGCGTGCGGTGCCGCGGCTACCACGCGGGCACTAAGCTGGACAGCAATGAAACTCGTTGATCAGCTCCCCGCCCCGGCCGCCCGTATCCCCGGCAGGACGGGCCTGGACCCGGACGAGCTCTACACCCGGTTTGTCGAGTGGACCGAGACCCGCGGCCTGGCCCTGTACACCGCCCAGGACGAGGCCATCATGGAGCTGGCCGCCGGCTCAAACGTCATCCTGGCCACCCCGACCGGGTCCGGGAAATCCCTCGTGGCCATTGCCGCGCACTTCCAGGCCATGGCCCGCGGGCAGCGGAGCTACTACACCGCCCCGATCAAGGCCCTCGTCTCGGAAAAGTTCTTCGCCCTCTGTGAGATCTTCGGCGCCGACAACGTCGGCATGATCACCGGCGACTCCGGCGTGAACCAGGACGCCCCAATCATCTGCTGCACGGCCGAGATCCTGGCCAACATCGCCCTGCGTGAAGGTTCTGCGGCGCAGCTCGGCGCCGTGATCATGGACGAGTTCCACTTCTACTCGGACCCGCAGCGCGGCTGGGCGTGGCAGGTGCCGCTGCTTGAACTGCCTCAGGCGCAGTTCCTGCTGATGTCGGCGACGCTCGGCGATGTCAGCCGATTCGAGGACGGCCTCAGCGACCTGACCGGCCGCACGACGACGACCGTCAGTTCCGCGGAACGCCCCATCCCGCTGCACTACTACTACGAGCAGACTCCGGTCCACGAGACGCTCGAGGAGCTGCTCGCCACCAAGCAGGTCCCGGTCTACGTGGTCCACTTCAGCCAGGTCGAGGCGATCGACCGGGCCCAGAACCTGATGAGCATCAACGTCTGCACCCGCGAGGAAAAAGACAAGATCGCCGAGCTCATTGCCGGGTTCCGCTTCGCCGCAGGCTTCGGCAAGACCCTTAACCGCCTGGTCCGGCACGGGATCGGCGTTCACCACGCCGGCATGCTGCCGAAGTACCGCCGGCTGGTCGAACAGCTTGCCCAGGCCGGTCTGCTGAAGGTCATCTGCGGCACGGATACGCTCGGGGTGGGCATCAACGTGCCCATCCGCACCGTGCTGCTGACGGCACTGAGCAAATACGACGGCGTCCGCACCCGTCTGCTGAACTCCCGTGAGTTCCACCAGATCGCCGGGCGCGCCGGCCGCGCCGGCTATGACACCGCAGGAACCGTGGTGGTCCAGGCCCCGGAGCACGTGACGGAAAACGTGAAGGCGATGGCCAAGGCCACRGCSAAGTTCGGCGACGACCAGAARAAGCTSCGCCAGGTGGTCAAGAAGAAGCCSCCGGARGGCTTCGTGTCCTGGGGCGAACCGACGTACAAGCGGCTGGTCGAGTCCGTTCCGGATCCGCTGACGTCGAGTTTCACCGTGACGCATGCGATGCTGATGAACCTGATGGAACGCCCCGGCGACCCGTTCCAGGCCGCCCGCCGCCTGCTCACCGAAAACCACGAGACCCGTCCGGCCCAGCTGCGGCTCATGAAGAAGGCCCTGGGAATCTACCGCGAGCTGCTCGCGGCCGGCGTCGTGGAGCGGATCCCGGCCGGGGAGCAGGGTGCTGACGGCCGCACGGTCCGGCTCACGGTCCATCTGCAGGCAAACTTTGCCCTCAACCAGCCGCTGTCCCCGTTCGCGCTGGCGGCGCTGGAGCTGCTGGACCCGGAGTCGCCGTCGTACGCCCTGGACGTGGTGTCGGTGATCGAGGCGACCCTGGAGAAGCCGCGGCAGATCCTCTCGGCACAGCAGAAGAAGGCGCGCGGCGAGGCGATCGCGGCGATGAAGGCCGACGGCATCGAGTACGACCAGCGGATGGCAATGCTCGAGGAGGTCACCTACCCGCAGCCGCTCGCCGGGATCCTCGGCGAGGCGTTCGACGTCTACCGCAAGGCCGCGCCCTGGGTCGGCGACTTCGAGCTCGCGCCCAAGTCCGTGGTCCGGGACATGTACGAGCGCGCCATGAACTTCGGCGAGTTCGTCCAGTTCTACGGCCTCGCCCGCTCGGAGGGAATCGTGCTGCGCTACCTCGCCGACGGTTTTAAGGCGCTCCGCCAGACGGTCCCGCAGGATGCCCTCCGTGAGGACCTCGAAGACCTCATCGCCTGGCTGGGCGAACTGGTCCGGCAGGTGGACTCCAGCCTGCTGGACGAATGGGAAGAGCTCACATCCGGCGCGGCGCCCACACCGCATGACGCTCCGCCGCCCCCGCCGCCGTCGCTGACCTCCAACATCCGGGCCTTCCGGGTGATGGTGCGCAACGAGATGTTCCGCCGCGTGGAGCTGTTCGCCGATGAGGCCGCCACCGCCCTGGGCGAGCTCGACGCCGGGTCCGGCTGGGACGCCGAGCGCTGGGAAGATGCCCTCGATGACTACTTTGATGAGCACAACGACATCGGCACCGGACCGGACGCCCGCGGTCCCGGGCTGCTGATCATCACCGAGGAACCCGGGGTGTGGAAAGTGCGGCAGATCTTCGATGACCCCGCCGGCAACCACGACTGGGGCATTTCCGCCGACGTGGACCTGGCGGCCTCGGACGAGTCCGGGACCGCCGTCGTCCGCGTCACGGACGTCAACCGGCTCTAGGCGGGACGGCACGGGGGCTGGCCTGCACGGGGGCGGCCGTCGCCGGCGCCGGTACCCCAGCCTGGGCCTTCGCGCCGCGGGTAAACTCGGACAATGAGTGTAATCCGGCCTGCCACAGCGCATGACGTCCCTGCCATCCTGCAGATGATCCACGACCTCGCCCTCTACGAGAAGGAACCGGACGCCGTCCGGAACACCCCAGAGATGCTCACCGAGGTCCTTTTCGGCGAGCATCCCAAGGTTTTCGCCACCATGGCGGAGAACTCCGCGGGCGAGGTCCGCGGCTTCGCCCTCTGGTTCCTGAACTACTCCACGTGGGAGGGCGTCCACGGGATTTACCTCGAGGACCTCTACGTCCGGCCGGAGGCCCGCGGCGAGGGCCACGGCAAGGCACTGCTGCAGCACCTGGCAGCGACCGCCGTCGACCGGGGCTACGCGCGCGTCGAATGGAGTGTCCTGGACTGGAACGAGCCCTCCATCAACTTCTACAAGAACCTCGGCGCTTCGCCGATGGAGGAATGGTCCACCTTCCGCCTCACCGGAGCGGCGCTGACGGCCTTCGGCAGCCGCCCGGCAGTTGCCGGCGCCGGCTCCCCTGCCGGCTCCAGCTCCAGTTCCCGCGAGGCGGCCACCCGTGGCTGATCTCCCAATGACGGGGCTCATGGGAGCCTTCCTGCTGGAGACTGCAACCAGCGCCGGGCGCAAAGTTCCGCACAGCGTCCGGGCACGACACACCTACCGGGGAATGCGGACCGCGGAACACTACTTCCAGGTCCCCCTTGACCACTTCAGCGAGGCGGGGCGCCGCGGCGAAACCATCTCCGTGTTCGCCCGCGAGTACGTGTCCACCGAACACAGCGAGGCAGAGGCCGCCGGGCTGCCCTGGCTGCTTTTCCTGCAGGGCGGTCCCGGCGGGCGTGGAAACCGGTTCCCGTCGCTGGGCGGCTGGAGCAAGGCCGCCGCGAAGGACTTCCGGATCCTCATGCTGGACCAGCGCGGCACCGGCCTGTCCTCGCCCGTCGACCGCAACACGCTGCCGCTGCGCGGCACCGACGCGGAGCAGGCTGACTACCTGACGCACTTCCGCGCCGACTCGATCGTTGCCGACGCCGAAGCGATCAGGGCAGCCCTGGACTCCGCCCCCTGGACCATCTACGGCCAGAGCTACGGCGGTTTCTGCGCGCTCAGCTACCTTTCCTTCGCCCCCGAGGGGCTGCGCGAGGTCCTCGTGACGGGCGGGCTGGCCCCGCTGGGCGGCTCCGCCGACCGAGTGTACCGGGCCACGTTCCAGCGGGTCGCGGCCCGGAACGCCGAATACTTTGACTGGTATCCCGAGGAC
>NZ_JBFTNJ010000035.1:0-32700 GCF_056397425.1 Arthrobacter sp. 05N33_2
GTCCGGCGGCGTCCCGTCCAACCTGTCCCTGTTCTTCGGCTCGAACCAGGGCAGCAGCCTGACGGACACCATCGGTCCGGCGGCGTCCCGTCCAACCTGTCCCTGTTCTTCGGCTCGAACCAGGGCAGCAGCCTGACGGACACCATCGACCTCGCGGACCAGGCCCTGCGCAGCCAGAACTCCGCGATGGACAAACTCACCCAACAGAGCGCCACCAACGTCAACGCGCAGGCCCGGCTGGCCGCCGTCGAGGCTGAAATCACCGACCTCAAGGCCAAAGCCGACGCCGCACTGGCCCGGGAAAAGGCCGCCCGGGACGAGGCCGCAGCCAAGAAGGCCGCCGTGGACAAGCTGATCGCCGACACCACCCGGCTCGACGCCCAACTCCAGGCCGCCAAGCCCGGCATCCAGAACCAGCTCGCCCAGGTCAAGGCCCAACAGGACGCCGTCGCCGCCGAGATCGCCGAACGCGACCGGAAGCTGCGTGAGGCCTGGCTGGCCGAGCAGCGGCGCATTGCCGAGGCCGCGGCGGCCGCCGCCCGGGCGCAGGGACAGGCGGTCCAGCCGTATGTCCCGCCGGCCCAGGGCTCGCCGTCGGCCTTCGGGCTGCAGCACCCGTTCCCCGGCAATATTCCGATCACCTCCGGGTTCGGCTGGCGGGCGACGCCGCCGGGCACCATCGACTTCTACGGCCAGGGCGGCTACATGCACACCGGCATCGATTTCGGTGCCGCCTGCGGCACGCCCGTCTACGCCGCGGCTGCCGGCACCGTCTTCTCGGCCGGCTGGGCCAACGACGGCGGCGGCAACAACGTGAAGATCTCCCACGGGGTGGTCCAGGGCAACTCGCTGACCACGATTTACTACCACAACACTTCCGTGGCGGTCTCGGTCGGCCAGCACGTCAACCAGGGACAGCTGATCGCCTATTCAGGCACCACCGGMAACTCCACCGGCTGYCACGCGCACTTCGAGACCTGGCTCAAYGGCCGGGCCGTGGACCCGATGAACCTGCTGTAGTCCGGCCCGGGCCATCCGCTGAGGCGGGCGCACTGCCGTAAACTGGAAAGACTCCGCACCACCTGGCCGGAGTGAACCACCAACAAACCGAGGAGTCCTACCGTGCCCAAAGAAAGTGGCCGTAAGGTAGTGGCCACCAACCGCAAGGCCCGGCACGACTATCACGTCCTTGACACCTATGAGGCCGGCATCGCGCTGATGGGCACGGAAGTGAAGTCCCTGCGCGAGGGCCATGCCTCGATGGTGGACGGCTTCTGCACGTTCTACAACGACGAGCTGTGGATGGAGGGCATCCACATCCCCGAGTATCACCAGGGGAGCTGGACGAACCACGCCGCACGCCGCCGCCGCAAGCTGCTGCTGCACCGCGAAGAGCTCACGAAGATCTCGCACAAAATCCGCGAGTCGGGCTTCACGATCGTGCCGCTGCAGCTGTACTTCGTGGACGGCCGCGCGAAGGTCGAAATCGGCGTCGCCCGCGGCAAGAAGGAATACGACAAGCGCCAGACGCTTCGCGAGCAGCAGGACAAGCGCGAGGCCCAGCGCGTCATGCGCGAACGCAACCGCCGCTAGCGCGCCGCAGGCTGTCACGGTCCCCGGGAATGTTTCCCGGAGGCGGTGCGTTATGATTGGTAGTCCGGGAAGGATCCGAAAGTATCCGGTCCGGGTTTGATAAAAAAATACGGGGATGATCGGTTTCGACGATGTTAGTCGCGACAGGTGAAGCGGGCCGAGGATGCAGAATTATCTCGTAAACGCTGTCTGCAAACCAATAAGTGCCGAATCAAAACGCACTGACTTCGCTCTCGCTGCCTAAGCAGTAAGACAGTCCGTCAGCCCGAGGTTGCTATTGCCCCGGATCCTGGCGTCATTTAGATAGCCACTGCTGTTTACCTCCGTCATCGGGGTAAACGGGACTCTTAGATGACTGGGCCCGGATCAGCCAGCTGTTTGCAGCATGGCTGGGGCCGAGAAAATCCAACGCAAACTGCGCCCGGAGAAGCCCTGACAACACGACATCGGACGGGGGTTCAATTCCCCCCATCTCCACATAGGGGCCCGGCAACGGCGCTCCACCCCGTATTGGGTTCACGAAACTCCCCGCCGGCTTCTGTCGGCGGGGAGTTTTGTGCTTAAGGCCAAAGAGGAGGGAAGCGTCTTCCGACACTTCCCTCCTCCTTCCAGTTGTTTGGCACTACATGCCGAGGATCTTCGCCTTCTGGACGCCAAACTCTTGTTCCGTGAGAATCCCTTGATCCTTCAGCGCCCCGAGCTGCTTGAGCTGTTCGAGGGCTTCGTTTGAGATGCCGCCGGCAGCCGGGGGAGGGGGTGGTGGCTGCTGGTAGACCGGCTGCTGGTAGGCCTGCGGCGGTGGTTCCTGCTGGGCCATCTGCGAATCGTAGGCCTCCTGCTGCTTGGCCGCGGTCGCGGCGTCCTTCTCGGCAAACTTGTTGGCCTGGCGGCGCTGGACCCGGCCGCTGACTGCACTAGCCGTTCCGGCAACGACTGCCGTCCGTGCCACACCCCTAAGAAGTCCCATAATTCTCTTCCTCTCACATCTCTTGTTCTGCGTCAGGTCTCAGGCGTCGGCAACCGGAGGTGCGGCGGCGTCAAGTGCATCAAGTGCTTCCATCACGTCCGGAGCAGGGATCCGCGTGCTCGCGATGAGTTCGCCCCCGCTGTCCCGAACGGCCGCCACGAACGGTGCCGCCCAGGTGTTCTCGTAGACGATCAGCGCGGCCACCGTCCCGGGGAGCAGCGCGGCCGAGGCTTCGGCGATGTCATCGTCGCCCAAAAGCCCGGTCCGGGCCCCCTCGAAGTAGGAGAACCCCGCCGCGGGACCGCCTGGGTCGGTGAGTTCGAGCACCTCGACAGATCCGTCGTCATTCTTCATGATGACGAGGAGATCGAAGAGGCGGATCACGCCCTGCTCGACGAGCTTAACGAGTTCCTCACTCGCCCGTCCCGTCAGTCCCGATACGGGGAACTCCAGGAGTACGAAGTCGACCGGCCCGTGGGCCTCAGTCTCCGGTGTGGTTGTCACTGGTATTCCTCCGGTCTGTGTCGAGCACGCTGTCTGGCGCACTGGTCTTAGTGTGGGCGGTCCCCGCCGGGCCGTCACCACCCGCGTCGAATGATTCCGATGGGCCCCGCGCCGCTCAACGGTTGGAACTGCCCCGCGGACATGGCCCCGGAATAGGACCTCTCGGTCGGATCCCGAGACCACTCAACCGCCAACGGGAGATTGTCACATCATCCATTTCGGGTGAGCCCCCAGCCCGACGGGACGTGTCAGGGCACCACGACAAGAGGCCGGAAGCAACGGCTTCCGGCCTCTCGATTTTTCAGCGCTTCTTGATGTGTGCCACTGGGTCGGTGTGGGCATCAACGATGTGTTTCGCCTTTTTCTCTGCCCGTTTTTCCTTGATGGTTTTAACCGACTTCTTCGACACGCTCTGGTGCGGCGTCTTGTCAGGCATGGTGCTCTCCCTCACGGCAGGGGCCAGGGGTAGCCCCGTCTTTTAAGCTACGCCTCGGGAACGGCGGCGTCCACGATCCCTGCGAAACGGCTGCCGACGCCGTCGTACACACTGCGCACGAGCCCGGGCCCGAGCACCGGGATCTCGCGTGCCTCGTGGTGCGCGCAGCAGACGTACGTGAATTCCGGCCACCATTTTTTGGGCCGGGCCGCTTCGGAGAATCCGCAGACGGCACAGGTGAGCTGGACCCAGACGGGCCGCTTGCCGGTGCGGTTTGCCTTGGACTGGACCAGCCACGCCGGCGGGTTGTCCAGCAGCTCSCCCAGCTCGGCCTCGGACAGCCGGGGCGGGATGCCGTGACGGTGCGCCATTTCCARGGGAATGTCGAGGGTCTGGGCTGCTTCACGTCGGGTAACCATCCTTCAACGATACGGGAACGACGGCGGCCCGAAGCCACCAGGGCGCCCCGGTGTTACCCTCGACACACCGGCGGCGGGCTAAGGTTTTCAGCCCGCGAGGGCAAGCCCAAGCGCGGCGGCCGCGAGCCCCACGAGAAGGTTCGCGCCGATGTTGAGCGCCGCCGCCCGGTACCGCTCTTCGCTGACCAGGCGGACCGTCGCGGTGGTCCATGAGCTGAAGGTGGTCAGGCCGCCGGCGAGACCGGTTGCGATCGCGGCGTGCCAGTCGGTGCCCAGCTCCAGGTGGCCGGTCAGGCCGACGGACCAACCGATGATGAAGGATCCGGCGACGTTGACCGTGAACGTCGCCCAGGGCCAGTGCGGTCGGGAGCCCTGATGGTGCGCAAACCAGGAGTCGACGGCGAACCGCAGGAGTGCTCCCGCCACCCCGCACGCCCCGACCAGGAGCGCGGTCATCATTGGGCACCGCCGCGGAGGTCTGCAATCGCCTTGCCGGTTTTCCAGCCGGCCGCCGCCGCCCCGAGGCCCAGGACCAGCGAGAGCCCGAGGTAGGCCAGCCACGTGGCATGGAAGCCGCCGCGGATCTGCTGGTCAATGGCAATCACCAGCGCCGAAAAGGTGGTGAAGGACCCCAGGAGGCCGGGGCCGATGCCGGCCCGCAGCCAGAAAGCCGTCTGCGGCCGCGCGATCCAGAGGGTGGTCAGGGTGGCCAGAACGAAACTCCCGGAGACATTGATCGCCAACGTGGTCCACGGCACCGCGCCGGCGCTTTCGGGAAAAATCAGGCCGGCGCCGAAACGCAGCTCGGTTCCGATCAGCCCGCCGACGGCGACGGCGGACCAGGCCTTCCACCCCGGCACGCCGGGGCGCGGCACGGCCCGGCGCTCGTCCAGCGCACCCTTCACTCAGCTCTCCGTGACGCTGCAGCCGGCGTGCCCGGCATCGCTGTGGACCCAGAGGGCCGAGGCGACCTCGTCGGCGAAATCGAATTCGCGCGGTGCCGCGGCGGAACCGATCCGCACTACCATGGGGCCACCGAAGGGACGCCGGCCCACCACCTCCACTTCGGCGTCGAGGTCGATGTCCTCTGCGGCGAGATAGCGCAGGAGCTCCGGGTTCTCGTCGCTGATCCGGGTGATCCGGCCGGTGTGGCCGTCGTCGAGTTCGCTCAGGCGGTGGGCGGCGGGCATCAGCACCGAGCCGTCGGCTGCCGGAATGGGATCGCCGTGCGGGTCCCGGGTGGGGTTCCCCAGCTTGGCCGCCATGCGTTCAATAAAGGTGTCCGAGACGGCGTGTTCCAGGAGTTCGGCTTCGTCATGGACCTCGTCCCAGCGGTACCCCAGCTCGCGGACGAGGAAAGTCTCGATCAGCCGGTGCCGCCGGACCATGGACAGGGCGAGCCGGACTCCATCGCTGGTGAGCGTGACGGCGCTGTAGGGCTTGTGGTCCACGAGGCCCTGGTCCTTGAGCTTGCGGACCATTTCCGAAACCGAGGAGTTGGCGACGCCCAGGCGCTGCGCCAGCTGCGTGGAGGTGATGGGCTTGCGCTGCCACTCGGTGAACGAATAGATGACCTTGACGTAGTCCTCGATCGAGGAGGAGGGCGTACTGGTCTTCACAGACCTAAGCCTACCGTCAGCTGCTTCCGGAGAAAGTGAGCCACAGCAGCACCAGGTTGAGAGCCACTACGAGCACCACGCTGATGATGGCGGCGACTCGGAGGGCCGGGCCGTCGGCGAACCGGCCCATCAGGGCTTTGTTGCTGGTCAGCACCACCAGCGGGACCAGGACAAAGGGAATCCCGAAGCTGAGGACCACCTGGCTCAGGACTAGCGCCCAGGTGGGGTCGAAGCCCACCGCCAGCAGCACGACGGCGGGGATGAGGGTCACGACGCGCCGGGCCATGACGGGGATCCGGATCTTGAGCAGGCCCTGCATGATGGTGCCGCCGGCATAGCAGCCCACCGAGGTCGATGCCAGGCCGGAGGCGAGYAGCCCGACCGCGAAGATCACGCCGACGATCGGGCCGAGATTGGCGGTGATGGCGGCGTGCGCGCCCTCGATCGTGTCCGTGCCTTCTTCGCCGCCGAGGGTGGAGGCGGCCAGGAGCAGCATGCCGATGTTGACCAGTCCGGCGATCGCGAGGGCGGCCACGACGTCGAACCGGGTGGCCCGGACCAGACGCGCGATGGCCGCCGGGGGAACATGCAGGTGTTCGTCCGGCCGGTGCCGGTCCCGGGACAGGGCCGAGTGGACGTAGATGGCGTGCGGCATGACGGTGGCCCCGAGCATGCTGGCGGCCAACAGGACGGTGTCCGGGCCCTGGAAACCGGGCATGAGCCCGGCCAGGGCGGCCCCCGGATCGGGCGGGCTGATGAACAGCCCGGCCAGGAAGCCGACTGTGATGATGCCGAGCAGGAACATGATGATGAATTCGAACGGCCGCTGTTTCTGCCGGGCCTGGACCGCGAGCAGGAGCATTGACACGGCGCCGACAATCACGGCGCCAAGGGGGAGGGGCAGGCCGAAAAGCAGGTACAGGGCGATTGCGCCGCCCACCACCTCCGCGAGATCGGTGGCGGCGGCGACAACTTCGGCCTGCACCCAGAAGGCGCGGCGCCAGAACGGCGTGAGCCGTTCACCAAGGATTTCGGGAAGGCTCTTGCCCGTGACGATCCCGAGCTTGGCGGACTGGTACTGGACGAGGACGGCCATGACGTTGGCGGCCACGAGGACCCACACCAGCAGATAGCCGTACTGCGCTCCGGCGGTCAGGTTGGCGGCCACGTTTCCGGGGTCCACGTAGGCGATCGACGCCACGAAGGCCGGTCCCAACAGGCCGATCAGCGCCCTCCGGGCCCCCGGGTGTTTGTAAGTGGGGGCGTCCTGCGCCGGTTGCCCGTGTCCCGTTAGCTCCAGCACTGCCAGCTCCTGTGATTGGCGCGTCGGCGTTGACGCGATGATCGGCGCCGGCCGGAAAACAGCCGGTGTCAAAGTTTCGTGTGCCTATAAGAATTTATTAGGCATACCGAAACAATAAGCCCGGCGGGCGCTGCGTGCAATCCGGGGGAATCCGGGGTGAGCGTGCATCAGGCCCGGAAGGCCCGCCACGTCTGGGTCAGGTAGGGCAGCCGGAGCACCTCGCCCGGCATGTGTCCCAGGTGCTCGTGCAGGTACCAGGCGAGGTTGGCGGTGACCTTGGCCCGGGTGGAGTCCGATGCCGCGAGATAGTAGCTGCGGGACTTGGCCAGCTCCTGGATGTCCTCCGTCGTGACGGAATCCTCCCAGCGCGTCAGGTGGCTCTCCAGCCCGGTGAACTCGGGGCCCACGGCCGGACGGAAGTGTGGTTTGTGGACGTCCCCGGCGTGCATGATCCGGGAGAGCCGGTGCACCCAGGGCACGCTGGTGTCCAGCTGGTTCCAGATCAGGCCCAGCACGCCGTGCGGCCGCAGGATCCGGGCAATCTCGGTGCTTGCCAGGCCGGGGTCGCACCAGTGCCACGCCTGGGCGACCGTGACCAGGTCAAAGGACTCCGGCTCGAGACCGGTGTCCTCGGCGCTGCCCTCGATGGCGGTAACGACCGGCAGGGTCCGGCGCAACTGCCCGAGCATGTCGGCAGAGGGGTCCACGGCCACCGTGCCCAGTCCGCGTTCTGCCAAAAGGGAGGTGAATTTCCCGGTGCCCGCGCCAATGTCCGCGGCGTCCCTGGCTCCCGACGGGACCAGCCAGTCGGCTGACTCCTGCGGATAGCCGGGGCGGACGCGCTCGTAGTGCTCCCCGCCGTCCTGGAAGCTTTGTCCAAGTTCCTGGCGCCGCACGCTGTGCAGCTTCGGTCCGCTGTGCAGTTTCGGTCCGCTGTGCGGCTTGACTCCGCTGTGGAGCCTGGGGCCGGCGCTTGCCACGTGCGATCTCCTTCGGGAAGGTCCTGCTGGTTTCAGATACCTTTCGAATTTACCGCACCCGCGCCGGGCCCTGATCCTGCCTAGTCGAGGGTGCAGGGCGCAGCGCCGGCGGTGCCCGGGGTGTTCGGCGCCCAGTGGGGATAGCTGCGGGTATCGTTGGCCGGCACCCAGCGGCCGGCGTCCACCACGTAATCCCAGCCGAGTCCGTTCTGCCGCAGCTGCTGCAGGCCGGCCAGCAGGCGTTCGGCGTCCTCAAGCCGTGAGCCGAGGCCGAAGCTGGCCCGCAGGGAGCCGGCGGGCAGGCCGAGCCGCTTGAGCAGCGGGTGGGCACAGAAGCGGCCGTCGCGCAGGCCAATGCCGTGTTCGGCTGACAGGTAGGCGGCCACCAGTCCGGCGTCGTAGCCTTCCACGGAAAAGTTCACGACGCCGATCGTGCCGGTGTCCGGCTGATCGCCTCCAGTGGAAGAAGCGGAGGAAGAATCGGAAGCCGAATCGGCAAAGATCCGGTGCACGGTTACTCCCTCGATGCCCTGGAGGCCCTCGACGAGGAAGGACCGGATGGCGTCCTCGTGGGCCTGCCACTGCTCCGGGTCCAGGGCCGCAATGACCTGGGTGGCGCGGGCGAGGGCCGCCGCACCGAGGACGTTCGGCGAGCCGCCCTCGTGCCGGGCAGGTCCCGTGGTCCAGCTGACGGAGTCGAGCCGGGCATCGCGGACCGCGCCGCCGCCGGCCAGGTGCGGGGTGCCGGCGTCGAGCCAGTCCGTCCGCCCCACCAGCACGCCGGCGCCGAACGGGGCGTACAGCTTGTGCCCCGAGAAGGCGAGGTAATCGACGTCGTCCGCGGCGATATTGATCCGCCGGTGCGGGGCGAGCTGCGCGGCGTCGACAACGATCCTGGCGCCGTATTCGTGCGCCAGTGCGGCCAGGGTCCGGATCGGGAGGATCTCTCCGGTGACGTTGGAGGCGCCGGTGACGGCCAACAGGCTGACGCCGCCGCGGGCGAGTTCGTCGCGCAGGCGGTCCACGGTGGCCGCGAGGGTGGCGGCGGCCACGACGCTGCGGTGCGGGACATTCTGCCAGGGCAGGAGGTTGGCGTGGTGTTCGATGTCGAGGTAGAGGACCTCGCCCGCGGGCCGCCCGTCGCGCAGCGGCAGGCAGCCGGCCAGCAGGTTCAGGGAATCGGTGGTGTTGCGCGTGAAGATCACGGAATCGCCGGGCCGGCCGCCCACGAAGTCCCGCACGATGTCCCGGGCGTTCTCGTAGACGGAGGTGCTGATCTGCGATGCGTAGCCGGCCCCGCGGTGCACGCTTGCGTAGTACGGCAGGATTTCGTTCAGGTAGGCCGAGACCACGGACAGGGCCGGGGCGGAGGCGCCGTAGTCGAGGTTGGCGTAGCGCGCGTGGCCGCCGGTGATCAGCGGGGCCTGGATTTCGGCCCCGGTGACGGCTGCCAGCGGGCGGGCCGCGAGGGCAAGCCGTGCATGGAATTCAGGGGCAACGGGGAAAATGGCAGTTGTCATGGGACCTCACTCGAACAGGACCCCACACCGTGGGAATCCGCGCTTGCCGGGTCCGTTCCGGACCGGCCAGGTCGTCACCCGGGGCACCCCACCGCGACTGGAGGGTTGCCGGCCAGCAAACCGGGGTTTAGCGCTGGCACTCGTGACCTGCATCGAGCGTAGGACATCGGCGCAGCCGGGGAAAAGGCGGCCGCCGATTGTGAAGCGGATTATTACGGGCGCGGATCAGTTGTTCGGGTGGGCCTGAAAGAGGTCGTCGAGTCCGGGGTTGAGCCGCTTGAGCACTTCCGAGTGCAGGATCGAATTGGTGGCCAGGGCGTTGCCGCCGAAGGGGCCGTCCTCGCCTTCGAGCGAGGTGAAGCGGCCGCYGGCCTCGGTCACGATGGGCACCAGGGCGGCCATGTCATAGAGGTTCAGCTCGGGTTCGCAGGCGATGTCCACGGCGCCCTCGGCCACGAGGCAGTACGACCAGAAGTCACCGTAGGCGCGGGTCCGCCACACTTCCTCGGTCAGGCCCAGGAACTCGTCCAGGTTCCCGCGTTCCTTCCAGCCGCCAAGGCTGGAGTAGGACAGCGAGGCGTCCTCTAGATTGGAGACGTTGGATACCTTCAACCGTGTGGCGGCGGCGAGCGAGCGGCCCGTGTAGGCGCCCGCACCCTTGGCGGCCCACCAGCGCTTGCCCAGTGCCGGCGCGCTGACGACGCCGACCACCGGCTCGCCYTCRTCGACGAGGGCGATCAGCGTGGCCCAGACCGGGACGCCACGGACAAAGTTCTTCGTGCCGTCGATCGGGTCGATAATCCACCGGCGGGAACCGTGGCCCGAGCTGCCGAACTCTTCGCCCAG
Organism: Arthrobacter sp. 05N33_2; assembly: GCF_056397425.1. NCBI lineage: Bacteria > Bacillati > Actinomycetota > Actinomycetes > Micrococcales > Micrococcaceae > Arthrobacter > Arthrobacter sp. 05N33_2. The sequence goes on from NZ_JBFTNJ010000035.1 coordinate 10,188, forward strand.
GACCGCGTCACGCGGACGTGACCGGGAGAGCTGGCCGCGGATGGCCTCTTCCGCGGACTTGTCGGCATCGGTGACGGGTGTGAGGTCGGGCTTCGTCTCGATCCGAAGGTCGAGCGCCTTGAAGCGGCTCATGGTCTGGGAATCGACCGAATCTGCCAGTACATGGGCAAGGCGCAGGTCATCGTTGTAGCTCGAAGCGGGTTGACTCATGGTTCCAAACTACCGTCAAACCGGGCCGCCGGGCGGGAGGCCGCGGCACGGCGCCGCCGCCCCGTTGCCGGTCCGGCTAGGAGACGGTGCCCAGTTCCTTGGTTTCCTGCGCTTCCATCCGCGGGTCCGTGCCCAGCAGCCGGCGCAGGGACGCGAGCCTGGCCGGTCCCGAGGGCCCCGCGTGCCCGGCCGCAACCCACTTGTCTACGCCGCAGTTGACGGCGGTGGAGTCATGCTTGCAGCCGCGTTCGCAATCATCGGTGCCGGGTTCCAGGTCCGGGAAGGAACGCAGGATCCGGTCCGGGTCCACGTGGGCCAGGCCGAAGGACCGGATGCCGGGGGTGTCGATGATCCAGCTGCCGGCCGGGGCATCGTTGACTTTGAGCGCCAGTGCCGAGGAGGACGTGTGGCGGCCGCGGCCGGTTACCGCGTTCACGCCTCCCGTGGCCCGCTCGGCCCCGGTCAGGGCGTTGACCATGGTGGACTTGCCGACGCCGGAATGGCCCAGCATCACGGTGACCTTGCCGTCGAGGTAGTCGCGCAGCTGGGATACCGCGTCCTTGTCGAGCCGGGCGGAGAGCCCGTCGTCGGAGCGGGCGTCGATGCCGGAAGCGGCGGAGTCGGCGGTCTTGGAGATGATGACGGGGAAGTCGAGGTGCTGGTAGTTGGACAGCAGCTCGGCGGGATCCTTGACGTCTGCCTTGGTGACGAGCAGCAGCGGCTCAATGCCGGCGTCGTATGCGGCCACCAGCGCGCGGTCGATGAAACCGGTCCGCGGCTCGGGGTTGGCGGCGGCGACCACCACCACCAGCTGGTCGGCGTTGGCCRCGACGGCACGTTCGATCGGGTCCGTGTCGTCGGCGCTGCGGCGCAGCAGCGTCTTGCGGTCCTGGATCCTGACCAGCCGCGCCAGGGTGTCGGGCTCGCCGGTGACATCCCCGACCAGGGAGACGAAGTCGCCGGCAACCACCGGGTTGCGGCGCAGTTCCCGGGCCCGGGCAGCGATGATCTTGCGTTCGTCCGCGGTCCCCTCGCCGACGACGGCGGTGTAGCGGCCGCGGTCAACGGTGATGATGCGTCCGGTGACGGCGTCATCGTAGCTGGGCCGGTCCTTGGTGCGGGGCCGTGTGCCCTTCTTGTTCGGCCGGATCCGGACGTCGGACTCGTCCCAGGAATCAGTGCTGCGTGCCACCGGCGGTGTCCTCATCTGCGGCGGGTCCCTGGGCCAGCATCGCTTCCCAGAGTTGCGGGAAATCGGGCATGGTCTTGGCCGTGGTTGCGATGTCCTCGACTTCCACGCCGGCTACGGCAAGGCCGAGGATGGCGCCGGCGGTTGCCATGCGGTGGTCCGCGTAGCTGTGCACCACACCGCCGTGCAGCGCGGCCGGGCGGATGATGAGGCCGTCGGGGGTTTCTTCGGCGTCGCCGCCGAGGCGGTTGATTTCGGCGACGAGGGCGGCGAGCCGGTCCGTTTCATGGCCGCGGAGGTGGGCGATGCCGCCCAGCCGTGAGGGGCCGGTGGCGAGGGCGCACAGCGCGGCAACGGTGGGGGCGAGTTCGCTGGTTTCGTCGAAGTCGCCGCCCTTGATCTCCGGGCCCCCGCTGACGGTCAGGGTGCCGCCGTCAACCGTCACCGTGGCGCCCATAGCGGTCAGGATTCCGCGCCATAGATCACCCACCTGGGTGGTTTCTGCAGGCCAGTTCGGGATCCGCACGGTGCCGCCGGTGGCCAGGGCCGCCGCGAGGAAGGGTCCGGCGTTCGAGAGGTCCTGCTCGATCCGGACGTCGAAGGCGCGGATCGGGCCGGGGGAGACAACCCAGTGGTTCGGCACCGAGTCGTCGACCGCCACGCCCGCGCCGCGCAGCACGGCCACGGTCATGTTGATGTGGTCCAGGCTCGGCACGGGCTTGCCGACGTGCTCCAGGTGGAGTCCCTCGGTGAAGCGCGCCCCGGCCAGCAGCAGGGCGGAGACGAACTGGGACGAAGCGCTGGCATCGATGACCAGGTGGCCGCCGCGCACCTCGCCCGAGCCGTGCACCGTGAACGGCAACGACGACGCCGGACCGCCGTCAGGTGCGGTGACTGCCACACCCAGGCCGGCGAGGGCCTCGATAATGGTGCCCATGGGGCGTTTGCGGGCGTGCGGGTCGCCGTCGAAACGGGACTCACCGCGGCGCAGCGCGGCCACCGGCGGGACAAAGCGCATGACCGTGCCGGCCAGGCCGCAGTCGATCTCCGTGTCAGCCGCCGCGGTGTCCATGCTGATCGGGACGATTTCCAGGTCGGGGCCGAAGGCGCCGTCGCCGGGCACTTCCGTGACGGTGGCCCCCAACTGCCGCAGGGCCTCAATCATCAGCGCGGAATCCCGGGAGTGCAGGGGAGCCCGCAGCCGGGAAGGTCCGTCCGCGAGGGCGGCGAGCACGAGGTACCGGTTGGTCAGGGACTTGGATCCGGGAACCGTGACAGTGGCATCGACCGGCCGGGCGGCGAAGGGGGCGGCCCAGTGCGGACCGGCGTCGGCTGCATGGGCGCCGGCAGGGTGGGACGGGGCAGCTGCAGAGGGGGTGGTGCCAGTCATTACCGTCTTAAGCCCCGGCAGAGTGGTCTACGGCCTTGCGGACGACTTTGTCGGCCTTCTTCAGCTGCTTGTTGGTGGTCTTGCGGGCATCTGCGGCGAGGTGTCCGGCGCTCTTCTTGGCATCGGCGGCCAGGTGCCCGGCGCGCCAGGCCAGGCTGGGCTTGCCGGCGGTATCGACCGCGGCGAGGAGCACGCCGCCGGTGAGGGAGACGTTTTTCAGGAGCTGTTTGCGGCGGGCGTCGCGGGCTTCCTTCGAGGAGATGTCCGCGCTGCGCCATTCGACGTAGCCGTTCAGGAGCGAAATGACGGCGAGCAGGGTGGCCGCCAGCCGGGCGGACTTGCCGAGGGCGAAGCAGACGCCGGCACCGATCTGGGTGCCGCCGATCACGCGTGCCACGACTTTTTCATTTGGCTGGAACGGCAAGGCGTCGGCCGCACGGCGCAACAGGGGGGACAGCTGGGCCGCAGTGTCATCCGCGTTCTTGAGCTTGTCCATGCCGGCGAGGACGAAACTGGAGGCGAGCATGGGCCGGGCGAGAAAGCGGACAAACGACATGAATTTCCTCCTGGATGGACGAACAGCGGCTTCACTGCGGGAGAACCGGTTCTAGTCTTGCACTTTTGCGGAATATTTGCCCGCAGGACGTGGTTGTGAAAGGCAGATCCCAGCAGGCTAACGAAGGCGGAGATTTGACTCTGGTCAAAGACAGGGCGGAACCGGAAGCCGGTTCCGGTCAACCATGGACCCTCGCGCTTCCGGCGGTTCCGGGTGCCCGGCGGAAGGTGACAGTAGACTTGAACGCAATGAGCACCATGGACCCGGCCGTTGCGGCCATGCACGAGGTTGCCGGAAACGACGCCACGCCCACCAAGACACCTGATGCAGGCACACCCGCCGCTTTGGAGACCGAGGTGGACGGGAAGCCCCTTGATGTCTCCACCGAGTCCGCGGAAGAGCGCCGGGTGCGCTTTGAGCGTGACGCCATGCAGTACGTGGACCAGCTGTATTCGGCGGCCATGAGGATGGCCCGGAACCCCTCCGACGCCGAGGACCTGGTCCAGGAGGCGTATACGAAGGCGTTTTCCGCGTTCCACCAGTACAAGCCCGGAACCAATCTGAAGGCCTGGCTGTACCGCATCCTCACCAACACGTACATCAACCTGTACCGGAAGCGTCAGCGCGAGCCGCTGCAGTCGAATTCGGACACCATTGAGGACTGGCAGCTGGCCCGCGCCGAGTCGCATACGTCCTCGGGACTGCGTTCGGCGGAGGCTGAGGCCCTGGACCACCTGCCCGACTCGGATGTGAAGCGCGCCCTCCAGTCGATTCCGGAGGAATTCCGGCTGGCCGTGTACTTCGCCGACGTCGAGGGTTTCGCGTACAAGGAAATTTCGGACATCATGAACACCCCCATCGGGACCGTCATGTCGCGGCTGCACCGCGGCCGGAAGATGCTGCGGGACATGCTGGCGGACTATGCCGCCGAACGAGGATTCAGGGCCGCCACCGAGTCAAGCGCCGCGGCCGACAGCAACAAACAGGAGAACAGGAAATGAGCGACTGCCAGGGACTGGGCGATTGCGATGACGCCCGGATGCAACGTATCTATGAATATCTGGATGGTGCGCTCACGCGTGCAGACATCGCAGAGATCAAGGACCACCTGGACAGTTGCCCGGAGTGCCTGGAGCAGTATGACCTCGAATGTGTCATCCGCGTGATGGTCAAGCGTTCGTGTACCGAAGCAGCTCCGGAAAACCTCAAGAACTCCATCCTGGACCGGATTCACTCGATCCGGACTGTGGAAGCCTGAGCCGGACTGTGGAAGCCTGAGCCGACATAAGCGAATGACCCCGGAATCCGTGAGGATTCCGGGGTCATTCGTTTAAAGCTGTCATTCCAAGCTTTGCTTAGGCGTTGGGGCGCTTACCGTGGTTCGCGCCGCCACGCTTACGGTCACGACGTTTACGTGCACGTTTGCTCATAGCTGGCCTCCTTAATCTTGGTACTCAAAAGAGCTGCCCTCAAGTCTCCCACATCGCGGCACCCGCCGCGAACCGGAGGCCCGTGCTACAAGCCGCGGCCGGTCCGGCCCGGCCTCAGCCCTCCAACGAATTTCGGATCGAGATCCGGGCCTGGTCCAGCACGGTCCTGACCGTTTCGAGCGTGACGGCGGTAACCGGACGGCTCCCGGCATGACGCCGCAGTTCCACCCGCATGTCGTCGCGGAACGCCTGCACCAGTATTTCCGCCTCCTTCAGCCGCCGTTCGCCCTCCGGGGAGTACCACGGGCTTCCCGCGGCGCCGGCAGTGCCCGTCCCGCCGGCAGAACCGGCGGCGCGGGCCGAGGTCCGGGCCGCCTCGGCCGTGGCCGCAAGGTCGGCCCGGAGGCCGCGCATGTTGACGCGGATGTCCTGGCGCAGGTTGTCGGCGAGCCGGCGGACCGACGCCGAGATGTCGTTCTCGACGCCGGCGAGTTCGTCCCGCCGGCGGTTCAGTTCCGTGAGGCCGGCCGGAGTGATGCTGTAGTTGGTGCGGCGGCCTTCCGTGCGGGTGGCGACGAGCCCTTCCTCTTCAAGCTTGCCCAGGCGCGGGTAAATGGTTCCGGCACTGGGGGAGTACGTTCCGCCGAAACGCTCGCTGAGCGCCTTGATCAGCTCGTAGCCGTGCTTGGGGCCCGATTCGAGCAGGGCGAGCAGGTACAGCCGCAGCGCCCCGTGGGCGAAGACGGGAGGCATCAGAGGGCCGTTTCGGTGTCCGGGCTGGGCTGGCCGTGGAAGAGCGACGTCTTTCCCGAGACCGAGTTGGTCCGGACCAGCATCAGCTTGGCGTCTGGTCCCGCGATGGTCTGCACCGTGCCGCCGGGCTGGACGTACCTCGTGTCATCGATGACCACCGCGCCGCTGGCGGACTTGGCAACGATGTCCACCCCGACGTCGTGCGGCAGCCGGATGGTGACGTCGCCGGAGACCGAATTGGCGCCAAAGTCATGGGTGAAGCCGTGCAGGTCGAAGTTCAGGTCGCCGCTGACGGTGTTCGCCCGGATGTTGCTGAATTCGCCCGAGGCCGTCACTTCGCCGGAGACGCTCTTGGCGGTCAGGACGCCGTGGTGGTTGCGGGCAATCACCTCGCCGCTGACCGTGTTGACGGACAGGTTCCCGGCGGTGCCGTCGGCCAGTACGGACCCCGAGACGGTGTTGAGCCGGGTGTGGCCGCTGAGCCCGGAAACCATGCCGTCGCCGCTCACCGTCCCGGCCTCGACCTCGACGCCGGCCGGCAGGGCGATGCTGATGACCACCGAGTTGCTGCTGCCGTTGTTGACGGTGCTCATCAGGTTCTTGAACCAGCCCTGCGGGCCGTGCAGCTGGTGGCGGACCTCCAGGCGGCCGTTGACGATCGAAACCGACAGCGGATCGCCTTCGATTTCCGAGACCTCGATCCTGGCAACGTCCTCGTCATGGGTGACGATGTCGAAGCGGCCGCGGACAATCCCGAGTTTGAGGGAGTGGACGCCGTCGACGTCGATGGTCYGCGGGCCGGTCACGGTCCACGTGTTCTCTGACATGGTTCCTCCGGAAAAGGCGAAAGGGCTGGGGCAACTAACGATATATCGCGACTATGAAGTCACGATATATCGCGCTTACCGGCAGGTCAAGATATATCGCGAAATCCCTGGAGGGTGTCATCCCGGCGCGGCCGGTTGCCTGCTTGCCCGCCTATTCCGGGGTGTCCAGGCCCAGCCACTGGAACCAGCCGCGGTGCAGCACGAGCCAGGCCATGAGGCCATAGCCGGCCTGGCCGGGCGTGCCGCCGTTGGCCGCGAGGTCCTGGCGCCACTGCTCGTGGTTCAGCAGCGGCGAGAACGTGTCGACATAGAGGTGCTTCCGGCGCGTCGTGACGTCGGCGAAGGCGGTGTTGAGCTCGCCGAGCCTGCGGTTCTGTGCGGGGTCGAGCGTGGGCGGCGGGCCCACGACGAAGACCTCGATCTTGTTCTGGGAGGCGGAGTCCAGGATGTTGGCCAGGTTCAGGCGGCTGCGGGCCGTGGACAGGCCGAACTCAATGTCGCGTCCTGACAGGCCGATCACCAGGCGGTTTTCGTGGTGGTTGCCGAATCGTCGGCCCGCCTCCTCGAGCCAGCGGGCCGCAATGCCTTCGGTGCCCTCTTCAGGGCATGGCAGGGAGTAGCACTCCAGGGCGACGCTGTCCTGCGGCGTGCGGGCCAGGACCCGGCCCAGCCAGCCCAAGGCGCGCGGATCACCAAGCCCGGCCAACAGCTCGTCCCCAACGGCTGCGATCCGCAGCTTCCGATCTTCCACGACTACCTCTTCACTTCAACGCTGTCCATCAAGCTGACCACTAATAGTCCATTAAACAGAACCGCCCGGCCGGAGTGTTGTTGTTTCAGTCTCCGGCCGGGCAGCAATGCCGCTATTTACGAGCGAATGCCTGCTTGAGCAGGGCGTCCTGTTCTGCCGCGTGGCGCTTCATCGACCCTGCCGCGGTGGAGGCCGAGGCGGGGCGGGAGATGAGGCGGACCCGGCGGTCCAGGGCGTCCGGCAGGTTCAGGCCGATGAACGGCCACGGACCCTGGTTGGCCGGTTCGTCCTGCGCCCAGACCACTTCGGCGTTCGGGTATTTGGCCAGCTCCGCGGCGATCTCGTCGGCCGGCAGCGGGTACAGCTGCTCGACGCGGACAATCGCCGTGGTCTTGTTCTCGGTCTTCTGCCGGGTGGACAGCAGATCGTAGTACAGGCGCCCGGAGACCAGCAGCACGCGTTCGACGGCGTCGGCCTGCAGCTGCGCGTGTTCCGGAATGACCGGGCGGAACGAGCCGGTGGTGAAGTCCTCCACGGAGGACGCTGCGGCCTTGAGGCGGAGCAGCTGCTTGGGCGTGAAGATGATGAGCGGCTTGCGCGGCCTGCTGTACGCCTGGCGGCGCAGCAGGTGGAAGTGCGAGGCCGACGTCGTGGGGTTGGCGACGATCATGTTCTCTTCGGCGCACATCTGCAGGAAGCGCTCGATGCGGGCGGAGGAGTGGTCCGGACCCTGGCCCTCGTAGCCGTGCGGCAGCATGAGGACCAGCGAGAACCGCTGGCCCCATTTCTGCTCGGCCGAGGAGATGAACTCATCGATGATGGTCTGCGCGCCGTTGACGAAGTCACCGAACTGCGCTTCCCAGAGCACCAACGCATCCGGGCGTTCCACCGAGTACCCGTATTCGAAGCCCATGGCGGCGTATTCGGAGAGCAGTGAATCGTAGATCCACAGCTTCGCCTGGTCATCCGAGAGGTGGGACAGCGGAAGCCACTCGTCGCCGTTGGCGCGGTCGTGGAAGACGGCGTGGCGCTGCACGAAGGTGCCGCGGCGCGAGTCCTGGCCGGCGAGCCGGACGGGGACGCCTTCCATGATGAGCGAACCGAACGCGGCCAGTTCACCGAAGCCCCAGTCGATGCCGCCTTCACGGGACATCGCCTCACGCTTCTCCAGCAGCTGCTTGAGCTTGGCGTGGACGGTGAAGCCGTCCGGGATATCGGTGTGGGCCTTGCCGATGCGGGCCAGGGTCTCCGCGGAGATCGCGGTGGATACCGGCGCGCTGACGCCGGAATCGGACTGCTGGGCCATCGGGCGTTCCAGGTCCGACACCGCGGCCGAATCGGCCGTGATGATCGGGATCGGGGACGTCTGGGCCGCGTGGGTTTCCGCGAAGACGCGTTCCAGGCGTTCCTGGTAGTCCCGCAGCAGCTGCTCGGCTTCTTCCTCGGTGATGTCACCGCGGCCGATCAGTGATTCGGTGTACAGCTTGCGGACCGAGCGCTTGGCCTCGATCAGGTTGTACATCAGCGGCTGGGTCATCGAGGGGTCATCGCCCTCGTTGTGGCCGCGACGGCGGTAGCAGACCATGTCGATGACAACGTCCTTGTGGAAACGCTGACGGAACTCGTAGGCAAGCTGCCCGATGCGGACCACGGCCTCCGGGTCGTCGCCGTTCACGTGGAACACCGGTGCCTGGATCATCTTGGCGACGTCCGTGGAGTACGTGGAGGAACGCGAGGACGACGGTGCGGTGGTGAAGCCGACCTGGTTGTTGACCACGATGTGGATGGTGCCGCCGGTGCGGTACCCGCGCAGCTGGGAGAGGTTCAGCGTTTCCGCGACCACACCCTGGCCCGCGAAGGCGGCGTCGCCGTGCACCATGATCGGCAGCACGGGGAACGCCTCGCCCTGGTCCAGGCGGTCCTGCTTGGCACGGACGATCCCTTCGAGGACGGAATCGACGGCCTCGAGGTGGGACGGGTTCGCGGCGAGGTAGACCTTGGTCTCCTTGCCGTTGTCCGAGGTGAAGGTGCCCTCGGTGCCCAGGTGGTACTTGACGTCACCGGAGCCCTGCACGGAGCGCGGGTCCTGGGTGCCTTCGAATTCGCGGAAGACCTGCGCGTAAGTCTTGCCCGCGATGTTGGTCAGCACGTTGAGCCGGCCGCGGTGGGCCATGCCGATCGCCACTTCGTCGAGTTCGTCGTCGGCGGCGTCGGAGATGATCGCGTCCAGCAGCGGGATCAGGGACTCGCCGCCCTCGAGCGAGAAGCGCTTCTGGCCGACGAACTTCGTCTGCAGGAAGGTCTCGAAGGCCTCGGCGGCGTTGAGCTTGGAGACGATGCGCAGCTGCTCGTCGCGGCTCGGCTTCGAGTACGGGTGCTCCAGCTGGTCCTGGAACCACTTGCGCTCGGCCGGGTCCTGGATGTGCATGTATTCGATGCCGGCGGTGCGGCAGTAGGCATCACGGAGGACGCCGAGGATGTCGCGGAACTTGAGCATCGGCCTGCCGCCGAAGCCGCCGGTGGGCCACTCGCGGTCCAGGTCCCACAGGGTCAGGCCGTAGGTCAGGACATCGAGGTCCGGGTGCTTGCGCTGGACGTACTCGAGCGGATCGGTGTCCGCCATGAGGTGGCCGCGCACGCGGTAGGCGTGGATCAGCTGCTGGATCCGGGCGACCTTGTTGATCTCGTCGGCCGGGTCCACCTGCAGGTCGGGGCTCCAGCGCACGGGCTCGTAGGGGATACGCAGGGACTCGAAGATCTCGTCGTAGAAGTTCTGCGCGCCCAGCAGCAGCTGGTGCACGAGCTTGAGGAACTCGCCGCTGCCGGCACCCTGGATGACGCGGTGGTCATAGGTGGAGGTCAGCGTGAGGACCTTGCTGATCGCGTTCTGCGCGATGATCTTCTCGCTGGCACCCTGGAACTCGGCCGGTTAGTCCAGTGCGCCGACGCCGATGATGGCGGCCTGGCCCTTGGACAGACGCGGGACCGAGTGGACGGTGCCGATGCCGCCGGGGTTGGTCAGGGACACGGTGGTGCCGGAGTGGTCGTCCGCGGTCAGCTTGCCGTTGCGGGCACGCTTGATCAGGTCCTCGTAGGTGTGCCAGAACTCGGAGAAGTTGAGGGTCTCCGCCTTCTTGATGTTCGGGACCATGAGCAGGCGGGTGCCGTCGGGCTTGGGCATGTCGATCGCGATGCCGAAGTTCACGTGCGCCGGCTGGACAGCCACCGGCTTGCCGTCGATCTCGTCGTAGTAGACGTTCATCGACGGGAACTGGGACAGGGCGCGGATGACGGCGTAGCCGATCAGGTGCGTGAAGGAGACCTTGCCGCCGCGGGCGCGGGCCAGGTTGGAGTTGATGACCACACGGTTGTCGATCAGGAGCTTCGCCGGGATGGCGCGGACGCTCGTGGCGGTCGGCACTTCCAGGCTGGTGACCATGTTAGAGGCGATCGCCTTGGCCGGACCGCGCAGGACCGAGACGACGTCTTCTTCGGGAGCCGTCGGGGCCTTGAGGTTCTTGGGCAGCTGCGCCGGGATCGGCGCGGTGCCGGGGCCGGCGTCGGAAGTCTTGGAGCCGTCCCGGGCGACGGTGGCCGGGGCTTTCTTGGCGGCGGGCGCAGCCGGTGCGGGAGCGGCCGTGGCGGCGGGAGCTGCGGGGGCGGCAGGCGCAGGTGCTGCCGGAGCGGCGGCGGGCGCTACAACGGGAAGTTCACGGGTGGCAGGATGCACAGCTGTCGCGGTGCCGGACGTTCCGTTGGCGGGAGAGGCGTCACTAGCTTCAAAGGATTCGAACAGGGGCCACCACTTGGAGTCGACCGTGTTCTTGTCCTGCTGGTAACGCTCATACAGTTCGTCAACGAGCCACTCGTTTCCGCCAAATTCCTCTGGTAGACGGTGGCTAGGCTGCTCTGGCACTTGAAATACGCCTCTTCCGTGAGTTTGATTCCCTCTGGCTTCCACGGTGCCTCGGCACAACGATTGAGCCAGTCTCTGCGTCCAGTGAACCCAGACCCATGCCAGTCTAGTGAGGATTCTGGCCAAACCGCCAATAAGCGTGACCCAAATCATGATCCGCCCCGGCAGCCGCCGAATTGCGGTGAAGAAGAGTGGCAGAATCGGCCCACATGCGGCCCACATGCGGTGCCCTGCGCGAGGCCGGACGCGGTGCCGGACTCGGTGCCGGCCCCGCCGGAAACCGCCCTAGAATGCAGTGAGAACCCGTTTGTCGCCGACGGTGCCAGCTGCGGGTGCCAGCAAAGGAGCAGCAGTGCGTTTCCTGAATGAGCCCACCACCGATCTGACCTACTCGGACCTCTTCCTGGTCCCGTCCCGGTCCGATGTCACCTCCCGCCTGGACGTCGACCTCGCGGCCGACGACGGGACCGGCTCCGCGATCCCGCTGGTGGCGGCGAACATGACGGCGGTCACGGGGAAGCGGATGGCCGAGACCATGGCCCGCCGCGGCGGCCTTGGAGTCCTGCCGCAGGACGTCCCGCTCGACGTCATCCGTGACGTCACGGCCTGGATCAAGGGACGCCACCCGGTCCTGGAAACCCCCGTCACGCTCGCGCCCACGGACACCGTCATTGATGCCCTCCACCTGATGGGCAAGCGGCCGCACGGGGCCGTTGTGGTGGTGGACGACTCCGGCGCGGTCACCGGTGTTGTCCGGGCCACCGACTGCGAGGGCCAGGACCGTTTCGCGTCACTGGCCTCCGTCATCCGCCACCAGCCGCTGGTGCTCGACGGCGGACCGCTCGCCGGCGGATTGTTTGGGGGCGGGTCGGCGGCCGATGCTGCGCAGGCCCTCCGCCGCGCCTTTGAAGCGATGGACGCCGCCGGAACCGACTACGCACCGGTGCAGCAGGRCGGGGTCCTGGCCGGCGTGCTCACCCGTAAGGGCGCCCTGCGCTCCACGCTCTACCGGCCGTCCCTGGACGACGACGGCAGGCTGAAGGTCGCTGCCGCCGTCGGAATCAACGGCGACGTGGCCGGACGGGCCGCCGAATTGCTGGCGGCCGGCGTCAACGTGCTGGTCCTCGACACCGCACACGGGCACCAGCAGAAAATGTTCGACGCCCTCGCCGCCGTGAAGGGTCTCAACCCCGGCGTGCCGGTGGTCGCCGGCAACGTCGTCACCGGCGATGCCACACGTGAGCTCATCGAGGCCGGGGCGGACATCGTTAAGGTCGGGGTGGGCCCCGGCGCCATGTGCACGACGCGCATGATGACGGCCGTGGGCCGCCCCCAGTTCAGTACCGTCCTCGAATGCTCCGCCGCGGCCCGGGAAGCCGGCGGCCGGGTATGGGCCGACGGCGGGGTCCGCTACCCGCGCGACGTCGCCCTGGCCCTGGCCGCCGGGGCCAGCCAGGTCATGATCGGCTCCTGGTTTGCCGGYACGCACGARAGCCCCGGGGAYCTGCWGCTCGACKCGKCGGGMCGGCAGTACAAGGAGAGCTTCGGCATGGCGTCCGCCCGSGCGGTGCAGAACCGCAACCAACGCGAGGGCGCCTTTGAAAAGGACCGCAAGGCCCTCTTCGAGGAGGGCATCTCCACCTCCCGCATGTACGTCGACGCGGCCCGGCCCGGCGTCGAGGACCTGCTGGACATGATCACCGCGGGCCTGCGCAGTTCCATGAGCTACGCCGGCGCTGCCGATCTCGCCGCTTTCCGGGAACGCGCCGTGGCAGGCATCCAGTCCGCGGCCGGGTACGAGGAGGGCCGGCCCGTCCCGCAGAGCTGGTGAACCCGGCGCGGCCGGTGACGCGGGCGGTCCGGGGCTGGCAGCGGTTGCTCCTGTAGACTGAAATTCTTATGGACAGTAAATCTAGGTGCCGGCCTGGGGGCTGTCAGCGGAGTACGGAAACCGTTCCCGCCCAGTCCACCCGCAGAGCCGGCAAACCCCGTTCACGCGCCCATCACTCTCCGGCCGCACGCCATTCCGGAGCTATCCAGGAAACAGGGTCGGCCGCCGCCGACCATCCTCCGCCAGGCCGGGCCTTCCCGCATTTGCGTCCCCTGACGCGGCACATGCCATGCGCTGCTGCGGAAGCAGGCCGCTGACATGGAATGGCTACTCCTCGCAGCAGGTCTCCTGCTCATCCTCGGCACCGGCTTCTTTGTCGCCGTGGAATTTTCCCTGGTCGCCCTGGACCAGGCCACCGTGCAGCGCGCCGTTGACACCGGCGACACCGCCGCCGAGCCGTTGCTCAGATGTCTCAAGTCACTTTCCACCCAGCTTTCCAGCTGCCAGCTGGGCATCACTATGACCACGCTGCTGACCGGCTATGTCATGGAACCGTCCGTGGGCAAGCTGCTTGAAGGCCCGCTCACCGCGCTCGGTGTCCCGCCGGCGGCGGCTGCCTCGCTGTCCCTGGTCCTGGCAATGGCGGTGGCCACCCTGCTCTCCATGGTGATCGGCGAGCTGGTGCCCAAGAACATGGCCATTGCGCTGTCCTTCCCGATCGGCAAGGCCGTGGCCCGGCCCCAGCTGGTGTTCACCGCCATCTTCAAGCCCGCCATCGTGGTGCTCAACGGCTTCTCCAACAAGGTCCTCAACGTCTTCGGCCTGGAGGCCAAGGAAGAAATCTCCGGCGCCCGCACCCCGGCCGAGCTGGCCTCGCTTGTGCGCCGCTCCGCGGCCATGGGCACCCTCGACGCCGGAACGGCCAACTTCATCGCCCGAACCCTGAAGTTCTCCGGGCGGACCGCCGCGGACGTCATGACCCCCCGCATCCGCGTGGAGACCGTCGATGCCGACCAGCCGGTCTCGGATATCGTCGAGGCCGCCAAGCGCACCGGATACTCCCGGTTCCCCGTGATCGGCGAGTCCTCCGATGACATCCGCGGCGTGGTCCACATCAAGAAGGCCATTGCCGTGCCCGCGGACCGCCGCGCCAAGCTGCAGGCGGGGGCCATCATGACCGACGTGCTCCGGGTCCCCGAAACCATCCATCTGGACGCCCTCCTCGCCGAACTGCGCGAGGGCAACCTGCAACTGGCCGTGGTCCTGGATGAATACGGTGGAACCGCCGGCATCACCACGCTGGAGGACCTCGTGGAGGAAATCGTCGGGGAAGTGGCCGATGAGCATGACAAGGTCCGGCCCGGCCTGCTCCAAAGCGCCTCGGGGGACTGGTACTTCCCGGGCCTGCTCCGGCCGGATGAACTCTCCGAACAGATCCCGGGCCTGACCGTGCCCGACGAGGCTGCCTACGAAACGGTGGGAGGCTACGTCATGAGCCAGCTCGGCCGCATCGCGGCAGTCGGCGACACGGTCGACGTCGTCGGCGGGACACTCAGCGTGACCCGCATGGACGGCCGCCGGATCGACCGGATCTGTTTCCGGCCCGTCCGGGTGTCAGGCGACGGCCAGCCCGCCAGCCAGGCAGGTGCCGCGTGAGCGACTGGGCCGGAATCCTCTGGCTTGCGTTCCTCCTGGTGGGCAACGCCTTCTTCGTGGCCGCCGAATTCGCCGTCATGTCGGCCCGCCGCAGCCAGATCGAGCCGCTGGCCGAGGCGGGTTCGAAGCGCGCGCAGACCACCCTGCGGGCGATGGAAAACGTTTCCCTCATGCTCGCCTGCGCCCAGCTCGGCATCACCGTCTGCTCGCTGCTGATCCTGCAGGTGGCCGAGCCCGCGATCCACCACCTCCTGGCCGTGCCGCTGGAAGCGGCGGGCGTCCCCGAGGAGGTCGCAAACATTGTGGCCTTCGCCGTCGCCCTGCTGTTGGTGACGTTCCTGCACGTCACATTCGGCGAAATGGTGCCCAAGAACATCTCCGTGTCCGTCGCGGACAAGGCTGCGCTGCTGCTGGCGCCGCCGCTGATGTTCATCGGGCGGCTCGTCAAGCCCGTCATTGCGGCGCTTAACTGGTCCGCGAACCACATCCTGAAGCTGATGCGGATTGAGCCGAAGGACGAGGTGACCTCCACCTTCACTCTTGAAGAAGTGCAGTCGATCGTGCAGGAATCCACCCGCCACGGACTCGTGGACGACGACGCCGGACTCATCACCGGAGCGCTCGAGTTCTCCGAACACACCGCGTCCCGTGTGATGGTTCCGCTGGGCAAGCTCGTCATGCTCAAGGCGGCCACCACGCCGGTCGAATTCGAAAAGGCAGTGAGCCGGACCGGGTTCTCGCGCTTCCCGATGCTCGACGACGACGGCATGCTGGCCGGCTACCTCCATATCAAGGACGTGCTGTCCATCCCGGACGCCGGGTACCACCAGCCGATTGCGGAAAGCCGCATCCGGTCGCTGGCGAACCTCGCCATGGACGACGAAATCGAGCAGGCCATGTCCGTCATGCAGCGCACGGGCTCGCACCTGGCGCGCGTGATCGGACCCGATGGGCTGACTCAGGGAGTGCTGTTCCTCGAAGACGTGATCGAGCAGCTCGTCGGCGAAATCCGGGACGCGACGCAGGCCACCGGCTACCGCAGGCTGGGCCAGGACCAGTAGGGGGCAGCCCAATATCGGGCAGCCAAGTAACGGCCGGTCCAGTAACGGGCAGCCCAGCTGCGGCCGGGCACCGGCGGGGCACGCCGTGTATCCCTAAATAGGAATGATTCCTATTTAGGGATACACTCGGGCTGTTGCTATTGCTCCTGATTCTCAATAACAGATCCGAGGTTTTCCGTGCGTCGTCCCGCTGCCCGAGTCCTGCTGGCTGGTCTTGCCGGCCTGGGCCTCCTGCTCACCGCGTGCAGTCCGACGTCCGGCAGCCCCCGGGGGACCGCGGGGGACGGCGTGGTCAACGTCGTCGCATCCACCAGCGTGTACGGCGACATCGTCTCCAGCATCGGCGGCGACAAGGTCCGGGTCAGCTCGATCATCAACCGCACCAGCCAGGACCCGCACTCCTACGAGGCCACCACGCAGGACAAGCTGGCCGTCTCCAAGGCCGAGCTGGTGGTGGAGAACGGCGGGGGATACGACGCCTTCATGGACACCCTGGCGACCGACACCGGCCTGGACCGCGGCAGCGTCATCAGCGCCGTGGATRTTTCAGGGCTTGTCTCCGAAAGCACTGCCAGCGAAAGCCCGCCAGCGGCGAGCCCCGACTCCGCCGGCCACACCCACGGGTCCACGGGGCTGAACGAACACGTCTGGTACAGCCTGCYTGCCATGTCCCGCCTCGCGGACGCCGTGGCCGAGAAGCTGGGCTCGCTGGAACCGGCCTCGGCGCAGACGTTCCGGAGCAACGCGGCGGCCTTCAAGGACTCGCTCGGCGGCCTGGAAACGAAGCTCGCCGCCATCAAGTCCTCGGCGGGCCACGCGCCCGTGGCCGTCACCGAGCCTGTACCGCTGTACCTGCTCGAGGACGCCGGACTGGAGAACGAGACCCCGGCCGAGTACACGGCGGCGATCGAGGAGGACGCCGACGTCCCGCCCGCCGTGCTCAAGACCACCGTCGATCTCGTGGCATCCCGGGGCGTAAGGCTGCTGGCCTACAATACCCAGACCGAGGGACCGCAGACGGCGGCGGTGAAAAAAGCCGCCGAGAACGCCGGCGTCCCGGTCGTGAACTTCAGCGAGACCCTCCCGGACGGCCAGTCCTACCTGCAGTGGATGACCGGAAACGTGGAGAGCATCGGCAAGGCCCTAGGATGATCGCAACAGCGGGAGCAGCCATCTCCGCGGAAAATCGAGGAAACCCCTTTTGACACCGGTAGTGAGCCTGCGCGGCGCCTCCCTGGCGTTCGGCCAACGGACTCTCTGGGAGGGCCTGGACCTGGACATCAACCCGGGTGAATTCTTTGCCGTGCTCGGGCCCAACGGCAGCGGCAAGACCACCTTCCTGAAGGTCCTGCTGGGATTGCAGGAACTGAGCACGGGAACGGCCGTGCTCGACGGCCACCCCGTTGAACGGGGAAGCCGCCGGATCGGCTACGTGCCCCAGCAGAAATCATTCGACCCCGATACGCCCCTGCGCGCCCGCGACCTCGTGGCCCTCGGCGTCGACGGCCACCGCTGGGGCATCCGCCTCGGCGGCGCCAAGGTGAACCGTAAAGTCGATGAACTCCTGGAGCTTGTGGGCGCCACCGACTACGCCAAGGTGCCGGTGGGGCAGCTTTCCGGCGGTGAGCAGCAGCGCCTGCGCGTGGCGCAGGCCCTCGCGACCGATCCCAAGGTGCTGCTGTGCGACGAGCCGCTGCTCTCCCTAGACCTTCAGCACCAGCAGGGCGTCAGCGCGCTGATCAACAGGCAATGCCGCGACGCGGACAGTGCCGTGGTGTTCGTGACCCACGAGATCAACCCGATCATGGACTACGTGGACCGGGTCCTGTACCTGGCCGGCGGAAAGTTCCGGGTGGGCACACCCGCGGAGGTCATGACCACCGAGGTGCTCTCCGATTTGTATGACAGCCGTGTTGAGGTCATCCAGGCCAACGGCCGGCTGATCGTCGTCGGTCTGCCGGACGCCGCGACGCACCACCATCTGGACGCGCACTCAGTCGCGGGCGAGGCGGGCTAAGTGGATCTGGGCGACCTGCTGCACTCAATCTTCAACTTCGAAAACTACGGCGAGCTGCTGGTCCTGGTGCAGAACTCCATCTGGGCCGGCGCTGTCCTCGGGCTGCTCGGCGGAATCATGGGCACCTTCGTGATGAAACGCGACCTCGCCTTCGCCGTCCACGGGATCTCGGAGCTCTCCTTTGCCGGCGCGGCGTTCGCGCTGCTGATCGGTGCCGACATCATCCTCGGCTCGCTGGCAGGATCCGTGCTGGCAGCCCTGGTGCTGGGCGTGATGGGGGTCCGCGCACGGGACAAGAACTCGATCATCGGCGTCATCATGCCCTTCGGGCTTGGCCTGGGCATCCTCTTCCTGTCCCTGTACGAGGGCCGGGCGGCCAACAAGTTCGGCCTGCTCACCGGGCAGATCGTATCGGTCGGGACCGTCCAGCTGCAGGTCCTGGCGGTCGCCGCCGTCGTGGTGATGCTGGCGCTGGCCGCCATCTGGCGGCCGTTGACCTTTGCCAGTGTCGACCCCGACGTCGCCACCGCCCGCGGCGTGCCGGTGCGGGCCCTCGCCCTTGGTTTCATGGTGCTGCTGGGGATCAGCGTGGCGCTGTCCATCCAGATTGTGGGCGCGCTGCTGGTGCTGGCCCTGCTGATCACGCCCGCGGCCGCCGCCATGCGCGTCACGTCCTCGCCCCGGCTGGTTGTCACGCTGAGCATCGTCTTTGCGATGACGGCRACCGTCGGAGGCATCCTGCTGGCCCTCGGCGGCCGGCTGCCGATCAGCCCCTATGTGACCACGTTGTCCTTCCTGATCTACGTGGCCTGCCGGATGATCGGTGGCGCACGGACCAGACGGGGACTCAACGGCCGGGTGGTGCGGAGCGCCGCTGCGTCGGCTTAACGCTCTCACGCCACAGTGGCGGAATTTCCCCAGGTTTGCCGTCGGCCGCCGGCGGGTCCCTGCGCCCCGCCGGTGATTTCCGGGGTCACGAGGTCAAAGGTGGGGAATTTCAGCAGCTCCGGCTATTCGCCTGGCTGACTGGCTGTGCATTCTGGGCACAGGCCGAAGATTTCCACGGTGTGCTCCACCGCGGTGAAGCCGTGCTCATTCGCGATCCGCGCGGCCCAGGCCTCGACCGCCGGTGCTTCCACTTCCACGGCCTTGCCGCAGTTCCGGCACAGCAGGTGATGGTGGTGCCCGGTGACGGCGCAGCGCCGGTACACCGCTTCGCCGTCGGCGTTGCGCAGGACATCCACCAGCCCGTCGTCGGCGAGGGACTGCAGGATCCGGTAGGAGGTCGCGAGGGACACCGCGGTGCCGCGCTCCTGGAGGATACGGTGCAGTTCCTGGGTGCTGACGAAGTCCGCCAGGTCGTCCAGGGCGGCACTGACGGCGAGGCGCTGCTTGGTGACGCGCTGTTCCTTGCCCTGCACGGGTGCCGAGGCCGGAGTCCGGCTGCTGCCGGTGGTAGCGCCTTGGGACATCGTGGAACTCGCTTCGTCAAAAGAATTCGCGGGTGGGACTCGCTGAGTGTGGCAATGTCCAAGATTACCAGCGCCCAAGATTGCCAGCGGCGCTTCGTGGACACTGTGACGGCTGGTGCCTAGGCTGGCCGGATGAAGCTGACCAAATTTACTCACGCCTGTGTCCGCCTCGAACAGGACGGCCGGGTGCTGGTGTTTGACCCGGGCACCTTTTCGGAGACGGACCAGGCCCTGGCCGGAGCACATGCTGTGCTCATTACCCACGAGCACGCGGACCATGTGGACGTCGACGCCGTCGCCGCGGCGTTGCAGTCGAACACCACCCTTGAGCTTTTCGCCCCGGAGGCCGTGGCCGCGACGCTCCGCGGCAAGGCGCCCGACGCCGGAAGCCGCATCCATGTGGCGGGCGCGGGCGAGGAATTTGAAACGTCGGGCTTCGCCATCAGGACCTTTGGCGGCCAGCACGCCCTCATCCATCCGCAGATCCCCGTGGTGGCCAACGTCGGCTACCTCGTCGATGGCAACGTCTACCACCCGGGGGACTCCTTCGCGATCCCCGACGGCATCGACGTCAAGACGCTGCTTGTACCCATCCACGCCCCGTGGAACAAGGTGGGCGAAGTGGTGGATTTTGTCATCGGTGTCCGCGCACCACAGGCCTTCCCGATCCACGACGCGCTGCTGAACGAGCTGGGCCGCGGGCTGGTGGAGGGGCACGTGACCCGGATCGGCGCCAAGTACGGCACCGAGTACCGGCACCTCTCCAGCGGCGATACAGCGGAGGTTTAGCCTCCGCGGGCGCCTTGGCGGGCTTAGGCCGGCGTGCTGACGGACGGGCTGGCCGGCTGGTTTAGGCCGGCCAGACGCCGGCCCGGAAGAACTCGCCCAGCACGGCCTCGTGGGGTTCGGGATCCAGGCCGTGGGCCGCCAGCCACTCCGGGTTGTAGTAATTTCCGGCGTAGCGGTCCCCGGCGTCGCACATCAGGGTCACAACACTGCCCCGGCGGCCCTCCGCGATCATCCCGGCGATGAGCTGCCACGCGCCCCAGAGGTTGGTCCCGGTGGACGGACCCGCGTGCAGCCCGGCGTGGTCCCTCAGATGCCGCATGGCCGCCACCGACGCGGCGTCGGGAACCTGGATCATGTGGTCGATCACGGCGGGCACAAAACTCGGCTCCATCCGCGGCCGGCCGATGCCCTCGATGCGGGAGGGCAATCCCGCCGCGGGTGCGTCAGCTGCAGTCCCGCCGCCAGCTGTCCCGCCGCCAGCAGTCCCGCCGCCAGCTGTCCCGCCGTCGGGCCGGCTGTTCCGCCAGCCCGGATAGAACGCGGAATTTTCCGGGTCGACGACGGCGAGGCCCGTCTCGTAGCGGTGGTAGCGCAGGTACCGGCCAATCGTGGCGCTGGTCCCGCCGGTGCCGGCCCCGACCACCACCCAGCAGGGGACCGGGTGCTCCTCCAGGGCCAGCTGGCCGAAGATCGATTCGGCGATGTTGTTGTTCCCGCGCCAGTCCGTGGCCCGTTCGGCGTACGTGAATTGGTCCATGTAGTGCCCGCCCGTGCTCCTGGCCAGATCCGCGGCCATCTCGTAGACCTCGGAGGCGTGGTCCACCAGATGGCAGGAGCCGCCGAACTGTTCGATCAGGGCGATTTTCTCGCGGCTGGTGGTCCGGGTCATCACGGCGATGAAGGGCAGTCCCAGCAGCTGCGCAAAATAGGCTTCGGAGACGGCGGTGCTGCCGCTGGATGCCTCCACGATCGTGGTGCCTTCCCGGATCCAGCCGTTGACGAGGCCGAAGAGGAACAGGGACCGCGCCAGCCGGTGCTTGAGGCTGCCGGTGCGGTGGGTGGATTCGTCCTTCAGGTACAGCTGCACGCCCCAGTGCTCCGGGAGCGGCACCGAGTACAGGTGGGTGTCGGCTGAGCGGTTGTTTTCGGCGTTGATCCGGCGGACGGCCTCGTCGGCCCAGGCCCGGTCCTGCAGGTGCGCTGTGTTCACCGCTACAGCCTACCGGGGGCGGCGGGACGCCAAAGATAGAGTGGGGAAATGGACACCCTTCTCGATGCTGCCGCCCTCAAGGACCGGATGGACGACGCCGGCGCAGCCGGCCAGCGCACAGTACTCCTCGACGTTCGCTGGGCGCTGGGGGATCCCCACGGTCACGATCACTACCTGCGCGGACACATCCCCGGGGCCGTCTTCGTGGATCTCGCCACTGAACTTGCCGGACCGGCGGAACCGGAACGCGGCAGGCATCCGTTGCCGCCGTCGGAGCGGTTCCAGGAGTCCGCGCGCCGCTGGGGCATCAACGACGGCGATGTGGTCGTAGCGTACGACGACAGCGGCAACATGGCTGCGGCCCGGCTGTGGTGGATGCTGCGCAACGCCGGCTTCAGTTCTGTGTACCTGCTCGACGGCGGCCTGGCCGCGTGGCGGGCTGCCGGGTTCGAGCTGGCGGCCGGACCCGAACAGCCCGCACCCGGAAACGTCACCCTGTCCGACGGCGCCATGCCCGCGATCGACGCCGGACAAGCCGCCAGTTGGGGCCGGCGGGGGCTGCTGTTGGACGCCCGGGCGGGGGAGCGGTACCGCGGCGAAATCGAGCCCGTGGATCCCCGCGCCGGCCATATTCCGGGGGCCGTCAGTGCCCCTACCACCGGGAACCTGCGCGCTGACGGGCGCTTCCTTGCCCCGGCGGAGCTGCGGGAGCGCTTCGAACAGCTCGGTTACCGGGACGGCGTTCCCACTGCCGTGTACTGCGGGTCCGGAGTGACAGCGGCCCATGAAATCGCCGCCCTCGAGATTGCCGGCTTTTCCGCTGCCCTCTATCCGGGGTCCTTTTCGGAGTGGTGCCACGGTCCCGCGAACGATGTTGTCACCGGGCCGGAACCGTACGGCGAGGACGCGGCTTCACGCTAAGGGCCAGCACGAGCATTGGACGGCCCGCGCAGGCTGCCCAGAGCGCCTCCAGTTCCTCCTCGGGCGGTCCATAATTCCTAGGCTGCGGCAGCCGCTTTGGGTTTTCCACGCCTGAGCGTTTTGGCTTGGTGCCGGAGCTGGCGCCGGTGGCGGGAGCCTGGCTGGGAGCCTGGCTGGTCTGTGGCTGATGGCCGAAGCGGTGTTCCGGGCAACGGTGGCGCGGTGGAACGGTACGTGTGGCCGGTGGGGGTGGTGAGTTCGAGGGTGTGCCTCGCGCCGATGCTCGAGGCGGATCCGGATCCGGGTGCGGCTTCAGGGCTGGGGCGTGCTTTCCAGCCGGGGTTTTCTTTGGTGTGGTTGCAGGCTTCGCAGAGGCCGGCGGCGTTGTCCGTGGTGGTCGGGCCGCCGGTGTGCCAGGGAATGATGTGGTCCAGGTGGCGGATGGGCGCGTCGCAGTAGGGGGTGCGGCAGGTGTCGTCGCGGGCCTGGATGAAGCGGCGGTGCCCGGGTGGGAAGAGCCGGGCGCGGGAGTCC
>NZ_JBFTNJ010000036.1:0-32414 GCF_056397425.1 Arthrobacter sp. 05N33_2
GTCGGGGGCCGGGCGGAGGCTGACGTGCCGCTCGGTGGCGGCGTGCGCGGCGCGTTCGGTGACGGAGCGGGGRTCACGCCGGTACGCGGCGGCCCGGGCCGCGGCAACCAGGGACCGGTCACCGGCCCCGGCGAACGTCCCGGCGTCGGGCGCCAATTCCTCGTCGACGGCGGCCCGGTCCGCGGCGCTCAGGCACGCGGTTTCACGAACGAGCAGGGTGGCGCGCCATTCGTTCAGCTGCCCGGTCTGCAGGGCGSCGAGGGTGTGCGGCATTTCGGTCACGAGGGCTTTGGCCAGGCCCAGGAGCCGGCCGCCCCTGGCGGGGGATTCGTGCCGGGCCAGGGCGATCTGCGCGCCGATCCCGGTGCCGAGCTTCTCGGCCGGGACCCCGGCGGCGGCTTGTTCGCGGCGCTGGAGCAGGTCGAAGGCCACGGCGAGCCGGGCCTGTTCCGCGGTCGCGGCGGATTTCCAGTCCTCCAGTTCCCGGATCCGGTCAATGATCCCGGCACTGTCCGTGGCCGGACAGCCTAAGCCCATCGGTCCGGCGGCCGCGCCGCTCCCGGCGCGACTCAGGCCACCGTCGCCGTATCCTACCGGAGCCACTTCGGGCCCCTGATTGCCGTCCATGAATCCAGTGTTTCAGGGACCCCCGACAATAATGGCCGCAGGGGTCCGCCCCGGGTGCCAACTGCCAGGCGGCGGCCAATTCGTTAGCGAATGATGGCGGCTGTCGGTGCGGAAGTCTTGGACGCAGTTGAGTATCCGGCCTTCCGGCCAGCTGCTCGTACGGCGTCCCCAGGGTGCCCCCGGTTCGTTGACGCACGACCAGTTGGGCAACGTGCCCGACCTGAGCGACGAGCCGTCGCCAGCGAGCCACCCCAAAGTGGAATACATCCCGGGACCGGGGGTAGCGTCAACGTATGACACCTGGACGTCCCGTACCCCCGCCCCTTGCCAAGCCGTTGCCGGATTTGGACACCACAGACACCAAATCCGCCACCGCGGACAGCGCCGCGCAGAACGCCGGCCCCACACTCGCTGCTGCGTATGGTGCCACCTCACCGGACAGCGGGCTCGTTCCCTTGACCGTGTCCCGACGGGCGCCGAAGGCGGACGACGTCGAGATCGCAGTTGAATTCTGCGGACTGTGCCACTCGGACGTGCACGCCACCCGGGGCGAATGGGGCGGCGACACCTACCCGTTGATCCCGGGCCACGAGATTGTCGGCCGGGTCACCCGGCTCGGTTCCGCCGTCGACGACTTCACGGTGGGTGAGCGCGTGGGCGTGGGATGCATCGTGGACTCCTGCCGCGAGTGCGACAGCTGCCTGGACGGCCTCGAGCAGTACTGCGAAAACGCCGCGGTGGGAACCTACGGGGCGAAGGATGCCCGCAACGACGGCGCCATCACCCAGGGCGGGTATGCCACGTCGATCGTGGTGGACCGCCACTATGTCCTGCGGGTGCCGGAAGCATTGGACCCCGCCGCCGCGGCGCCCCTGCTGTGCGCCGGCATCACCACATATTCGCCCCTGAACCACTTCGAGGTCGAGGAAGGCGACGTCGTCGGCGTCGTCGGACTGGGCGGCCTCGGCCATATGGCCGTCAAGATCGCCAAGGCCATGGGCGCCGAGGTCAAGGTCTTCACGACGTCGGAGAACAAATTCGCCGCAGCGCGCGAGCTGGGCGCCGACGACGTCATCCTCTCCACCGACCCGGCCGCGATGGAAGCCGCGAACCGCAGCATCGACGTCATTATCGACACTGTCGCCGCACCGCACGACCTCAACCCCTACTTCCGCACGCTGGGCCTGGACGGTGTGCTGTTCCAGCTGGGCCTGCCCGCCGAAGCGATGCCGCCCGTCAACCCCGGGGTGCTGATCCGGCGCAGGATCGCCTATGCGGGTTCGCTGATCGGCGGCATCGCCGAGACGCAGGAGATGCTGGACTTCTGCGCCGAGCACGGCGTGGTGTCCGACGTTGAGGTGGTCGGCGCTGACCAGCTCAACGAAGCCTACGACCGCATGGTGGCAGGCGACGTCAAGTACCGTTTTGTCCTGGACGTCAGTACCCTGGGGTCCCCGGCAGAAAAGGCGGACGCATGAGCACTCTCTTCACCAAAATCATCAACGGCGAGATCCCGGGCCGCTTCGTCTGGCGCGAGGACGGCGTCGTGGCGTTCCTGACCATGGGCCCGCTGGCCGACGGCCACACCCTCGTGGTGCCCACCGAGGAAGTGGACCGCTGGACGGATGCCTCGCCCGAGGTCCTCGGCCGGGTCATGGAGGTTGCCCGCAAGATCGGCGCGGTCCAGGTGGAGGTGTTCGACGCCGCCCGGGCCGGGCTGATCGTGGCCGGCTACGAAATCAACCACATGCACGTCCACGTGTGGCCATCGAACTCAATGGCGGACTTTGATTTCGGCTCCGTGGACCAGCACCCGGATCCGGCCAGGCTGGACGCCAACGCGGAGAAGCTCCGCGAAGGCCTCCGCACGGCCGGCCACGCGGAGCACGTCCCGGCCGCATAGGTCCCGCCCGGACAGGCCCGCCCGGACATTCCCGGCCGCCAGTGCTGGCGCCGGCGCAGCACCCTCAGGGGTCTACGCCGGCGCCAGCACTTTGTTAAGGGCGGCCCGGATACGCTTTTCGGACACCGAATAGGCGGTCCCGAGTTCGACGGCGAAGAGGCTCACCCGCAGTTCCTCGATCATCCAGCGCACGTGGGTTAACTCCGCGCCCGCCCGCCGCCCGGGCAGCAGCGCGGACACGGCGTCGTCGTAGTCGTCCTCCAGGGCCTGGACCGCGGCCATGTGCTGGGCGTCCCGCTGCACGTTGCCCGGCAGCTTCTCGAGGCGCTTTTCGATCGCCGCGAGGTAGCGGGGCAGCTGGCTGAGCTGGGCGTAGCCCGTGCGTGCCACGAAACCCGGATACACCAGCTGCTCGAGCTGGCTCTTGACGTCGTTGAGCGCGCTGATCAGGGCCAGGCTCGTGGTGCCCTTGAGCTGCTTTTCGATCCGGCGGGTACTGGCCAGGATGCGTTCGACGACGGCGGTGACGGTAAAGACGGTGTCGATCAGCTCCGCCCGGACGCTCTCGTAGAGTGCCTTGAAGGAGGCCTCGTCCCACGGCAGCGGGGCCGGCGTGAGTTTGTCGATGGCGGCCAGGGCGCAGTCGGCGATCAGCGCGGCCACGGAACCGTGCGGGTTCTGGCTGAACGTCAGTTTCTCGGTGTTGTTCAGGTGCTCCAGGACATAGCGGTCCGGCGGCGGCACTTTCAGGGCCAGGAGCCGGATGACCCCGCCGCGCATGGCTTCCTGCTGTTCCGACGGCGTCTGGAACAGCCGCAGCGCCACGGACGTTCCCTCATCCACCAAGGCGGGATAGCCGGTGACGGTGTGCCCGCCAACGGTTCCCTGGACCTGGCGCTGGACGGTTCCAAAGGTCCAGTCCTTGAGCCCGGACATTTCGGTGAACCCGCCCGGCGCCGCGGCTGCGGCAGCGGCCAGGGCGGCCGACGGGGACGTGCCGGCCCGTGATGAACGCGCGCCATCCTTGCCGTTCGCGCCGGCTTTCGCCTTCGCCGCGGCATTTCCCTTGGATTGGGGTGCCGTGGTGCCCGGGGTGGCACCGAGGGATTCCGCGATGGCCCGGCGGGTGGCTGGGGCCAGCCGCTCCTGCAGCGCGTTCAGGTCCTTGCCCTCATCCAGCAACTTGCCGCGGGAATCCACCACGCGGAAGCTGACCCGCAAATGCGACGGGACGGCGTCCCAGTTCCAGGAGCCCGGCGGAATGACCTGTCCGCGGATCCGGCGCAGCACCAGTTCCAGCGACGGTTCGAGCTCGTCCGTGGCGGGATCGAAGTCCGCTTCCAGTGCCGCGACGGCCTGGCGGGCCACGTCCGGGGCAGGAACGAAGTTCTTGCGGATCTGCTTGGGCAGCGACTTGATGAGCGCCGTGACGAGTTCCACGCGCTGCCCGGGGATCAGCCAGCGGAACGCGGCATCGTCGAGCTGGTTCAGGAACAGCACCGGCACCTCGGCGGTGACGCCGTCGGATGGATTTGGCGGCGAACCGGGCGCCACGGGGTGAAACTCGTAGCTCAGCGGCAGCTCGAAGCCCTTGTGCAACAAGGTCTTGGGATAGGCCGAATCGTCCAGGGCCGCGGCGTCCTCGCTGATCAGCAGGGACTGGTCGAAGTCGAGCAGCGTGGGATCCTGCTGCCGTGCGTCCTTCCACCACTTGTCGAAGTGCCGCTCCGAGACGACCTCCGCGCCGATCCGGGCGTCGTAGAACTCGAAGAGTGTCTCGTCGTCCACCAGGATGTCGCGGCGCCGCATCCGGGCCTCGAGTTCCTCGACTTCGTGCAGCAGCGCGCGGTTGCGGTGGAAGAACTTGTGGTGGGTCTGCCAGTCGCCTTCAACCAGGGCATGGCGGATGAAGAGCTCGCGGCAGAGCTCCGGATCCACCTTGCCGTAGTTGATCCGCCGGCTCGGGATGATGGGCACGCCGTACAGCGTGACCTTTTCGTGGGCCATCACCGCGCCCATCTTCTTGGACCAGTGCGGCTCGCTGTAGCTGCGCTTGACCAGGTCGGGGGCCACCTGTTCGGCCCAGAGCGGATCGAACTTCGCCGCGACGCGGGCCCAGAGCCGGCTCGTCTCCACGAGCTCGGCGGCCATCACGAACGTGGGTGACTTCTTGAACAGTGCCGAACCCGGGAAAATCGCGAAGCGGCTGCCGCGGGCTCCGGCGTACTCGCGCTTGCGCTCGTCGAGGATGCCGACGTGGCTCAGCAGCCCCGAGAGCAGGCTGATGTGGATGCCGTCGTGGTTGCCCACCGGATCGGCAAGGCGCTTGTTGTCCAGGCTGATGCCCAGCGGGCGGGCCAGCTGGCGGAGCTGGGCGAACAGGTCCTGCCACTCCCTGACCCGCAGGTAGTTGATGAACTCGTTGCGGCAGAGCCGGCGGAACGCCGTGGAGGACAGTTCCTGCTGCTTCTCCTGCAGGTAGTTCCACAGGTTCAGGTAACCGGTGAAATCCGAGTTCTCGTCCCGGAAGCGGGCGTGCTTCTCCGCGGCGAGCTGCTGCTTGTCTGTTGGACGCTCGCGCGGGTCCTGGATGGTGAGCGCGGCGGCCAGGATCATGACCTCCCGGACACAGCCCCGCTTTCCGGACTCCACGATCATCCGGCCGAGCCTGGGGTCCACCGGCAGCTGGGCCAACTGCTGCCCGACGGCGGTGAGCCCGCTTCCGGGACGGCCGGAACCGCGGCGCTGCCCGCCGTCGCGCTGCCCGCCGTCGTCCGTTGGCTCCTGCCGCGCGGCGGTCAGGGCGCCGAGCTCGCGCAGGAGACTGACGCCGTCGTTGATGGCGCGCGAATCCGGCGGCTCGACGAACGGGAAGTTCTCCACGTCCTTCGGTCCGCGGGCCACGCCCATGGCGGTCATCTGCAGGATGACGGCCGCGAGGTTGGTGCGCAGGATCTCCGGATCCGTGAACAGCGGCCGCGACTCGAAGTCCTCCTCGGAGTACAGCCGGATCGCGATACCGTCGGAAACGCGGCCGCAGCGGCCCGAGCGCTGGTTGGCCGAAGCCTGGGAGACGCGCTCAATCGGCAGGCGCTGGACCTTGGTCCGGTGCGAGTAGCGCGAGATCCGGGCCGTGCCGGTGTCGATCACGTACTTGATGCCGGGGACCGTCAGCGAGGTTTCGGCGACGTTGGTGGCAAGTACGATCCGGCGCTTGCTGCCGGGGTGGAAAACCTTGTGCTGCTCCTGCAGGCTCAACCGGGCGAAGAGGGGAAGGACCTCGGTGCCCGCGAGGCGCCGGTTGGACTGGATGCGGGCGTTGAGGGCCTCCGCCGCGTCGCGGATTTCGCGCTCGCCGGAGAAGAAGATCAGGATGTCGCCGTGGGCTTCCAGGGCGAGCTCGTCGACGGCGTCGCACACCGCATCGAGCGGGTCGCGGTCCTCCTCGAGTTCGTCGTCCGCCGCGGCACCTTCTCCGGCTCCATCTTCGGCGCCGCCGGCCGGCTGGGAAAGCGGCCGGTAGCGGATTTCCACCGGGAAGGTCCGGCCCGACACCTCGATGATGGGGGAGGGCTCCTCGTCGCTGCCGAAGTGCTTGGCGAAGCGCTCCGGATCGATGGTGGCCGAGGTGATGATGATCTTCAGGTCCGGGCGCTGCGGCAGGATGCGCTTGAGGTAGCCGAGGATGAAGTCGATGTTGAGGCTGCGCTCGTGCGCCTCGTCAATGATGATGGCGTTGTACTTGCGCAGCAGCCTGTCGCGCTGGATCTCCGCCAGAAGGATGCCGTCGGTCATGAGTTTGACCTTGGTGGACCGGCTGACCTCGCCGGTGAAGCGGACCTGGAAACCGACTTCCTGGCCGATTTCGACGCCGAGTTCCTCCGCGATGCGCTCGGCCACGGTGCGGGCCGCGAGACGGCGGGGCTGGGTGTGGCCGATCAGCCCGTTCTCGCCCAGGCCGAGCTCAAGGCACATCTTGGGGATCTGGGTGGTCTTACCCGAGCCGGTCTCGCCGGCGATGATGGTCACCTGGTTGGCCGCGATGGCGGCCATAAGATCTTCGCGGCGCTCGGAGACCGGCAGCTCGGCGGGGTAGGAAATATGCAATGTCATGGCTGGAGACAGTCTACTGGGGTGGACTGTCCGCTGGGGTGGCGGCGGCTGTGCGGTCCTTCTATCGGGTCCGGCTGCTGCGGCCGGGCTGTTCCGTTGCTGCTTCAGGCCCGGCGCATAGTGAGGGCCCGGCTTGATGGGCCGGGCCCGATGGGCGTGTGGGCAAAACGTGCGCGGACTTAGAAGTTCCGCAGGGTGTAGTTGACGCTCGGCAGGTCCCGGGCCATCCAGTACTCTTCCGAGCGGACGGGCGGGGTGTGACCGAGGCCGTCCTTCCGCAGGGCGGAGATGGTGGCTGCGAGGCCGGCGATGATCAGGACGATGACGGCGATTCCGAGGAGTTCCATACCTCTATGGTTCTCCGGTCCAAGAACTAAAAGAAGTGGCAGAAATGCCCAAAAAGCTATAATTTCTGCCACTGTTCTGTCAGGATGAAATCATGATCAAATCAGTGGCAATGATCGTGGTTCCCAACTTCTCGATCTTCGAGTTCGCGACGGCTTTCGAGGTCTTCGGCATCGACCGCTCGGACCGCGGAAACGGCGTGCCCGCGTTCGATTTCCGCGTCTGCGCGCCCGAGCCGGGCGACGTCCCGCTCAAGTCCGGCCTGTCCATGCACGTCGGTCTCGGGCTGGAAGCAACTGCCGACGCCGACCTGGTGGTGATGGCGCCGTRCGGCCGGGACGAGGACGTTCCCGAATCCGTCCTGGAGGCGCTGCGGGCGGCCCATGCCCGGGGCGCCTGGGTGATGTCCATTTGTTCCGGTGCCTTTGCCCTGGCCCGGGCAGGCCTGCTCGATGGCCGCCGATGCACCACGCACTGGCATTACTCCCAGGAACTGGCCAGCCGATACCCGGCCGTGCTGGTGGATGAAAATGTCCTCTACGTCGAGGACGGCCGGATCATCACGAGTGCCGGCACGGCCGCGGGGATCGATGCCTGCCTGCACCTGGTCCGCGTGGAGTTCGGCGCCAAGGTGGCCGCCGCCATCGCCCGGGACATGGTGGTCCCTCCGCACCGGGACGGCGGCCAGGCCCAATACATCGACCGGCCCATTCCGCAGTGCGGCTCGGAACCCATGGAGCAGCTGCTGCAGTGGATGGTCCGGCACCTGGACGAGGAACACGCAGTCAACGAGCTGGCGGCCAGGGTCCATATGTCGCCGCGGACATTTGCGCGGCGCTTCCGTGCGGAAACGGGGGCCACCCCGGCGGCCTGGCTCAATTCCCAACGGGTGCTCCGTGCCCAGGAGCTGCTGGAAACCACGGAGCTCAATATCGACGAAATCGCGAGGGAATCCGGCTTCGGACATTCGGTCCTGTTGCGGCACCACTTTACGAAGGCGCTGGACACCAGCCCGCAGTCCTACCGGCGCACGTTCCGCGGGCACCTGGCCACGGCGTAGCGGGCCCCGGCCCGGCAGGAGCGTCTAGGCAAAGCCCGGCGGCGCCGATTCCTCGGCCGCGGCCCGTGCGCATTCGACGAGGTCGCGCCACGGGCCCGTCAGTTCACGCTCGGGCAGGACCGCCCGCCGTTGATCGGCCCGGATGCTGTACATGAACCGGTCCGGCTGGCCGGATGTCCCGCTGGTCCCGGCGACGTCGTCCCAGGGGCAGGCCTCAATCAGCGGCTGCCACCGGTCGGTGTCCTCGGGCGGCTCGGGCCGGACGGTCCACGTCCTTTTCATTCCGGCCACGCCGCCACTGCGCTGGACAGTTATCTTCATCGGACTCGGACCTTCATCGGACTCGGATCTGCAGGGGCCTGGGCTTATCGTCGGGCTCCCGGGAGCTTGACCTTCACAGTTTCCCACGCGGAGCGCACGGCGTCATGTTCCTTGGAATCCTCGCCGAAAAGCTCCTTGGCAGAGGCGGCTGTTGCCTTGGCGAAGGCACCGAACGTGGCGGTGGGGGACAGCTTGCCGCCCGTCAGGGTCTCGTACCAGATCTGTGCCGGTGCGTCCCAGGCATTGCCGCCGAGGGCGGTGGCCACCAGGCAGAACGCGCGGTTGGGGATGCCGGAGTTGATGTGCACGCCGCCGTTGTCCGCGCTTGTGCGCACGTAGCCGTCCATCGAGTCCGGCTGCGGGTCCTTGCCGAGCACGTCGTCGTCGTATGCCGTTCCCGGAGCCTTCATGGAACGCAAGGCGGCCCCCTGCACCTGGTCCGTGAAGAGGCCTTCACCGATCAGCCAGCTGGCCTCCGCCGTCGACTGCTTCCGCACATACTGCTCAACGAGGGCACCGAAGACATCGGACATCGATTCGTTCAGGGCGCCGGCCTGGTTGCGGTAGACCAGCCCGGCCGAGTACTGGGTCACGCCGTGGGTGAGCTCGTGGCCAATGACGCTCAGGGATTTCGTGAACCGCCCGAAGACCTGGCCGTCACCGTCGCCGAAGACCATTTGCTGGCCGTCCCAGAATGCGTTGTCGTACAGGCGGCCGTAGTGGACCGTGGCATCAAGGTGCAGGCCTTTGCCGTCGATCGAATTGCGTCCGAAAGCCTCGGCGTAGAGGCGGTGGGTGTGCCCCAGCCCGTCATAGGCCTCGTCGGCGGCGGGATCGCCGGTGGGCGGTTCGCCTTCTTTGCGGACCACGCTGCCGGGCAGCTTCTCGGTGGACTTGGCGTCGTAGACCGTCCGTTCCGGCGGGGACGGCTTGAGTTCCCGCAGGCCCGGACGACTGCCGGGCCCGGGCACTGCGCGGGAGGCCTGGAACCCCGGGACGTGTTGCAGGGCCTGCTTTGCCCCGTGGGCGGCCCTGGAGAGCTCCGGCTTTTGCTGTGCGGCCAGCCTGCGGAGCAAATAGGGYGGAACGATGGAACAGTACACAGTTGAGAAGAACACTTGAGACCCCCTTCATGCTTCGGAGCCGGCAGGGTAGCCCGCCACCGATGAAAACAGCCTACGAGGGAGCACCGACAATCGGCAGGGGCAAAGCCGCTGGATTTCCGCGCTCTTTTGGCGGGATTCAGGGCACAAAAAAACCCCGCCGTTTCAATGAAACAGCGGGGTTTGCCGGCGATGCCGGTATTTTGTGCCCTCGATTGGAATCGAACCAACGACCTTCTGCTCCGGAGGCAGACGCTCTATCCCCTGAGCTACGAGGGCAGTCAGGGTTCCTGCCGTTACCGGCGGGACGTCCTAGAGCTTAGCAGGAAGGTGGCCTCCAACGGAAAACCATGGAAAACGGTCGCTCATTTATGGAGTCAAGTGGCGGTCCAACGCGGCCTATGTGCGGGGTCCGCAGCTTGGCCGATCCCGCGGATTGGCCGGTCCGCTCAGTAGCGGCGTCAGTAGCCGGTGAACGTATCCACATGGACCCGGCGGGCGCCCGCGCCACGCGCCGCGGCCCGCAGCGAACGCACGCTGGCGGGCGAGCCGGAGATGAAGACTTCCCGGCCGCCGATGTCCGGCACCAGGTCCTCGAGGGCCGCCGCGTCAATCCTTCCGGCGCCTGCGTCCTCCATGTTGGCCGGCGGCGCCGAACCGTCGGCCAGCCGGGCCACGATGCGCGCCCCCGAGCGCTGGAGCTCCTCGGCGTAGCCCAGTTCGGCGGCACTCTTGGCCAGGTACAGCAGGACAACGTCGCGGTCCCCGGCCGGGTTTCCGGCCGACGCCCCGGCCAGCTGGGCCACATACGGGGTGATCCCGATTCCGGCCGCGACGAGCAGCACGGGGGTGGCCGGGTCCCGGGGCAGGACGAAGTCGCCGCTCACCGTGGTGGCGGTGAGCCCGGCGCCGGGTGCCAGGGACAGCAGCGATCGCTTGGCTGAGGACACCGGTTCGGCCGTCCCCACCCCGATCGTCAGCAGGGAGGCTCCGGGTGCGCTGGTCAGGCTGAACACGCGCCGGATTCCCTTGCCGTCACCCTTCCCATCGCCCCTGGCGGCGCCAGCGTCGCCGGCCGTGTCCGGGGGCAGGTGGAGCTCCAGGGCCTGTCCGGGAGCGAAGCGCACCGGACGTTCCGGGCGGAAGCTGAATTCCGTCGTCGTGGGCGTCAGCGGACGGCTCGCGACGAACGCCAGCCGGACCCCGCCCCGCTGTCCGACGGCGAAGGCAAGCGCGTTGCCCGCGAGCAGCGCCAGCTCGGGGGAGTTGGCCACAAACCCCAGGTTGTAGGGGACGGCAAACAGTGCCCCGACGACGGCGGCCAGGGCCAGCTGCTGCCAGCGCCGCGGGGGCAGGGTGAGCGGCTCGGTGAGCATGAACCCGACGAAGAACAGCACCGGCCGCTGCGCGAGCGTCTGCCACAGGGCCTCGGGGAGATTCATCCCGGCCCGGAGCAGATCGGCGGCCACGATGGACACGGCAACCACGGCGAAGACGGCGGCCATGGCGAACTTCCGGGTCCGGTAGAGCACCAGCAGCACCCCTGGCAGCACCAGCCAGAGCATGGCCGGCGTCGCGGCCCACCAGGTGGCAATGTTGAGCCCGGTCAGCCCGGCCAGGAACGCGCCGGCCGCGGCCGGATTGAAGATGTGCCGGCCGCGCCAGGCCAGCGCGTACTTCGAGGCCGAGGCCAGTACGCAGGCCAGGGCGACGCCGGCGATCTCCGCCGGCTGGAGGCCCTGGGTTGGCTGGCTGGGCCAGAAAAGCTCGCTGGGCCAGAATAGAAAGTACAGCAGCAGGCCGGTGATGAGTGAGGATTCCGTGTGCGGCCGCACACGGAACAGTGCGGCCAGCCCCTGGCTGGAGGCGTACGTCAGGCCAAGACACAGGGCAAGGTGGGCCAGCATTTCCGGCAGCCCGAACGTCAGCCAGCCCAGCACATTGAGCAGCAGGCTGTAGCCGGCCAGGACGGCCAGGACCCACAGCACCAGCCGGTAAATCGTGAGCCGGCCCAAGGCGGTGTCCAGCCTCGAGCCGAGGGCGGTGCCGGTGATGGCAGTCATGAGAACAGGGCCCCTTCGAAGTCGGCTGAATATTCCGCGTGCCCGTCCGCATAAACCGTGAGCCAGGCGCAATCGAACTCCTGCTCCAGCCGCGGACCGTCGACAAAGAACAACGCAGTGGCCAGCGCATCGGCCACCATCGCGGTCCCGGCCATGGCCCAGCTGGCGACAACGGTACGCACCGGCGCTCCCGTGGTGCCGTCCAGGACATGATGGAACCCGTCGCCCCAGGCGCGCCGGTTGGCGGCGGAAGCGCACAGGGCACCGGCCCCCAGCTGGACGGTGCCGATTGCCCGGGTGGGATCGTAGGGGTGCTCGAGGGCAACCGCCACCGGATCCGGCCCCGGATTCAGCAGGTCCCCGCTGGCATCGATGAAATGCCCGGCGCAGCCGCCGTCCCGGAGCTGGGCGGAGAGCAGATCGGCCAGCTGGCCCTTTCCGGCCGCGCCGACGTCGATCACCACAGGAACCGTGGTGGTCAGCGCGGTGCCCTGCCAGTCCAGCGCATCCTCCCACCGGGGCGCGGGAAGCGGCGCACCGCCCGGGCGCAGGGTGTAGGTGGCGTCGTAGCCCAGGCGCTCCAGGCTCCCGCCGATGAGCGGGGTCATCGCACCCCCGGTGAGCCGGTACAGGGTGCCGTACAGCTCGCCCAGGGCGGCCCCTTCGGCGGGCAGCTCAATGCGGCCAGGCGTCCGGGCTGCGTCGGCAATGAGCGCATCGGGGCGGAACCGGGACCACGCGGCGTCGTACTCCGCCACCGTGGCGAGCAGGCCGCGGCGGAGCTCGCCGGAGAGCCGGGACGGGGTGGAAATCTCCCAGCGGGTCCCGATCCCGTCAAAGCTGAAGTGCGTCCAGCCCGGATGCGCCACGATTCCTCTGTTCCCTTGTTGCGCTATTGGGCCTGTGACTTGATCTTCGCCACGGCCTGGTTGAAGCCGCCGCTGGTCAGCGAGGATCCGGCCACTTTGGAAACCTTGATCTCGTCGAGCTTCTTGCCAACAACCTGGGACTGGATGCCGCCGGCGAACTCGCCCTGGAACTTTCGGGTGTTCGGATTCGAGGGGTGCTGCGTGATCTTCACGTCGGACACGGCACCGCCGGCCAGCGTCAGCTCCACGCCCACGGTCTCAGTGCCGTTGGGGGAGGTGTAGTTCCCGTCGGCGCTGTACGTGCCGTCCTTGTAGGAACCGGTACCGGCGGTCCCGGAAGCTGCGGGCGGCGCGGCCTCTGCGGCCGGGGCCTGCGCAGAAGGGGCGCAGCCAGCCGCAGTTCCGGCCACGGAGACGCCGGCAATGCCGACGAGGACGCTTTTGCGGAAGGCGGTATTCATGCGGGACTCGATTCTTTGCGGGGATCGGACAGCGAACAATGTGGAGGCACTGACACGGTTGCAGACGTTGAATTCAGGGTAACGGTTCACCCTTGGTGCGAGGCATCGAAGACCTTGGGTATTCCCGTAACCGGCCCCGCCGTCATGCCGGGTGCCAGATTCCGCCGCACTCCGGGCCCACCGGTAGGCTAGAACTGTGACCCCAGAAGAACTCTCCCTCGCCATATCCGCCTGCCTGAAGGACGCCGTTGCCGCCGGTGACATAGCCCTCTCCGCGGCCGACATCCCGGATGAGGTGCGCGTGGAGCGGCCCAAGAACAGGGACCACGGGGACTGGGCCACCAACGTCGCCCTCCAGTTGGCCAAAACGGCGGGCACCAACCCGCGGGAGTTCGCGTCCGTCCTGAGCGCCCGGCTCAAAACGATCGACGGCGTGTCCGCGGTGGACATCGCCGGCCCCGGCTTCCTGAACATCACCGTGGACGCCGCTGCCGCCGGTGCCCTCGCCAAGGCGATCGTCGAGGCCGGTGCGGCCTACGGCACCAACACCGCGCTCGCCGGGCACGTGGTCAACATGGAATTCGTCTCGGCCAACCCCACCGGCCCGCTGCACATCGGCCACACCCGCTGGGCCGCCCTSGGCGACGCGATCGCCCGCGTCCTCCGGGCCTCCGGTGCCGACGTCACTGCCGAGTACTACATCAACGACGCCGGTTCCCAGATGAACGTGTTCGCGAACTCCGTGTTCGCCAGGCTGCACGGCCTGGACGTGCCCCAGGGCGGCTACCCGGGCCAGTACATCGCGGACCTCGGCCACGAGGTGCTCACCGAGCACCCGGACATCCGCGAACTCACCGAGGTGGCGGCCCTGCCGGTGATCCGGGGCGCCGCCTACAAGGCGCAGATGCATGACATCAAGCAGACGCTGGCCGAGTTTGGTGTCGACTTCGATGTCTACTTCTCCGAGCAGGAGCTCCACGACGCCGGCGCGATCGAGGACGCCGTCGCCCGCCTGCGCGAACAGGGCCACGTGTTCGACGACGGCGGCGCGGTCTGGCTGCGCACCACCGACTTCGGCGATGACAAGGACCGCGTGATGRTCCGCGCAAACGGYGAGCCCACGTACTTCGCCGCYGACGCCGCSTAYTAYCTGTCCAAGAAGGACCGSGGCTACACCGARAAGATCTACCTSCTSGGCGCCGACCACCACGGCTACATCAACCGGCTCAAGGCCATCGCGGC
This sequence comes from Arthrobacter sp. 05N33_2, assembly GCF_056397425.1. Taxonomy (NCBI): domain Bacteria; kingdom Bacillati; phylum Actinomycetota; class Actinomycetes; order Micrococcales; family Micrococcaceae; genus Arthrobacter; species Arthrobacter sp. 05N33_2. Next base: position 14,108 of record NZ_JBFTNJ010000036.1, read on the forward strand.
AGCCGCCGGGGACGACCCCGAGGTCAACATCGAGGTCCTGATCGGCCAGCTGGTCTCCGTCAACGGTGCCAAGCTGTCCAAGCGCGCCGGCAACATCATCGAGCTCAAGGACCTTATCTCCTGGCTCGGCAAGGACGCCGTCCGGTACTCGCTGGCCCGGTTCCCTGCCGATTCGCCGCTGACGCTGGACCCGGAGTTGCTGAAGAAGCACAGCAACGAAAACCCGGTGTTCTACGTCCAGTACGCCCATGCCCGCTCCCGCGGCGCCGCCCGCAACGCCGTGGCCGCCGGCGTGGAGCGCCGTGTGGACGGCATAGACAGCTTCAACGCCGCCCTGCTGGAGCACCCCACCGAAAACGAGCTGCTCTCGCACCTGGGCAGCTATCCCTCGATCGTGGCCAAGGCCGCCGAGCTGCGCGAGCCGCACCGCGTGGCCCRCCACCTCGAAGTGATCGCCGGCGCCTACCACCGCTGGTATGACGCCTGCCGCGTGGCGCCGCAGGGCGAGGAACCCATCACCGACACCAACCGCACCAGGCTGTGGCTCAATGACGCCACCAGCCAGGTGCTGGCCAACGGACTGGAACTGCTGGGCGTCTCGGCGCCGGAACGGATGTGACCGCCATGAGCGCAAATTCAGGACAGTCCCCGCTCGCCCCGGACTGGCTCGAGGTCCCCGCTGACCTCAATGCCCTCCACGAACCGCTGTGGGCGGGCGGTGTTGCGCGCAACGACGACGGCGAGCTCACCATCGAGGGGCTGACGGTCAGTGAGCTTCAGCGCCAGTACGGCACGCCGCTGTTCGTGCTGAGCGAGACCGACTTCCGGGCCCGGGCCCGGGCGTTCAGCGACGCCTTCAACGACGCCTTCGCGGATATTTGCGGGGGAGTGGACGTCTACTACGCCGGCAAGTCCTTCCTGTGCACCTCCGTGGTCCGCTGGGTCGAGGAAGAGGGGCTGCGCCTGGACACGGCGTCCGGCGGCGAACTCGCCGTGGCCTTCCGCGCCGGCATCCCCGGCGCCGACGTCGCCCTGCACGGGAACAACAAGTCCGACGGCGAAATCCACCGGGCGCTGGACATGCAGCTGGGACGGATCGTGGTGGACAGCCTCGACGAGCTCGAACGTGTCGCGGCGATCGCCGCCAACCGGGGCGACACCGCCAGGGTGATGCTGCGGCTGACCCCCGGAGTGCACGCCCACACCCACGAATTCATCGCCACGGCCCACGAGGACCAGAAATTCGGCCTGTCCATGGCCGGGGACTCCACGGACCAGGCCGGACTGTCCGCCGCAGAGGAAGCCGTGGCCGCGGCCACCGGGCACGCCAGCATCGAACTGCTGGGCCTGCACTGCCACATCGGCTCGCAGATCTTCGAACCGGACGGCTTCGCCCTCGCCGCTGAGAGGCTGCTGGACTTCCTGGCAGCGATGCAGTCGAAGTACTCCATCGTGCTGCCCGAGCTTGACCTCGGCGGCGGCTACGGCATCGCCTACACCCCCGTGGACACCCCGCGCCCGGCCGCCGAAATCGCGCAGGCGATGGCCGCCGTCGTCCGTTCCAAATGCGCTGCCCTCGGCATAACCGCCCCCCGGATTTCGATCGAACCGGGCCGCGCGATCGTCGGAAGCACCACCTTTACGCTGTATGAGGTCGGCACGCTCAAGACCGTCCGGGTGGATGCCCCGGCCGCGGCTGGTGCCGCGGCCGGGCCTAACGGAGCCGGGGACGTTACGCACCCGCGCCGCTATGTGTCGGTGGACGGCGGGATGAGCGACAACCCCCGGCCGGTGCTGTACGACGCGGATTATTCGGCGATTCTCGCCTCGCGGAGCTCCGACGCGGCGCCGCAGCTGTCCCGAGTGGTGGGCAAACATTGCGAGAGCGGCGACATAGTTGTTAGAGATGTATATCTGCCCGAGGACGTGGCAGCCGGTGATCTGCTTGCTGTACCGGGGACCGGCGCCTACTGCTGGGCCCTGTCAAGCAACTACAACTATCTGGCCCGGCCGGGCGTTATCGCTGTCAGCGACGGATCTGCCCGGCTCATTGTCCGCGGGGAAACCGAAGAAGATTTGCTCAACCGCGACATGGGAGTCTGAATGTCTGAATTGCGAACCCTGAAAGTGGCCCTGCTGGGCTGTGGCAACGTTGGGGCCCAGGTTGCGCGGATTCTCATTGACGACGCCGACGCCCTCGCCGCGCGCACCGGCGCCCGGCTGGAACTGCAGGGCATCGCGGTGCGCAACCTCGATGCCAAGCGCGACGTCGAGCTGCCGCAGGAGCTGTTCACCACTGACGCCGAAGTCCTCGTCAAGGACGCCGACGTCGTCATTGAACTCATGGGCGGCATTGAGCCGGCCCGGACCCTGATCCTGACCGCCATGCGGCACGGTGCCTGTGTTGTCAGCGGCAACAAGGCGCTCCTGGCCCAGGACGGCCCCACACTGTACGAGGAAGCGGACAAGGCCGGGGTGCAGCTGTCCTACGAGGCCGCCGTGGCCGGCGCCATCCCCATCCTGCGGCCYATCCGTGACAGCCTGTCCGGCGACCGGATCACCCGGGTGCTCGGGATTGTCAACGGCACCACCAACTTCATCCTCGACCAGATGGACTCCACCGGCGCGCAGTTCGCCGACGCGCTGGCCGAGGCCCAGCGCCTGGGCTACGCGGAAGCCGACCCCACGGCCGACATCGAAGGCTACGACGCCGCCGCCAAGGCCGCGATCCTCGCCTCACTGTCCTTCCACACGCGGTTCGCCCTGGAAGACGTCTCGTGCGAGGGCATCACGTCGGTCACCGCGGCGGACATCGCCGCCGCCAAGGAAGCCGGCTTCGTCATCAAGCTGCTGGCCATTGCCGAGAAACTGGTTGACGAGGACGGCAAAACCGGCGTCTCGGTCCGTGTCCACCCCACGCTCCTGCCCCGCGAGCACCCCCTCGCCGCTGTCCGCGGTGCATTCAACGCCGTCTTCATCGAAGCCGAGAACGCGGGCGAGCTCATGTTCTACGGCCAGGGTGCCGGCGGCACCCCGACGGCGTCCGCCGTGCTGGGCGACCTCGTCTCCGCGGCCCGCCGCATTGTCCTGGGCGGCCCCGGCCGGACCGAAACCACCACGGGGCACGTGCCATCGCTGCCCATCGACGCGGCCGTCACCAGCTACTACATCGGACTCGACGTCGCGGACCAGCCCGGCGTCCTGGCCAGGATCGCGCAGCTCTTCGCCGAGCACGGCGTGTCCATCGAAATCATGCGGCAGACCATTCACCGCGACGCCGACTCCAACGTGGAATCGGCCGAGCTGCGGATCGTGACACACCGTGCACGCGAAGCCGCACTTGCAGCAACCGTCGAGGCCGTCAGGCGCCTGGACGTCATCAATTCCGTCACATCCGTACTCCGGGTAGAAGGAGTCTAAGTGGCTCACCAATGGCGCGGTGTCATCCGCGAATACGCCGACCGTCTTCCTGTCACGGAAGCGACCAAGGTCATCAGCCTGGGCGAGGGCGGCACCCCGCTCGTGCACGCCCGCCACCTCTCCGAGCTGACCGGCAGCACCGTCTACCTCAAGGTCGAAGGCATGAACCCGACCGGTTCCTTCAAGGACCGCGGCATGACCATGGCCATGACGGCAGCGGTGGCTGCCGGCGCCAAGGCCGTGGTCTGCGCCTCCACCGGCAACACCTCCGCCTCCGCCGCGGCCTACGCGACGGCGGCCGGGCTGCAGTGCGCRGTGCTGGTCCCGGAGGGCAAGATCTCCATGGGCAAGCTCAGCCAGGCAGTCGCGCACGGGGCCACGCTGCTGCAGGTGGACGGCAACTTCGACGACTGCCTCGACATCGCCCGCAAGCTCGGCGAGTCCTACCCGGTGTTCCTGGTCAACTCCGTCAACCCGGCCCGGATCGAAGGCCAGAAGACCGGCGCCTTCGAAGTGGTGGATTCGCTCGGCGACGCCCCCGACTTCCATGTGCTCCCGGTGGGCAACGCCGGCAACATCAGCGCGTACTGGAAGGGCTACAAGGAATACGCTGCGGCGTTCGAGTCGCCCACCGCCGGGTCGCTGCCCGCCGTGTCCACCAAGACACCCGTCATGTGGGGCTTCCAGGCCGCGGGGGCGGCGCCCTTCGTGGCCGGCCACCCCATCACCGAGCCCGACACCATTGCCACCGCCATCCGGATCGGCAACCCGGCCTCCTGGGACACCGCCGTGGCGGCCCGGGATGAATCCGGCGGCGTGATCGAGGCCGTCACGGACGAGGAAATCCTGTCCGCGCACCGGTGGCTCTCCGCCCGGGAAGGCGTTTTCGTGGAGCCCGGCTCCGCTGCCGGCGTCGCCGGGCTGATCAAGAAGCACGCGGCCGGGGAAGTGCCGGCAGGCAAGACGATCGTGATCACGGTGACCGGTCACGGCCTCAAGGACCCGCAGTGGGCCCTGCGCACCGAGGACGGCAGCGACGTGCAGCCGGTCAAGGTCTCCAACGACGTCGTCACCGTCGCCGCAGCACTGGGACTGGAAGAAAAATAACGTTGGAAACAACCCTCACCGTCCCGGCCGAATCAGCTGCCGGCTCCCCGGCTGTTCCGGCGGGCCAGCTGGTCACCGTGCGTGTCCCGGCAACGAGCGCCAACCTGGGCCCCGGGTACGACAGCCTCGGCCTGGCCCTCTCGCTGCATGACACGCTGACCGTGGAAACCCTGGCCAGCGGTGAACTTGAATTCGAGCTCAGCGGCGAGGGTGCCGAGTCCCTGCCCCGCGATGCGACGCACCTCGTGGTCAAGGCCCTGACCGAGGCCCTGCACCGCCTTGGGTTCCGGCACGAAGGCCTGCGGATCACGGCCGACAACGTCAACCCGCACGGACGGGGCCTGGGCTCATCGGCCTCGGCCGTGGTGGCGGCCGTCAGCGCCGCCAATGCCCTGGTTCCGGAGGCCTCCCGGCGTGGCCGCGACTGGATCCTGCAGCTCACAAGCGAAATGGAAGGCCACCCGGACAACGTTGCACCCGCCATTTTCGGCGGACTGGCGCTGTCATGGCAGGACAGTGACCAGTACAGCAGCACGTGCGCGTCCGTGGCGGCCTCGGTGATCCCCGTGGTCGCTGTGCCCGACTACGAGCTCTCCACTGAGGCCGCCCGGGCCCTTTTGCCCGCCTCGGTGGGCCACCATGCCGCGGCCATGAACTCCGGCCGCGCCGCCCTGCTGATCCATGCCCTGACCACGAACCCGGAATTCCTGCTGCCCGGCACCGAGGACTACCTGCACCAGAGCTACCGCGCCGAGGCCATGCGGCCCAGCGCGGAACTGATCGGCGCGCTGCGCCGGGCAGGGCACGCCGCCGTCGTATCCGGCGCCGGACCCACCGTGCTGGTCCTGGCCAACGGCGAAGCGGAAGCCCGTGAGGTTGTGGACTTCATCGGCGCCCACACCGCGGGCAACACGCCGGAAGTGGGCTGGCGCGTGATGAAGCTGGCCGTGGACGTTGAAGGTGCTAAAGTGGAAGTGCACCGGCGGTAAATACGCAGGCGGTAAATTTTTAACCGTYGTAAGACCGCGATGTTGGCCACGTAGCCTCTCTCATCTTTCACTGCGCAATATTTTCCGGTGCCACCTGCTTTCGGTCTGACGCAGGAATCAGCAGAATTGATCTGCCCCCTGAAACTCAGCCCGCCGTTCCTCATTTCTCGGATCGTGCATGGTGAAGCAATATCCGGCCCTGCTGGCCGATATACATCCGGCAAGGCCGAAATCCCGGCTGCAGATCTGAACTGCAGCCCAGATCAAATCACCGCGTCCAGCTCTTAGCCTGGACGCCGTCGAGGGGGAAGGATCCTTCGTGACCGAAACCACTGAGCTGTCTCCGGCTGTGGATACATCTTCTGCTGCCGAATCAACGGCAGCACCCGCCAAGAGCAGCGGCCTTGCAGGCCTTAAGCTCGCCCAGCTCCAGGCCCTCGCCAGCCAGCTGGGCATTTCCGGCGGTTCGCGCATGCGCAAGGGTGATCTGGTCACGGCCATTTCCGCCCACCGCGCAGGCACCCCGGTAAGCAAGGCTCCGGCCCGCGCTGCCGAAAAGGCGAGCGACAACGGCACTGTGTCCCACGCAGCGGCCCCGGCAGCTGCGCCCGCAACAGCGCCCGCCGCCGATGACGCCCCCGCCCAGGAAAGCCCCCGCGCCCGCCGTGGCCGCAGCCGCCGCGCAGGCAGCGACGGAGTCGTCACGGCGCCCGTCGTAGAGGCACCCGCCGCCGCCCCGGCTGAAGCCCCCGCGGTTTCCACCGACTCCGGCGCCTCCGCGACTGCCGAATCCGGTTCTGCCGTTTCCGGGACCGAAGGCAGCGACCGCACGAGGCAGCCGCGCACCCGCAACCGCCGCCGCGGCGAAGCCGCAGCCCAGGCCACCGAGGCCGGCCAGACCGCCGTCGAGGCCCAGGCCGAACAGCCCGCCATTGAACAGCGTGAACAGCGCACTGAGCAGCGCGAACAGCGCACTGAACAGCGCACTGAACAGCGCGAACAGCGTGAACAGCGCACCGAACAGCGCGAGCCCGGCAGCGAAGACGGCCAGCGCCGTGACACCCGCACCCGTGGCGGCCGCGACGACTCGGCCGGCACCCGCGAGAGCACCCGCGAAAACACCCGCGACRGCGATGATTCTGACGGCGGAAGCCGCCGGAACCGCCGCAACCGTCGTGACCGCAACGACCGCGGTGACCGCCAGGGCCAGCAGGACAGCCGCGACAACTCCTCGCGCAACGACCGCTTCCGCGACCGCAACGACCGCCGCCGCGGGCGTCAGCAGGGACCCGACGTCGACGACGTTGAGGTCACCGAGGACGATGTCCTGCTGCCGGTCGCGGGTATCCTCGACGTGCTCGAGAACTACGCGTTCATCCGCACCTCCGGTTACCTGCCGGGCCCGAACGACGTCTACGTCTCCCTCGCCCAGGTCAAGAAGTACAACCTGCGCAAGGGCGACGCCGTCGTCGGCGCCATCCGTGCACCGCGCGAAGGCGAAGCCCAGCAGGGGAATCAGCAGCAGTCCGCCCGCCAGAAGTTCAACGCCCTGGTCCGCGTCACCTCGGTGAACGGCAAGACGCCGGAAGAGCTCAAGGACCGCGTCGAATTCGCGAAGCTCGTCCCGCTCTACCCCTCCGAACGCCTGCGCCTCGAGACGGACCCGAAGAAGATCGGCCCGCGCGTCATCGACCTCGTGGCCCCGATCGGCAAGGGCCAGCGCGGTCTGATCGTTTCGCCGCCGAAGGCCGGCAAGACGCTCATCCTGCAGTCCATCGCCAACGCCATCACCACCAACAATCCTGAGGTCCACCTCATGATGGTGCTCGTTGACGAACGTCCCGAAGAAGTCACGGACATGCAGCGCACCGTCAAGGGTGAGGTCATTGCCTCCACCTTCGACCGTCCCGCCGACGACCACACCACCGTGGCCGAGCTTTCCATCGAGCGCGCCAAGCGCCTCGTGGAAATGGGCATGGACGTTGTGGTGCTCCTTGACTCCATGACCCGCCTGGGCCGTGCCTACAACCTGGCAGCACCGGCCTCCGGCCGCATCCTGTCCGGTGGTGTGGACTCCGCAGCGCTGTACCCGCCGAAGCGCTTCTTCGGTGCAGCCCGCAACATCGAAAACGGCGGCTCGCTGACCATCCTGGCCACCGCGCTCGTCGAGACCGGTTCCAAGATGGACGAGGTCATCTTCGAAGAGTTCAAGGGCACCGGCAACATGGAACTGCGCCTGTCCCGCCAGCTCGCGGACAAGCGCATCTTCCCGGCCGTGGACGTCAACGCGTCCGGTACCCGCCGTGAGGAAAACCTGCTTTCCCCCGAGGAAGTCAAGATCATGTGGAAGCTGCGCCGCGTCCTGTCCGGACTCGAAACGCAGCAGAGCCTTGAGCTGCTGACCAACAAGATCCGGGAGACCCAGAGCAACGTCGAGTTCCTCATGCAGGTGCAGAAGACGACGCTTGGTGCGAAGTCCGATAACGACAAGTAGCTGGCTTTCGCCGCTCAAAATATGCCGGCCCCGCCCCTCCGCCGGGTGGCCAACGATCTGCGATCGTTAGCCACCCGGCTCCGGCAGGCCCGAAGCCACCCCTGGCCGGCATATTTTGAGCGGCTTCTGGTTTAACTCACCACCCCCTGGCCGGAGCAACGCGGGGTCACCTACGGCCCATCAGGGCCGCCGGAATGGGCGGTAAGTGACCCCGCGTTGCAGTAACTAGACTTGAGAGAGTCGAAAGAGGTTTGAAAATGTTTGAGTCCGTACAGGGCCTGTTGGATGAGCACGACTCTATCCAGGCTCAGCTGGGGGATCCTGCTGTCTATGCTGACCAGCGGCTGGCCCGGAAGCTGGGGCGGCGTTCTGCCCAGTTGAACGGCATTGTGGAGGCCTACCACCGCTGGGAAGGCATCCGCGACGACCTGGCCGCTGCCAAGGAAATGGCGGACGAGGACCCCGAGTTTGCGGCCGAGGTACCCGAGCTGGAGGCCGCGCTGGAGCTGGCGGCGGCCAAGCTGCGCCGGCTGCTGATCCCGCGCGACCCGGACGACTCCCGCAACGTGATCCTCGAGGTCAAGGGCGGCGAAGGCGGCGACGAGGCAGCCCTGTTCGCCGCGGACCTGCTGCGGATGTACAGCCGTTACGCGGAATCCCGCGGCTGGAAGACCGAGATCATCTCTGCCACCGAGTCGGACCTCGGCGGGTACAAGGACGTCCAGATGGCCGTCAAGGGCAGCTCGAACGATCCGGCCGAAGGCGTGTACGCCCGGCTCAAGTTCGAAGGCGGCGTGCACCGGGTCCAGCGTGTGCCCGTCACCGAATCCCAGGGCCGCATCCACACCTCGGCCGCCGGCGTGCTGGTGCTGCCCGAAGTGGACGAGCCCGAGGAGCTCGAGATCAACCAGAACGATCTCAAGATCGACGTCTACCGCTCCTCCGGTCCCGGCGGGCAGTCGGTCAACACCACCGACTCCGCAGTGCGCATCACGCACCTTCCCACCGGAATCGTCGTCGCCATGCAGAACGAAAAATCGCAGCTGCAGAACCGTGAGGCCGGCATGCGCGTGCTGCGTGCCCGCATCCTGGCGCACCAGCAGGAGCTGATCGACGCCGAAAACTCGGCGCAGCGCAAGTCGCAGATCCGCACCATGGACCGCTCCGAGCGCATCCGTACCTATAACTACCCGGAAAACCGGATTGCGGACCACCGCACCGGTTACAAGGCCTACAACCTGGACCAGGTCATGAACGGCGACCTGGAACCGGTGATCCAGTCAGCCATCGAATTGGACGAGCAGTCCCGGCTCGACGCCATCGGCGAATAGGCGCGGGTCACTGGTGATGACTGCAAGTGATGGTCCGAGCCTCGCGGAGGCCGTCAGCGAGGCGACGGCGGTCCTCGCGGCGGCCGGCGTGCCCAGCCCGCGCGTGGACGCCGAGCTCCTGGCCGAGCACCTGCTCGGCGTCGGACTGGGCCGTTTGCGCGCGCTGATGCTCGGGGACTCGCCGGCGCCGGAAGGCTACGCCGACCTGGTCGCCGAACGGGCGCAGCGGATCCCGCTGCAGCACATAACGGGCGTGGCGCACTTCCGCTACCTCGAACTCGCCGTCGGCCCCGGTGTGTTCATCCCGCGGCCGGAGACCGAATCCGTGGTGCAGCTGGTCCTGGACTGGCTCAGCGCTAGGAAACAACTGGACGGCCTGGCGCACCCCAAGGTCGTGGACCTGGGCACCGGGTCCGGTGCCATTGCAGGCTCGATCGCCCATGAGGTTCCCGGCGCGGAAGTCCACGCGGTCGAGTTCAGCGAATTCGCGCACGCGTGGGCGGCGAAAAACTTGGCTCCCCTGGGCGTCCACCTCATCCGCGGCGACCTGCGCAACGCGCTGGCCGAACACAACGGCACGTTCGACGTCGTCGTCTCTAACCCGCCCTACATCCCCGCCGAAGCGATCCCGAACGAACCCGAAGTGGCGCTGCACGACCCGCCCGAGGCGCTCTACGGCGGGGGAGCGGACGGGATGGAACTTCCGACGGCGGCGGCCGCCTCGGCTGCCCGCCTGCTGGTCCCCGGCGGCTACTTCGTGATGGAGCACGCCGAGGTCCAGTCGGAATGGATCGCCGCGATGCTCAAACGCGCCGGGGTGTTCGCCGAGGTGACAACGCACCGTGACCTCAACGGCAAGGACCGCGCCACCAGCGCCGTCCTGGCACCGTCAGGGCCGACGGCCGCGAAAAATCGTGTGACAAGTGATGAAAGAATAGGCCAGTGACGACTAGCTACGATTGCACGGCGGCCGAGCAGCGCGCTGCGGGACTTGAGCACGCCCAACGGGCCATCCGGGAGAACAAGTGCGTGGTCTTTCCCACGGACACGGTCTACGGGATTGCGGCCGACGCCTTTTCGCCCCTTGCCGTGACCCTGCTGCTCGCCTCCAAGGGCCGGAGCCGGAAGATGCCGCCGCCCGTGCTGATCCCCAGGCTGAACGCCCTCGATGGCCTGGCCACGGACGTTCCGGCCGAGGCGCGGCGGCTGGCCGAGGCGTTCTGGCCCGGCGGCCTGACCCTGATCCTGCATGCCCAGCCGTCGTTGGACTGGGATCTCGGCGAGACCAAGGGCACGGTCGCCTTGCGGATCCCGGCCGACGAGATCGCCCAGGACCTGYTGACGCTTACCGGACCCCTCGCGGTGTCCTCCGCGAACCGCACCGGGCACGCCGCGGCGCAGACCGCCGCGGACGCCGAAGCCCAGCTGGCGGAATCCGTGGAGGTTTACCTGGAGGGCGGGCCCCGTCCCGCCGACGGCGCCGAGGCCCTCGCCTCGACCATCGTCGACGCGACGGCGCTGCCCTTGCGCGTCGTCCGGCAGGGAGCCATCAGCCTCGACCGCCTGCGCGGCGTGGTGCCCGGCGTCCTGGACATCGACGGCAACGCCCCCGATGCTGCGGACGCTCCGGAGCCGGCCGCAGAGCCCGCCGCTGCGGCGGGCGACGCTGCTCCGGAGCCCGGTTCCGCATGACGCTGGAGCGTCAGCGCGTCCCTTTCCTCGACGTCGAAGCGACCCCCGTGACGGTGTCCGAGCTGACCGCGGTCCTCAGCACGTTCATGGCCGAGGGCAAGACCCGGATCGTGGTGGGCCACAACCTGCACAGCGTGACGCTGCTGCACTCCGATCCTGCCTTCCGCTCTTTCTATGAGCGCAGCGACGTGGTCCTGATCGACGGCGCACCGGTGCTCTGGCTCTGGGCGAAGACCGGCGAAGAGGACGACGGCAGGGAACCGGTGATGGACTACCGCCTTGGGTCGACCGACTGGATTCCCGCGCTCGGCAATGTCGCGGGACTGGAGCGCATTGCGGTCATCGGTGCAGGCGCCGTGGCCAACGCCGGTGCCGTGGCCAGGCTGCGGGAGATCGTCCCCGGGGCGCGGGTCGACGGCATGCCCGGCGAAGGCTGGAACAAGGAAGTTGAGGAAGCCGCGGTCGAATGGCTGAACCGGCTGCGCCCGCAGCTTGTGCTGCTGGGCCTCGGGATGCCGCTGCAGGAGCAGGTCATGGCCCGCCGGCTTGCCGCGCTTCCGCCTGCGGTCTACTGCACCGTCGGCGGCGCCATCGAACAGATCGCCGGTGTGCAGAAACTGGCGCCGCGCTGGATCGGCCGGCTCGGACTCGAATGGGCCTGGCGGCTCATGCTCCACCCGCAGCGGGTAGCCTACCGGGTGTTCGGCGAACCCTGGGTGCTGCTGGGCCTGCTGCTCCGCCGGCGCCTGCGCCGGCAGCCCTAGGCTGCCGGCGGGGCTGCGGGCGGGGGACCACGGTCAGAACTTCTGGTCCTCCAGCGGGCCGAAGCCCTTGCCGCGGAGCCCGGCGGAAAACGCGCGGAACCAGTCAGCGAGCCCGCGGAAGTCGCCGCTGCGCAGGAAGTAGCCGAGGTAGCCGCCCACATCCGCGATGAAGGACTTGACCCGGAAGTGGCGGCGGATCATGTACCCGCGGTTCCGGTAGTAGAAGTAGCGCTTGAAGGCGGAATCCGGAACGATCACGTGCCACCGGGCACCGAAGACGTGCTTGGTTTCAGCGAAGGCGTGCGGGTGCGTGATGGCGGCGGTGGTCACCGTGCCGAAGCGGATCCCGGCCTTCCTGAGCCTGAGCGTGAAGTCCACCTCGTCGCCACGGATGAAAAGGCGCATGTCCGGCAGGCCGACTTTGAAGAAGACATCGGAACGGATCAGGGCGCCGTTGAAGAAGTGCCCGTCGTCGGGCAGGAATCCGACCTTTTCCACCTCCGCGCGCTCATGCGTGACCTTGCCGTCCAGCCGGAAGAAAAAGGACAGCTGGTCCGGGTGGCCGGGGGCCACCACGAGGGGCACGACGGCGTCCAGGTCACGTTCCTGGGCCTCACGGAGCAACGTGGCAAGGCAGTCGGGATCTGCCGGTTCGGCGTCGTCGTCCATCATCCAGATCCAGTCAGCCCCGCTGGCCACGGCCTTGAGGATGGCCAACGAGAATCCGCCGGCGCCGCCGAGGTTTGCCTCGGACCGGACATAGTCCACGTTGGCGTGCTGGCCGGCAACGTCCGTCGACGGCACGGTGCCACTGTCGACGAGGCAAATGGACTGCACTGGAGCGGTCTGGTTGTTGATGGCGTCCATCAGGACCGCCAGCTCCCTGGGACGGTCAAACGTCACGGCAGCGACTGCAACCGAGGGGGTCATCGCGGGGTCCTTTCAGCACGACCGTCAGTGGTTTTCCCGCCGGCAGAGGGCCGTGTGACGCGAAGACAGGTGGCCGTTGGCATTAGTATCTTGACTAGAGTCCACTGTAATACAGCCCTGTCAGGCACTACGCACTGCCTGCCCTGCGCACGGCGACGGAGAAGTTTCATTTTTCGAAAGACAGTTCCACCGCAATCGAATCCACCCCATTTCCGCAGCTCACCGGCGCGTCCGGTGCTGCGGGACGTGCCGGCGTGCGGTGCCTGTGCTGACGGTACTGACGGCGTTTGGCTGGTGGTCGTCCCGTGATCATGTACCTGCTCATGATGCTGACGGCAGCGATCGTGACCTACGMGGCGACATGGGGTGCCCGGCTCGCGGGCAACAAGCTGGAGCTGTATTCCCCGATCCGCAGCCGCGACATGCATTCCACCCCGATCTCCCGGCTCGGCGGCCTCGGCATCTTCGCGGGCGTGCTGGTTGCCCTGGTCACGGCGAGCAATTCGTTCTTCGTCAAGGACATCTTCCGGAACAACACGGCGCCATGGGGAATCCTGGCCGGGGCCGCGGTGATCGTCGTTGTCGGCGTGGCGGACGACCTGCTGGACCTGAGGTGGTGGGTCAAGCTGATCGGCCAAAGCGCAGCGGCACTGGTCGTGGCCACCTGGGGGGTCCGGATGACGATCATCCCGTTCATTCCCGAGCCGATCGTGATCCAGAACGAGGCCGTGAGCATTGTGCTGACGGCCGGGCTGATCGTCACCACCATGAATGCGTTCAATTTCATCGACGGACTGGACGGGCTCGCCGCGGGCGTGGCGATCATCGGCGGAGCGGCGTTCTTCCTCACGGCCTACTGGGTCCACCGCACAGCCGTCCTGCTGGACCGCTCGGACCTCGCCACCCTGCTGACCGCCGTCGTGGTCGGCAGCTGCGTCGGCTTCCTGCCGCACAACTGGTTCCCCTCCAAAATCTTCATGGGCGATTCCGGGGCCATGCTGATTGGCCTGCTGATGGCCTCGGCCGGCGTCGTCTCGACCGGTCAGATCAGCTCAGGCCTCTACGACCGGGCCAACGGCATTCCCACGATCATCCCCATCCTGTTGCCGTTCGCGGTGCTGTTCCTGCCGCTGCTGGACCTGTGCCTGGCGGTGGTGCGGCGGACAGCGCTGGGCCGGTCGCCGTGGTCGGCGGACCGCGGACACCTGCACCACAAACTCCTGGACATCGGATACTCGCACCGCGGCGCCGTCGTGCTGATGTACTTGTGGACCTGCATCCTTGCCTTCGGCGGCCTCGCTTTCGCGATCTTCCCGTGGCACATAGTCCTCGCCGTCGATCTGGCCGCCGCGGCAATCATGGCCGTGGCGACTGCTTGGCCGTACCTGCGCCAGCGCGGGCCGAGGCAGATGGCCCGCACTCCCGAATAGCTTGACCGGCATGCCCGGGGAACCCGCTCCGACGCGCTTTTCCGAATAATTTCTATCTAATGTAGAATTCAGGGGCGGTACTTCGCCGCCTGCCTTGACCAGCAATACGCCAGCGACGATTGGGATCTGATGACCTCCAACGCCGAACCGGAACCCGCTTCCGGCAACGGACCCGTTGGCGTCTCCGGCCCCACAAAATCCCTGTGGCTCAGGCTGCTGGCAATGAGTTCCGCGGCCTCCGCCGCAGCACTGGTGCTGACCGGCACGGCCGCCTTCATCTTTAACGGCGCCGTGGGGTTCTGGTCCGCCCTGTTCGGCGGCGCGCTGGTGATGGCCTTCTTTGCCATCAGCCTCGCGGTGGGCCACTTCGTCGGCCGCAACAACCCCTCGGGAGCGATCGGACTGTTCGTCGCGACGTACTTCGTCAAGGTTGTCGGCTTCGCCGTGGTCCTCTTCGTCATCGGCGCCCCGGCCTGGCTGCACGGCCGCTGGTTCCTGATCGGCGCCGTCGTCACCGTCGTGTTCTGGCAGGCAGCCGAAATTTACGGTTTCAGCCAGGCCAGGCTCCAGATTTACAACGATCCCGAAACGCGAAAAGGCGGCACCGATGTTTAGCCGCAAATCCGGCCGCAGGCCAGTTGCCGGACCACGTACCGGACCAGAAAACCAGCAAGCCAAATCACCCAAAACTACGTCCGGTGCCCCCGGTGTATCGACCGACGGAAGCGACGGCGGATACAACGCCGGAATCGCCGTCTTCAGCTACATTGTTGGCGGAATCATCGTCTGGAGTTTGATAGGGTGGGGACTGGATAATCTGTGGGGAACCCGCTGGATTGTGCTCGCAGGCGCTCTGCTTGGAGCTGCGGGAGGGTTCTATCTTTCTCATATGCACGGCCTCACCAGTAACAGAACTTCAGCTGATGACGGCACTGCTGCACGTGGCCCGTCCCAGGACGAGGAACAGTAATGCCAAATAATTTCACAGGGGGAGAGGCGGGCACCAATGTCGCCGGTCCCCGCCCAACGCCCAATGATGGACACTGCAGAGAGGAAACGCGTTGATCGCGCTTGCGCTCCCGGCCCAAGATTCAGGAACCTTCACGCCTCCTGGAATTGAAGAACTTCACCTGCCGGCTATCATCCCCTGGGGTGCTGCCGACGGATTTTCCAAGCAGATGCTGCTGGTAATCCTGTCGGTCGTCATTATCGGTACATTCTTTGTGATCGCTGCACGGAAGCAGCAGCTGGTTCCCGGCAAGCTGCAGTTCGCTGGCGAGGCCGCCTATAGCTTCGTCCGCAACAGCATCGCCAAGGACATTATCGGCGGCCGGGACTTCATGAAGTATGTCCCGCTGCTGTTCACGCTTTTCTTCTTCATCCTCGTGAACAACATCTACGGTGCAATCCCGCTGATCCAGCTTCCCACCTTCTCGCACGTTGGCGGTGCCTATGTGCTCGCCGCGATCGTGTACGTCACCTGGATCGCCGTCGGCATCCGGAAGAGCGGCCTGAAGTACTTCAAGCTGGCCACGGTTCCGTCCGGTGTGCCGTTCTACATTCTCCCGATCGTCGTACCGATCGAGATCATCTCCAACTTCCTGGTCCGCCCGGTCACGCACAGCCTCCGTCTGTTCGCCACCATGCTGGCCGGCCACCTGATCATCATGATCTCCGGTGCGGGCATCGAATACCTCGTGATGCAGGAAAACGTCCTCCTCAAGGGCGCGTCCGTACTCGTCCTTGGCGGTGCGATCGCCATGTACATGCTCGAAGCGCTGATCATGGTGCTGCAGGCCTACGTCTTCACGCTGTTGACCGCGATCTACATCGAAGGCGCGCTGCACGCCGACAGCCACTAGGCGAAGGCCTTCAGGCGCACACGCCAGAAGGCACAACCCCAGCCGGCACAACATAGTCTTCCCCTCACGGGGATGAAGCAACCCAAACAACCTGCCACATGGGTGGCATCTTGAAAGGAAGAAAAATGGAAGGCTCCATCAACGGCTCCCTCAACCTCATCGGCTACGGCCTCTCCGCCATCGGCGGTGGTATCGGTGTGGGTCTCGTGTTCGCCGCTTACATCAACGGTGTGGCACGTCAGCCGGAAGCCCAGCGCGTCCTGCAGCCGATCGCATTCCTCGGCCTCGCGCTGACTGAAGCCCTCGCCATCCTTGGCCTGGTCTTCGCGTTCGTTCTTAAGTAAACAGAACAACCGAACATCCAGAACCGAGTAGATAAGGACGGGTGAAATATGAATCAAGCGATCATCTCAGCCGCCACCGAAGGCGGTACTAACCCCCTCGTTCCCAATCCTTGGGAAATGCTTGTCGTCTTCGCCGGCTTTGCGCTCCTCTTGTTCATCGTGGTCAAGTACGTTGTCCCGATGTTCGAGAAGACCTTCGCAGAGCGGGCCGAAGCCATCGAGGGCGGTATCGCCAAGGCCGAAAAGGCCCAGGCCGAGGCCTCCGCAGCGCTCGAAGAGTACAAGGCGCAGCTCACGGAAGCCCGCACCGAAGCCAACCGCATCCGCGAGGAAGCACGCGCCGAAGGCGCCCAGATCCTTGCAGAGCTGAAGGAGAAGGCGGCTGCCGAGTCTGCCCGCATCACCGCGCAGGCCCACACGCAGATCGAATCCGAGCGCCAGGCGGCCGTTGTGTCGCTCCGCGCGGAGGTCGGCACGCTGGCCACGACGCTGGCGAGCCGCATCGTCGGCGAAGCACTGAGCGACGATGCACGGTCGGCCCGAGTGGTGGACCGCTTCCTGGCAGATCTGGAGAACCAGAACGCGGGTGTAGCTAAGTAATGGCAGGTGTATCGAGCGAATCGCTGGCCGCTGCGCTGGCGGCACTGGAGGCCAAGCTTCCCACCGCGTCGCTGCAGTTGGCAAAGGAACTCTTCGGAATCCTGGGAACCGTGGACAGCTCGGCCGGCTTGCGCCGTGCTTTGACTGACCCGTCCCGCAGCGGTGACGAAAAGTCGGCGCTGGTCAAGCAGCTCTTCGGCGGGAAAGTATCCGCTGACGCTGTTGAAATCGCAGCCGGACTGGCCAGCTCCCGCTGGGCATCGGCACGGGATATCGGCGATGCACTCGAGACTCTTGCCGCTTCGGTGGTCATCGCTGTTGCCGAGAACAAGTCGGCCGTCTCTGCCTCCGGGCTCAGCGGACTGGAATCGCTGGAGAACGATCTGTTCTCCTTCAACCAGGCCGTTGAGTCCAGCCACGAGGTCCAGCGTGCTCTGTCCGAGCCGCAGGCCAGCCCGGCCGCCAAGGTGTCCCTCGCCGACAAACTCGTACCCGGTGCGAGCGAGGACGCGAAAGTCCTGATCGGGCAGGCCGTCACGGCTCCGCGCGGGCTTAAGGTCACCAGGCTGGTCCGCCGTTTCGCCGAGCTTGCCGCCAAGCGCCAGCAGCGCTGGATTGCAACGGTCGACGTCACCCGTCCGCTGACGGAGACGCAGATCAGCCGCCTGCAGGCGGGGCTGAACGCCCTTTACGGGCGCGAGCTCAAGATCAACATGAATGTTGACCCGGCACTGATCGGTGGCATCCGGATCCAGGTAGGTGACGAAGTGGTTGACGCTTCGGTCGCCGGCCGCCTGGGCCAGCTCCAGCGTCAGCTTGCCGGCTAGCCGGACAAGCACAACCTAACGACAAGAAACCCCGGTCATCGTGAGCAACGATGATCACGAAAACAGGAGAGCAGGGACTGCAGATGGCCGAATTGACCATCAACGCCGACGACGTCCGTAATGCGTTGAACGAGTTCGCGGCGTCCTACGAACCCGGAAACGCAGAGCGCGTAGAGGTCGGCCGTGTAACAACCGCAGGTGACGGCATCGCCCGTGTTGAGGGCCTTCCCTCGGTYATGGCGAACGAGCTGCTTCGCTTCGAAGACGGCACGCTGGGCCTGGCCCAGAACCTCGACGTCCGCGAGATCGGCGTCATCATCCTCGGTGACTTCACCGGAATCGAAGAAGGCCAGGAAGTCCACCGCACCGGGCAGGTTCTGTCCGTGCCGGTTGGCGACGCCTTCCTCGGCCGCGTGGTTGACCCGCTGGGCCAGCCCATCGATGACCTCGGCGAGATCAAGGCCGAGACCACCCGTGCCCTGGAACTCCAGGCACCCGGCGTGACCCAGCGTAAGTC
>NZ_JBFTNJ010000037.1:0-32310 GCF_056397425.1 Arthrobacter sp. 05N33_2
GATGCAATCCAGACGTCGATGGCGCCGTGCATGTCGATGTGCGACACGACCGTTCCCGGGTTGAATCCCTGTTCCTCAAACATCTTCTTTAGATTGCGACGCTCACGCTCACGAACTAGTGCTTGAGAAATCGGCAGGCCGACGTAACGGTGCATAAGTGCGTAGGCGCTGGGTAACCCTCGCTGACCGTCTTGGTCCTCAAGCCACAGGGTTAGTGATTCCCAAAATGCCTCACTTGACTTGGTGAACGAGAGGCGGAACCTGCCGGATTCCTCGCGAGGTATTCCCAGGAGCCCTTCAAGGCTCGAATAGTAGCTCGATTCCGCGGCGCCAGTGTCAATGTTGGCACCGCCCATCCGTTCGGCCGCCGACGAGAACAAGACCAAGAGCGCGATGTGAGGAGGCGGCGGTATCTTGGACGAGTCCCCAAGCGCATTGCGCCTCTTCGCCACCCACGACTTCGTCATCAGGTCGAACTCCGCAAAGAACGCCCGCCCTGCGTCCTTCCAGCAAAGCTTCTCTCGAACCGCTTGGGCCAGAGACTCATCGGCGTCGTCGACGCCTATTCCAACATCATGGCAAGCACGCACAAATGCGTCATCGTCCTTGTCCAAATAGACGAGCTCGCCGGCCTTGTCCTGGCTGAAGAACGCACGCGCCAAGGCCTCGTTCCAGTCCTCATAGCTCGCAACTGCCGCCTTTGCGACGTCCTCGACAGCTACTTCTACCACTCTCGTATACCCCCCAAATAAAGAAACCTATTGCGCGCAAGATTAGCCGGTGCCCTCGACAATTTGGCATCTCGCCGCGCAGGCATGGGACGACGGCGCTTCACTCCAAATAACGACCAGCTTCATCACTGGTCTCTGTGCTGCCATAGGCAATCTCTGGGCTTGAGCCGTCGCTGCGGCTATCTCCCACGGTTTGACACGTCAAGGTCGCGCTCGCCGAAGCATCAACTCGGCAATCAAGCGGAGTCGCTCAACGGCTGTAGTTGCGCAAGCTGATAGACAGGTCCCATGACCCACCCGCACGTGTACGTAGCCATGGCCGATATTTTGAACCTCCGGTGCGACGCTTGGCTGCTTCCAACGGACTCCACGGTCACGATTGAGCACCATTGGCTGCAGGCCCATCCGAAGCTGCGTAGCATGGCGGCGACGTCAGCCTCGGCCGAGTTCCGTGACGGGACCGCGCTGGCCGAACCGATCCGTTCCTGGGACCCCGCGTCACCCCTGCCAATCATGACGGCAGTTCCCGCCGACGGTAGTTGGAGTCCCACTGTCGTAGCCGAACGCCTTGAAGCGTTCGTGCGCACTGGGCTCACAGCGATATCCGCGCCGCCGGATCACCGCCCTTACCGACTCCTGGCCCTGCCCTTCTTCGGGACCGCAGGAGGCGGCGCCGGAAACCACCTGGGCGCGGCCCTGCGTGCAATCCTGGATGTCTCCACCGAACTGGCCAGCCGCTACGGCGTCGATCTTGTGCTGGTACTCAGAGACAGAGCAGCGTTCTCGCTGGCCCAGAAGCTTAGGCGCGAGGCAGCCGATGACTTATTCTGGCCAACCCTAGGCGGCCACCTGCAGCAGAAAGCCAGATCCCTTGGCCAGATTGCACGGGCCGGACACTTGGTACCGTTCCTCGGTGCAGGCGTCAGCGTCAGCGCCGGCGCCCCCAGCTGGGGCCAGCTCCTAGACACATTGCGGAACGGTGTACACCTCGAAGAAGCAGAGGCGGAGGCGTTTCAAGGGCTGGGTCTTCTTGACCAGGCCGGGGTGCTCGAGCAACTTTATGCCGACCAGTATGGGTCACGGGCGRCCTTCGGCAAGGCTGTGGCGGAGGCAGTCGACTTGCCCCGGTATGGGCTGGCACCGGCGCTCCTCGCCACCATGCCCTCCGCCGGAGCGATCACTCTGAACTACGACCGGCTCTTCGAAACGGCCTGCAGAGATGCACAAAGACCGCGGACGGTCATGCCGGAGAACATCCCCGCCGTAGGCAATGATTGGCTGCTGAAGCTCCACGGGTCCGTGAGCCAGCCGGAGACCATCGTGCTAACACGTGACGATTACCTCGGCTACAACAGCAATCGGGATGCGCTGTCCGCGTTGGTCAAGGCGCACCTGCTGACCCATCACTTGCTGTTCGTTGGGTTCGGGCTCGCCGACGACCATTTCCATGAAATCGTCCACGACGTCCGCCGAGCTCTCCCGAATGATGCCTCGAAGGACCACCAGATGGGCACGGTGCTGTCGCTCTTTCACGAACCGCTGCAGCAGCTCGTGTGGACCGGAAAACTGGACATCCTTCCCATGTCCAGCGCCCCCGTGCCGGACGCCGCCCCGGCTGACGTGTGCATAGCCCTCGCGACTGCCGGGCGGGAGCTCGAAATCTTCCTGGACATGATGGCCGCCTACGCGACCGACAACCACTCCTATTTGCTGGCTCCCGCCTACAACCAAGGACTCGCCGACGACGAACTCGACCTGCGACGGCGCCTCCTTGCGCTGGCGGGCCAAAAGCGATCAGCTGAGACGGCCGAAGTGTGGGGCGTGCTCGACAAGGCTCTCCGAGAGCTGGGCTTGAGGGACCTGTCTTAGATCTGGACCCGGGAAACAGGATCTGGGCTACGATTTGCCCCGCCTCCACAACCGCGAAGGCCTCCCCCGTGTCCCGTCCGACATCAGCCCAGTCCCCGTCAGCTTTGGCTCCATGAAGCGGCGGAACGTGTCACGCATCAGCGTCCCGCCCACTACAGCCTCGTGCAGCTCCCGCAGGTCCTTCAGCGTGAACGGCTCATCCAGCAGCTCCCCCGGGTCCGGCGCTTCACGGTAGGCGGCCCGCAGCCACTCCACAGCATTCGCCACGATGTCCGCGTGGCCATACGGCAGCCCCGCGATGAGCTCCGGTTCCCCCGTCACGGAGGCCAGCCGGACGCCGTCGGACGCTAACGCGGACTCCAGGGCCGCCAGCGGCACTACATCCACGTGCGCCACCGACAGCACCCAGCCGCGGTCGTCGCGCGCCGGGTCGTCGAAGACCTGCAGCTGGCGCGGCACCCGCCCGGAGATGCCCGCCTTCTCTCGCATACAGCGCAGCACCGCGTCAGCGAGGGTCTCGCGTTCACGCAGGAACGTGCCAGGCAGCGCCCATTTTCCGTGCTGATGATCCTCTTCACGCCGCACCAGCAGCACGCACACAGCTCCGTCCGCCACCGTCAGTACCGCCGTATCCACCGCCACGGAGGGGCGGGGGCAGTCGAGCAGGGACGGACCGGGACTGTTCTTAAAATCCTTCACAAGAATATTTAACGCAGCATTGCGCTAAAGATGCAAGCGGTGCATAATGAAGTCAATTAGCGCAGGAATGCATTAAATCATCTGGAGGTCCACAATGAAGGTTCCACAGCTCCACGTCGGGGCCGGCAGCAGGCTCGGCCCCCTCAGCATCTTTCCCGTCTGGACCTCCGGCTCCGGCGACCTGGGCATCAGCACCGGGACCCACGCCGACGTCGCCGTGACCGAGCTCGCCAGCGGCGCGCAGGTCGCCCGGCTCACCGTCACCAACAACGGCCCGCACCCCGCTTTGCTGCTGGAAGGCGAGCTGCTCGAAGGCGGACAGCAGCACCGGACCTGCGCCCGGGACGTCCTCCTGGGCCCCGGAGAAACCCGCGATATCGACACTCTCTGCGTCGAAGCCGGCCGCTGGGAAGCCGGAGAAGCCAGCCACCGCCGGCAGGCGCGGCGGGCCCCGCTCAACGTCTGGTCCGAGCTGGCCACCGGCTCGAACAGCCTGCGAGGGACCAACCGGCAAGGCCGCATCTGGGAGCGCGTCAGCCGTTTCGACGCCGCACGGGGAGCCTCGGTGACCAGTTCACTGCTCGACCACATGGACCGGTTCAAGGGGGACGTGCACAACCGCTTCGACGCCTCCGCCGCACCGGCTGCGCTGGAAGGCCAGCGCGGCGTCGTGATCGGACTGGGCCAGCAGCCGCTGCTCCTGGAGGTCTTCGGCACGAACACGCTCTTCCGCCGCCACTACCGCCAGTTGATCGATTCCGCGCTGCTGGACCTGGAACTCCTCCCACCCCAGGCATTGGCGTCCGGCCCCACGCCGGGCCAGCGTGCCCGCGACTTCGCAGCCCACGTCCAGGCGATGGACTTCGGAACGTTCGACGACGGCGCCGCGGCCGTCGAGGTCAGGAACCACGGAGCCCTCCGGAGCCGCAATGTCTCCCGCGCCGCGGGAACCGTTTCCGCCGCCGGCATCGCCGTCGAGCTCCCCACGCGCCGCCCCCAGCTGGCTCACCTGACCGGCTGGAACACCAAGCACCCCCTGATGGAGATGGCATGAAGCTGACCCCTTTGCAGAATGACCGCGCGGCCGGCGTCCTCGTTGCCCTGGCCGCGGGCGATGCCCTCGGCGCCGGCTACGAGTTCGGCGCGCCGCTGCCGGACGGCGCCGAAGTCACCATGAAGGGCGGCGGCCCGTTCGGGTTCGCGCCGGCCGAGTGGACCGACGACACGTCCATGGCCATCCCGATCGCCCAGGCCCTGCTGGAGCCAGCGTCCGACGCCGGGTCCTCCTCCCCCGCGGCGCTCACCATGATCGTTCGGGCCTGGTCAGCGTGGGCCGCCGAGGCCAAGGATGTGGGCGCCCAGACCAGCTCCGTCATCTCGGCCGCCCGACGCCTCGCTTCCGCGGCCGGCCGGAGCAAGGTCCGGGCCGCCGATTTCAGCGCCGCGGCCGCGGACTTCCACGCCCGCACCGGCCGCAGCGCCGGCAACGGCTCGCTGATGCGCACCGCACCGCTGGCATTGGCATACCTCGACCGTGACCCGGCCTCCTTGATGGCTGCTGCCGGGGTGCTCAGCGCCCTGACCCACGCCGATCCCGACGCGCAGGAAGCCTGCGGCCTCTGGTGCGTTGCCATCCGAGAGGCGGTCCTGACGGGAGTACTCGACGTTCGGGCCGGACTGTCTCTGCTGTCCCCGGACCGGGCCGCGGTGTGGCTGGGACGGATCGAGGTTGCGGAGCGGTCCCGGCCGCGGGACTTCACCCGCAACGGCTGGGTGGTCGAGGCCTTCCAGGGCGCTTGGAGTGCCATCCACTTTGCCGGCTTGTCGGACTCCGGCCCGGCCCACCTGCGGGCAGCACTGGAAGAGGCCGTCCGCGGCGGCCGGGACACAGACACCGTCGCCGCTATCGCGGGCGGTTTGTTGGGCGCGGCCTACGGCTACACGGCGGTGCCGTTCGAGTGGCGGCGGCGTCTGCACGGCTGGCCCGGGCTGCGGGCCCGTGACCTGATGATGCTTGGCATGGAACTCGGCCGCGGCGAGGGCCGCCGGCCCGCAACCTGGCCCCGCGCCGAGCATCAGGACTACAGCATGTGGAGCCGCACCGATGCGCTGGTCCAGCACCCGCACGACGACGGCGTCTGGCTGGGCGGCGTCGGTTCGCTCGGACTGGTGGYTGAGCTGGGGGTCGACGCCGTTGTGTCGCTGTGCCGGCTGGGGACTGCAGATGTGCCGTCCGTCGCGCCGGAAGACCACGCCACGTTCTGGATCATCGACTCCCCCGTTGAGGAAGACAATGCGTATGCCGCGTTTGTGCTGGGAGACGCGGCGGCCGCCGTCGAACGCTACCGTGCGGAGGGCAAGACGGTGCTGCTGCACTGCGTCCGGGCCGAGTCCCGGACACCGACAGTCGGGTCGCTGTATGGGGCACAGGTTGCGGGGATCACTCCGCTGGAGGCGCTGGAGGATTTGCAGCGGGTGCTGCCTGGGGCGAACCCGAATGGGTTGTTCGTGGGGTTGCTGAGGAATGTCCAAACAACACCATAAGATGTGCAAATTGCAGGTCTAGAAGTCCAACGGCTGTACGCGGCAAATGCAGGGGGAAGAACAGTGCCCGTTTATCTTGAAGAACTCGCTCTCAGTGTCGCCCGGTGTCCGGATTTGTCGGAGGTGGACTCTGTACTTCCGGATGGCAGCACTCATCCTTGTCACAAAATTGTCCATTCTCAGGCCATGCACCCGGGACCTTTTCAAGTACCTGAGGCGTGGACCGGGAACCTCGAATCCGCGCGAATTGTCTATCTGTCTTCCAACCCCGCCATAAGCGTCGGCAACCCACTCGCAAAATGGGGGTCCAAACGGCACGCTGAGAAGTACCCGACCGTGGACTGGGCAGATTCCGAGATTGCTGACTTCATGATAAATCGGTTCAACCCTGAGCACGGCTGGGTGGTGGAACGGCGGCATCGCAAGGTCGACGCCGCAGCCCAACACGGCCGCCCGGTCTACGGTTCCCCTGAGCCCTACTGGGGCTGGGTTGAGAAACAGACGAAGTCATTACTGGGGCCGGACACCGTCTGGTACGACGCAGCCGTGATGACCGAAGTTGTCCACTGCAAGTCCAACAACGAGCAGGGCGTCCCAGAGGCTGCCCTGCATTGCTCGACACGGCACATGGACCGAATCCTAGCGGCCTCCACCGCCAGCCTCGTCGTGGTCGTTGGAGGCAAGGCCGCGAACGCGTTTCGCGCCGCGCATCAGGAAGCCCTTGCTGATAAGCCCAACTTCGGCAGGTACAGCCTCGACGGTTTGCCTGATGCAAATCACAACGTGGTTCCGCTGCAAATCGGTGGAAGCACGAGGCTCGTATGCTTCATCAAACACCCCGGAGCGCGCGGCGGATCCGCGGTGCTGGAGACTCAGTATCCCAAAGACATTGAGCGCATTCGGAACGCAGCTCGGAGCCCACGATGAGATGCATTCCGGAAGAACCCGAATTTGGCGAGGGCCATGTGGCCGAGGAAGCAGTTTGGGAGGCCCTGAAGAAGAGCCTCCCTGACGACGTCGTCCTCGCGCACTCCGTCCAAATCAGGGACGGACGCGCAGAGCACGAGATCGACATCCTCGTGCTCTGGCCCGGCGTCGGGATGGCTGCCCTCGAGGTCAAGGGCGGAAAGGTCGGCGTCGAGAGCGGGCAGTGGTATCAGTCCGACAAGGCGGGCGGGCACAAAATCCAGAGCCCGGTAGTCCAATCGCAGGCGTCGATGCATGCGTTCAAGAACTGGCTGGAGGACCAGCTTGGATCCCGGCTCAGCAGCCGCTTCGCGTATCTGGTCAGCCTCCCTTATACGGACGTGCCGCAGGGGTGGGCCATGGCAGGGTGTCCACGCTCGCTGATACTGGACCGGGCGGACACTGAATCGCTGAAAGACAAGGTGCGCCACGCCATCGAGCGCGAAGGCAGCGGGGCCACCACTCTGACCCCGGCTTTCCTGGAACGCGTCGTCCGGAAGCTGGGCGGCGATCTCGATGCGGGATACGCGCAGGTCCCCGACCCGCACCAAGCCGAAGACGCCCAGGATCACCTCACCGTCCGGCAATCCGTGCTGTTGCGAGCGACCCGATCCCTTCCCCGCGTCCGCTTCACCGGCGGTGCAGGCAGTGGCAAAACCTGGCTCGCCCTAGAGAAAGCGCGGCTTCTCTGCAAGGAGGGGAAACGGGTCGGCCTCTTCTGCTACAACAAGGGGCTGAGCCAGTATCTGCAGCAGCAGGTCTCCGGCTGGCGGCAGGCCAAGCCGGTCTTCACCGGGGAGTTTCACGAGTACGTCCGGGCCCTTGGTGTCCCGGACGGGGTTGGGACGGACTACTTCGAGGAGGAGATGCCGCGCCTCCTCAAGGAGCTGGCGGGCCGCATGGAACAGCACGAGCGGCTGGACGCCGTCGTCGTCGATGAAGCGCAAGATTTTGCCCCGCTGTGGTGGGAGTCGCTGCTGGGCTGCACCAAAAATCCGGACGCCGGCGAGGTGTATGCGTTCATGGATGACCGGCAGGACGTCTACCAAAGGTGGGGCGGGACTGGCGCCGACGGCAAGCATCCGACGGCGGATCTGGTGCCGATCCATATCGATGAAAACCTCCGCAACACCCGGAGGATCGCCGAGACATTCCGTTCCTTTGCAGGCGAGCACTTCACGCCCCGGGGCGGCACTGGGCTCCCCGTGCGGCGAGTCGAATGCCCCACGGAGCAGGCCCACGACGCCGCCGATGAATGCGTCGAAGCGCTCATGGATGAAGGCTGGAGCAACAACCAGATCGCACTCCTGACCACCAAGTCACGGCATCCGGTGCATCAGGAGCGCTTCGACGCCGGGTCCATCGCCGAATACTGGCTCGATTTCCACGCGAACAACGACGTCTTTTACGGCCACGTCTTGGGGTTCAAGGGCCTGGAGCGCTCGGCCGTGGTGCTGTGCGTCAACGGGTTCAAGGACCTGGGCCGGGCAGCGGAGCAGCTCTATGTGGGTCTGTCCCGGGCCCGCAGCCTGCTGGTGGTGGTCGGCGATTCTGGACTACTGGAGAGCGCAGGCGGGCGGGACCTGCAGTTGGCACTCGCCCGCGCCGAGGTTTGGCAGCCCGCTTCGCGCTCCGAACGGCGAGCATGAGCCCGAGCCCCGGCGCGGCGACCACTTAA
Source organism: Arthrobacter sp. 05N33_2 (assembly GCF_056397425.1). Taxonomy (NCBI): domain Bacteria; kingdom Bacillati; phylum Actinomycetota; class Actinomycetes; order Micrococcales; family Micrococcaceae; genus Arthrobacter; species Arthrobacter sp. 05N33_2. The sequence goes on from NZ_JBFTNJ010000037.1 coordinate 8,488, forward strand.
CGRCCGGGGGTCGCCGGCGCCATGCTCTCCTTCTCGGCAGCCTGCACGTTGGTCGGGGCCCAGTCCTGCGGCTCGCGCCCCGCTGGCGGCTGAACTTGCTCCGCCGGTGAAGTAGCTGCCCGCTTGAGCCTTGTGGCCGCGCCCTTCTTGGATGTGAACTTGTCCCACATGTATATGGAGATGAACCCCGCCAGCGACAGTGCTCCGCAGACACATCCCCAGAGAATCGCGTCGCTGTGCCCCGGCTCCACGAGCAATGTTAGGAGTCCGAAGGCGAGACCGGCTACCGCCGCAACTGCGGAATACTTCTTGATCAGCTGCTCATTCAAGTCTTTCTTTTCCGCCGCTTGCTTTGAACGTTTCTCAGTCGCCTCAGCGGCCCGGTTCCTCAGATAGGCGGCCCAGTCTTCGTAGTCTTTCCACAGCTGGGCAAGCTTCGATTCGGTGCCGAGCCGTTCCTGGATCAGTTGAAGGTACGCAGTCCAAAACCCTTCGTTCGGCACAGAGTCGAACCACACGGAGTTACGGAACCAATGGAACTTCCGCCCGAAAGCGTTCAGAGCTTCCAGTTGAGTCTCGAGGTTTTCGTCCCCCTCCGAGTAAGACGTCCTCGCTAAAACGCGGGAGAACCGCTCGAGTTCGACGTGCTGGACATAAGCGAGCAACGCCAATTCCACAAAGGGGTTGACCTTCGCCTTGAGGAAGTACAGCTGGTCCCAGCCGATCTCCTTAGGTGAGGTGTTGGACATTATGGAAATTCCTGCTTGTTCCACGCGGACGTCCCAGGCCGCCCTACGTTTCAATAGGCCGCGCTCGGCACGCTCTTTGCTGTCTGCAGGGATCTTCCGATAGTCAGGTTGGTGCGTGGCGAGCAGAAACCCCCACTTCTGCCGGGAACTCCACTGCTGATGCTGTCGCATCAGCAGTGGGCTTGGCGGATCGGAAGAATCCTTGGGTACTGCCCACGTAACAGTCATCACGGGAAACCTGAGGCTGTCTGCGGGCACTTTCGTGCCCCCACCAAGCGCCCCATCTTTGTACAGGATTAGATTGCTGTCCAGTCCGCTCAGAACCTGATTCAGGAAACTTTCGGAGGAAAAGCGGTGCCTTACAAGGAAATTTTCAGCATCCGCAGCCTGAAGTTTTTCTGTGTGAACGAGTAGGAAATCCGTGCGGGCGTCATCATCCGTCGGGTGCCCGAAACAGACCCATTCGGCCTCCCACGCCGGGAGGTCCTGGTCTACGTCCGCATATAGCTCAGAATTCTGTCTTCGTTTCTTCCTGTGGGGAAAGCGATGATCCGACGCGTCTCCCGGCTTAGCACGACGTCCCAGCCCAACCGCCTGCTCGATTGAGGCCCCCATCACGCGTCCCGTGGGCGTTCCGGGATGTCGGCTGTCCACCGAGTCCGGCAAAAAGACACGACGGGGCCGTGGCCACTCCACCGGCCGTTCGCCAGTTGGACACCCCGCTTCTTCTTGGCCCCCGCACATGCCATCCGGAAGCGGAATGATGTAAGTAACGCGAACAAATTTCCAAGTTGACAAAATTCCCCCAATTTCTCAGATGCCGGGCCGCAGCACCGCATGACTGGATTACAGTACTTGATAATGCGAACCACTGTGGATGCCAGCCCTTAGCTAGCGGCGCTTTCCCGAGCAGTCATCTAATCGTCAACATGCGCTCAGCTCTAGCTTCGAAATGCGCATCAATTGTTTCGTCGATACGCCTCCTCTTGGTTGCGGGCGCGTCTCAAAAGCTGCGAATGCGAGGCCCCCAGCGGCTTTCCTGACGAGCCATGTTGATGTTGGAGCTAATAGGAGTGGTCCGGCCTCGACATAATTGCCGCGAGCTCATCAGGTCGGCACCCGCGTCAACGAGGTCCTAGTCGGTGCCGAGGCAGCTATGTCCGATGCGACCTCGGGTCTCACGATGTCCAACGGCTTGCTCCAAAGGAGCAGCATTTGGGGTGTTCTGCGACGCCGCCGCAATCCAGGGCCACGTGGTTCGCCACTTTTGTCCGGAAACAGAAGTCCGCCATGATGCGGAAACCATGGATCACCGCTGCACCAATATGGTCATCGCCTCCAAAGTCTAAAAAGACCACAGTTCCGGCGGGAGCCTCGCTTAGCTTCCAGTCGCCGCAGTAGGAGCCTAATACGAAGCGTAGGTCTCGCCCCTGAACACTGCGCGAGATYCCCGGAAACCTAGGCCACGGGGCAATGCCGCCGACGCCCAATTAGGCATGCGGTTTGGGCGCTCGGGCGGTACGCCTTTGGATTACCCCCACAGGGTCATGCCTAGGGGCCATAGTTCCAAAACTTGGCGCTTTCCGCCGGTGGCTTCGTGGTGGCATTAGCTAATATTCATGAGCCCAGTTTATTCTTTGCTATTAACCGCCACTGGCCATTGATCTACTGGGCCAGGTTTCTTTACAAGTATTGGGGATTCATGAAGGACTCTACGGACCTGTCGCCGGCAACTCGCTCCACTGACCAGCTTGATTCGTTAGGAGAGACGCGGGACCGCGCCGACGCCGAGGCGATCTACTCGATCTATAAGGCCCTGCAGCCGCTGGCCTCACGCCGCCTGGCTGTGGTCAATCGGGCTTTGCGTGAAGCGATCCAGAAAATCTGGCAGGAACCTCGGATGCCGAAGGGCAAGGATCGGATTTTCAGCCACAATAAGCCTCTGGATTTCCCGTGGTCTCCGAACGCTCGCGACCTTTACTTCGGGAACAAGGCTGATTCGGCAGTAGCCATAACGGGACAGCTGGTTCTGGAGCATGTCACCCCCATCAACATCCTGGTCAATGACCTGCTGGCCAAGGTCGCCGAGGCCGACTGCACCGAAGAGAAGTTCTTCGAGCTGCTCCAAGCTGAACACCGGCAGTTGAGTTTCGTTGTGCTCACCAAGGAGGACGACAACGCGCTGACGCGTGCCGGCTTGAAGACTGCCGGGGTCACTGGTGAGGGAATTTCGGCGTGGGCGCGCTACGAGGCTGGCTGCGGACTGAAAGAAGAGGATTTCCTAGCTATCACCGCTGACCCTCGTTTTGGCGCAGAACTGGTTTCGGGCCGCGGCTGACATGCCTCGCTACGACGTCTGGATTGCAAGCCAGGAGTGGTCTCGCGTGCAACCCGTCATTGAGTCCATGAATACCCCCGGCGAATCAATCCTTCGGCTACCCGTTAAGCCTTGGCCGACCCGGATCACTGCACCCGAGTTCCGGCCCATCACGTTTTCCGGTGAAACCACCGGGGGCGTCGATGAAATGGTCGGGGTGTCCATCGGTACTGACGCGTTCTATGACCGCGGCTGGACCCCYGAAAAGTTTGCCCAGTTCGTAGCGTCCCGCAGTTGCCTCCATGTCGAGATCAACGAGGAGCGGTGCCCGACGCTGGCTGTCCTGGCCGCCTACGTGAGGACCTCGATTATTGTCGAAGAGCGCGTGGGGGCGCGCCGGAGGCTCTCGTTCATCACCAACTTGGGCGAAGTCACGGTAGCCGAATACGACGGCACCCAGGAGGGCTTCGAGGAGATCCGGGGCGAGTTCTTCCGTCAGGATTACAAGTCCGCCCTGGCATTCCCCGGTTTGACGGTGGCACGCTCCGTTCCGGCGGACCCCTACCCCGTCGAGAGGCTGACGGCCCTTCGCCAAATGCAGCTCCGCGAATGGAAGCAGGCGCATGCCCGCGGGAAGCTGGGGGCGCCGGCGGGTGCACAACTGCTGCCCACAGACCTCGTCCTCGTCGATCCTGAGGACCTCGACGCCGAACGACCGGTCTTTGCCCACGCCCGCACCCCGAAGCACGTGTACGAGGTGATCTTCCCCCTTACCGACGATCTGGCCCCCTTGGAGGTGCTGTGCGCCGTTGACGGGGTCGTGCAGCACTTCGTTGACCCAGAGACGGGCACGGACAAGGGTATGGGTGCCCACGCCTCCGAGTGGGCTGGGTGGATCCTGAGGCACTCGGTACCCGACGGGCACCGCTCCGAAGTGCAGCCGTGGGTGGGGAACGGGCCTGAAGCCCGGCTTTACCGCCTGGAGCACAACATCGTGAACTACGAGGACCACGAGGCGGACACATCGCAGTTCACCACGGCAAACGAGTTCGCCGCGTGGCTGAAGAAGTCACTCGGCAACCACAACGCGCCGATCGCAGTTCACCTGCTCGACGAGTTGCCATTGGTGGTTCGGTCCTACAGTCCGCTGGTGGTCGAGGATCACCACTTTCATCGGTCCGAAGGCCCGGAGGTGACGGTCACGTACAAGGCGAATGTCTTCCAGCCGTGGACGGGGGTGGCGAACTGGAAGGGGGCAGGCCACGGGGRCTATACGCGGAATCCGTCACTGCAGACCGCCATGGAAGGGCAGAGACTGGAGTCCTTCGTGGCGGTGAACTGCCTGGACTACGCCGCCCTGGAAAGCGATCTGTTTTCTGGAGACACCCTCGTCAACGAGGCTTCCTGGTTCATCCTCTGGCTAGAAGACACTCGGACGTGCATCACGTTTCCCGCCGTGGGCTCGATGCTGCAAGTGAGCACGGACCACGATGGGGCCTCTGCGGTGATCACTGCGCGAGAACGTGCCACCCGGGTCGAAGAGCTTGACCGGGAGTACGCCTTTGAGCGGCAGTGGGCCCGCTGGCTGGATCTTGACGAGCAGCTGACCAAGGATGAGATCCAGGAGGGCCTGAGAACCCTCGGGCAGCTAATCGAGAAAGGCAGCGCATGACGCGGACGCAAGATGACACCAAAGTCGGCGCCGGGATCGGTGCCGGCTTTGGGAACGGCAGGTGTATGTGGGACAAGTCGGTTTGCGTGGATGTCCCCACGCGTTTTGTGACGTCGGACCTGGCTGACGGGAAAGAAGCCGAAGTGTTCTGCGTCCGCCACTATGTGCTGATGTTGGCCCACCTTTGCCAGGTCCATCTTCCTGTTTGCGAGGGCGGCTTTGCCGGGCATGTCGTCGATCACGGCGAGCTCGGAACCTAACCTTCCAGAATTCAAGGGAATGGGAAGGGTGTGCCTGCACACCCCTCACCAACGCGTCGCAACGGCCATTGTCCGGGCCCGCCCATATGATCTAGGAACTGTCGCTCCAACACGTCCCGGGGGATGATGTGAACGTTTTGTTTGGCCTGTATCTGGACCGCGCTCCATGGACCTACCGTGACTCCGCGCTCGGCACGGTCAGGCTTGGTCCGTTGGGGTTGGCCCAGCTCCTGCAGACCCGGCTCGGACTCACCGGACCCGATGCCCGGCACTCCACACGGATCAGGCAGTTCATGGCCCGGCTCGCGGAGCAGGACCGCGCGGAAGCTTGGTTCCACGGATCGTTCTCCGTCGATCCGTGGTCCACGGCCATCGACTTGTTGAACCTGCGCGACGAACTTGTCGTCAACGGATGGTCGGGCCTTGCCCCTGACGGGTCCACCCCCAAGCTGAAGGCCCTCGCTTCACTGGAGCAGAGCAAGCTCCCCCTCGACCGGGCGTTCGCCGACTACCCGCTTGAACTCATCCATGAGCTCGAGAGCGAAGCCACAGCCCGCTGGCCGCTCGGAATCTCGCAGCTTGAACTCCAGCACCCCCGCGACTCGTTCCCCGCAATCTGGAACCGCCTCATCGGCGCCCTGGAGCGCCGCGGCGTGACGGTCCTGGAGCCGTCCGTACCGACGGAGCCCGTGGGCGAAGTGACCGCTCTTATCGCCAGGACCGAATGGGAAGCAGCGGAGCACACGGCCCGTTGGCTCGCGTCCGCCAGGACCACCGCAGGCAACCACGGCACGGATCGCTCCGCCGTCGTCGCCTCCACGAGCACCGCGCTGCTGGACCAGGAGCTGCAGCGCCGCGGACTGCCACGAATCGGTGTCAGCAGCCGTTCCCGGTGGCGTGCCATGGACCATATCATTCCACTCTTCTTCACCGTCATCTGGGGACCGGTGGACGTCCAACTGCTGGGCGAGTTCCTCAACCTCCCCGTCAGCCCCGTCCGACGCAGAGCCGCCCGGCATCTCCTCCGCGCCCTCGCCGCCCAGCCCGGCACCGGCGGCGATGAATGGCTGAGCGCCCTCCAGAAGATCAGCGACGACGAGACCCTCGGCCCCGTCGTAGCGGCAGAGCTGGAGCAGCTTTTTGGAACCGGGCTGCTGACCGACGACGGAACTGTCACTGGCAGCGCCGTCGTCGAACGCGGACAGTGGCTGCGCACCCAGCTCAGCCGCCGCGTGCAGCTCTACCCGCAACTCGAATCCGTGCTCAGTCAGCTCAATGAATTTACGGCCCTGATCGACGGTCCGGAACCGGTAACCCGCAAGACGATCGCACGAATCCTGGAATCCGTCATTCCCGCCAGTGCCAGTCCCCTGGCCGGCGGCGAGGCGGCGCCATGGGTTACGCTGCACAGCCTCGGTGAACTGTGCGACGACGTCGACACGCTCGTCTGGTGGGGGTGCCAGGATGACGGCCAGGTCCGGTCCCACCACTGGGACGACGCCGAACGCCAGGCCCTGCTCGGCACCGGCGTCGTCCTGCCGGATCCTGCTGCCCAGGCGGAGCTGGAACTCTCGGTGGCAGTGAACGCCGCGCGGCACTGCCGGCGGCTGCTGCTGGTGCGCGCCGCGGAGATCAGCGGGGAACCAACGAAGGCCCACCCGGTGCTGTCCTCGCTGGCCTTCAGCACCCTCCCTTCGCCTCTGCCCGGAACCCCGGAGGAGAACAAGAAGGCGGTGGAACACGCCATTTCGGCCTTCAGCACCACCCCCGCCGAGCTGGTGCGCGACGGTGTCTGGCGCCTCGCGGGCCGAACCGCCTCGTTGACACCGGTGCAGCCCGGCCAGACCAGGCCGGTGCCGGCATCCCATGATCTAGGTCCCCGTCCGGAGTTTGTGCCGGACCAGCTCTCCTACTCGCAGCTCAGCACGTTGATTGGCTGCTCGATGAAGTGGGTTCTGGAGAAGAAGGGCCGGCTAAAGGTCGGCGACGCGCAGTCCGTCCCCACCGGGAACACCATGATCGGCACCTTGGTCCACAGGGTCGTCGAAGAACTCTTCGGCGAGCTCTACGCCGCGAACCGCGCCGTGCCCGAGCCGGCGGAAGTCCAGGCCAAACTGGACCAACTCGTGCCGCACTACGCCTCGGAGCTGCTCCTGCCCGGCCGCGGCAGCAAACTCGCTGGCCTGCGGCCCATCATCGAGAACTCGGTCATCAAGCTTTTCAAGACCCTGCAGACGCAAGGGGTCTACATCTGCGCCACGGAGCGCGAGTTCAGCAAACCGGCCCTGTTCAACGTCAACGGGACGCAGATCGAAGTCAGAGTCTCCGGCTACATCGATGTCCTGGCCGCGGACCAGCAAGCCGAACCCGTCGTGATCGACCTCAAGTGGACCAACCGTTCGAAGTACCGCCGCGAAGAAATCACCCAGGGCGACGCCTTGCAGCTTGCCCTCTACCACTGGGCCCTGGACGACGGGCCGGACCCCATGTCCACCGTCGCCGAAGACGCTGCGATGTCCTACTACATGCTCAAGCAGGGCGAGTTCGCATCGACCAGCACCCTCTTCGGCCCGGCCTTGGCCAGCCCCGCGTCCAGCCGGAGCACCTGGCGGCGATCGGTCCGTGCCGCCGAATTCTCCATCTCGGAAGTGGTCGGCGGCCGCGTCCTGGCAGCCGGACGTCAGGAACTGGGCTCGTCCGATGAGCAGCGGGACACGGCAACGGCAGACGGCCGGCTTTACCAGAAGCCACCCTGCAACTTCTGCGACTTCTCCGCACTCTGCGGCCTCAAGGGGGACCTGTCATGAACCATGCACTGAACAACGTCAGCATGATCACGGCCAGCGCCGGCACCGGCAAGACCTACAGCCTGATGGGCGAAATTGCCCAGGCCATCAACAACGGTACGCAGCCCAGCCAGATCCTGGCCACCACCTTTACCAAGAAGGCCGCCGCCGAACTGATCGACCGGGTCCAAGCCGAACTCTTCGGCCGGGAACGCCCCGACGCGGCCCGGCAGATGTCCGTCAGCATGGTGGGTACCGTCAACAGCGTCTGCGGCCGGCTCCTCCGGGATTACTCGGTCGACGCCGGGCTGTCGCCGGCCCTGCAGGTCATCGCCGAAGACGAACAGCTCCGGATTTTCCAGCTCGCCACGGACGCCGTGTTCGCAGAGTTCACGCCGCGGATCCAGCCTCTCGCCCGCCGGCTGGGACACGACGGCGAAGCCGACATCCGGGGCACCGACACCGACTGGCGCAAGGTAGTCCGGGACATCACGGATGCCGCCCGCAGCAACAGGATTGCCCCGTCGGCGCTGACGCACTCCGCCGCGACGTCATGGCAGGGACTGCAGCAGGTTTTGGGTCCGGCCGGCCTCGACGACCGCGCAACCTGGTCCAACCAGCTCCTCCAGGGGCTGATGAGCCTTCGCGGGCTGGCTGCGGAGATCGCCGAATCCKGCAAGACCCCACCGAAGAATCTCTTGGCCTCGATCGCCCTGCTGGAGCCGGTCCTGACCCATGCCTCGCCGGAGGATGCTCCTTGGCGTTTCTGGATCGAGGCGGCCGGCGTCTCCAACGCAAACGCCAAGCGCCAGCTGGAGAGCTATATTTCTGCGGTCGACGTCGACCTGACCTCCAACCCGGCTTTCCAGACCGAGCTGCGGGAGTTCACCGAATTGGTGTTTGCCTGCGCCGCTGCCTGCCTGGACCGGTTCGCGGACTTCAAGCGGCAGTACGGGCTCATCGACTTTGTCGACCAGGAAACGCTGGTGCTGGACCTGCTAGAACACAACCAAGGGTTCCGCGACTCCATCTCCGGACGCATCAAGTTCATGGTGGTTGATGAGTTCCAGGACACGAGCCCGCTGCAACTCCAGCTATTCACCAAGTTCGCTGAGCTGGTGGACAAGGTGGTCTGGGTGGGCGACTCCAAGCAGGCCATCTACGAATTCCGCGGCACCGACCCGGAGCTGATGAAGGCCGTGGCCGCCCGGGTTGAGAGCAAGACCCAGCTTCATGATTCCTGGCGGTCCAAGGAAGCCGTCATTGACCTCTCCAACGCGATCAGCCTCGCCATGTTCCCGGAGCTCGCCGAGGAAGAAGTTCGTCTGACGGTCCCCAAGGCCCGCCGTGATGAGTCCCATCCCAAGAACGCCGTGGGCGGCGCCAGGGAGGCATGGACACTGGCCGCGAAAACCGTGCCGGAGCAGCGGCGGGCGGTCGCCGCCGGCGTCGTGGATCTCATCCAGCGACGAGGCTTCGAGGGGTCCGACATCGCGGTCCTCGCCCGCTCAAACGACGCCGTGGCGGCCATTGCCGCGGAACTGGCGGCGCTCGGAGTCAAGGCAACCACCAACACCTCCTCGTTGTTCGCCGCACGGGAAATCCAGCTGGTCCGCGCCGGGATGGCCTTCGTCGCGTCCGACGACGACACCGTGGCCCTGGCTGAGCTGGCGCACCTGCATCCTGACCATCCCCAGTTCGGCCGGTGGGTCCAGGCCCTGTTCGACGGCGAGGAGCCGACAGTAGAGCTCCAGCGCTGGGCCAGCGACCCGCTGGTGTCCGGCCTGGTTGAGCTCCGCGACTTGGCCAAGCTGTACACGCCGACCGAGATCATGGAAGAGGTCACATCCCGCCTGGGGCTGGTCCGGCTCATCAAAACGTGGAGCAACCCGGGAACCCGGCTCAAGAATCTGGACGCGCTGCGCTCGCTCCTGGAGCAGTATTACGAATCGTGTGCCGCGCTCAGTAAGCCAGTGACGCTGAGTGGGTCGCTCAAGTTCCTCGCAGACGCCGACAGCACCGGCAGCGAGAACTTCGGTGACGACGTCGTGAACGTCCTGACCTACCACAAGGCCAAGGGCCTGGAATGGCCCGCCGTCGTGCTGACCAGCCTCGACACCGACGTCGTGGCGAAGCCGTGGGGCGTGGCGGTCGAAGGCGTCGATGAGATCGACGTCCGCGATCCCCTCACCGGACGCTGGATCCGCTTCTGGGCTTGGCCGTTCGGCGCCAAGGGATTCAAGCCCCTGTCCGGGGTGGCGGACACCTCGGCGGTCGCGCAGCGGGTCCTGGCACGGCGCCAGGCCGACTCGGCGCGGGTGCTCTACGTGGGCCTCACGCGCTCCGTCAGCGTGTCCTGCCTGGCGGCCGCTAAGCCCGCGCCGGCTTCGTTGAACTCGCTGGGGACCGGCCCGATTGTGGAGTGGACTGAGGGAGCCGGTAACGAAGGTACCTTGACTGTGCAAGGGCGCAACGGCGAACGCGCGCTCTCCGTGGAGACGTTCAGCTACGAGCCCGCGGGTGGACCCGCCGATAGCGGCGACGGCGTCAAGGTCGAGTACGAGGACTGCCTGACCACCGACGCGCCGGTTTCGCACAAACCTGCCCGACTAACCGCCAGTTCCTTGGAGAGCTTCGGCTTCGCAGCCGACGTCAGCGAGGCAGCCGTTTTGGGTCCTCAGCTGATCCCCCGCGGCGCGGCCAACTGGGACCATGTGGGCTCCGCCATCCACGGCTACTTTGCCTTGCCTCTCGGTGAGATGGATGACTCCGTCCGGCTCAGGGCGGCGCAACGGCTGCTGGACCGCTGGGGTGCGGCAGCCGCCGTCGAGCCGGGTGTCGTAGTGGAAGCGGGCGAGCGGATGCTCGCCTTCTTTGCCCAGCACTACCCCGGCGCGACGGTCACCACTGAGCAGTCGGTTGCCTGGCGGAACGCCGACAACCAGCTCATGGAGGGCTGGATCGACCTCCTGCTGGAGACGCCTGCCGGTTACGTGCTGGTGGACCACAAGTCCTATCCGGGCACGGACCCTGTCGGTCACATCAAGGACAAATACATCGGCCAGATGCGCGGCTACGCCGAAGCGATCGAGTCCATCACCGGGCGGTCCGTCGTCGAAACGCTGATCCACATGCCGGCGCTGGGGAAGATGTTCCGGATCCGCTGAGCCTCACCACCAGCGGTGCCGGCACTCCGGGTCTTGGCATGCCCATTTGGCCGTACCCAATTCGACATTGCCCGTGGTGGGGTGGATGCGCTCTTCTACCATGATCGCGCAGCCGGCGAACTCCGTTTTCGGCATCTCTCGTCGGTCCGACGGCATGATCATCCCGTACGCGATTCGCCAGGCTTCGCTGCCGCAAATCGGGCATTTGCGCGTGGCAGTGCGTTTCGTCGTCGGTTCAGGGGTTGTTCCATCGAAAGTCATGGAAGCACTGTAAGCGGACGGTCTGACAAGGAGAGGCACCTTACGCGGTGGCGAGTCCGGTGGGTTCCCCCATCCAGCCGCGGCTCACCGGCATACTGCGGCGTAACAGTCATCACTCCGGAAGTAGGAGCACCCCACCGCGGGTTCCTGGGCGAGAACCTGGGGTGGCAGGTATCTACTCCGCGAACTCAAAGTCGACGGTGATTTCGGGATCAACGCTTTTGATGATTCCAGAGTAAAACACCTTGGCCTGCTCTTTCAGCGCTTCTTCATTTTGGGAGATGTACTTCTGCTTGTTCTCATCGCTGAGGATGTTGTTGACCATCCGCGTTTGGACGGCTGGCTCGGCCAACCAGCCAAGAGTGTTGTTGCTCTCAAGGGGGTCTTTGAAGTCGGGGTTGTCAAAGCCGATGCCAGTGAATTGAGGCAGGGTCACACGAAACGATTTCGGGCCGGTGGGTTCGATCTTCACCTGCGACCCGTCGACGCCTAATTTGGCGTCAAACTCGTACTGAACCAGCGTCGTCTTCTCGCTCGCGGGTATGGCCACGCCGAAAATCTCCCTATTGCTTTCGTACCTATTGAGGCCCTCCATGTGAAGGCTGAGCAGGGCGACCTCTTGCACGCGCGTGACGGCCTGGACYACTTGCGAATCACGTTCGCTGGAGCTGCTGCTGAACAGGGACTTCAGGGCGAGGGCGTTGAGTCCACCGGATGCGAATGCGGCGGCCGCTCCCCCGACAACCAGCAGAGTGATTAGCAGGGCCGGCCAGAGCAGAACCCGTGCTTTGAAGAACTTCATGACTGCTTTGAAAAAGTTCACGACGATTCAGTCTCCAGTTTCGTTCGACGTCGATACCCTCGGAATTCTGCGGGGCTGAACGGGCACGACAGATCGCCGTGTCAAGTCCCCTCGAACCATATATGTACGCAGGGGCCGGCCGATAATGGCGCGCCCACCGGTCTTGGAAGTTGCGGGTGCGAGCTTATGCGAGTGTGCCCTCCACACCGTGACGCGGCTAGGCCGTCCGATGGGATAGGGCTTCTCCACGATGAACCAGCCGGATAGTTCCCTGCGTGTCGAAGGAGCCCGACACAGTTCAGTGATTCTGGACTGCGCCGCTTACTGGACGGAAGGGCTCTCAACTCCACCGCGTTCCGCAGCCGCGCAACCTCCGGGATATTTCTAGACCGCTTCCTCACTGCCGGTCTCAGACCCGCCCGGCGCCTGTTCGCCTCGCTTCTTCCGTTTGAACAAACCTGCCACGCTCCCGCCGACGGTGCCTGCCGTACCGGCGATGGCGTCACCGACGCCCTTGACCGCTGTGAGGGCCTGGGGCTCATCCGGGATTCCGTCCCCGTCGATGTCTACACTCCGGAACGCGCGCGATACCGTGTCTGCCGCGGTTGCTACCCCGGCGCCGACTGCTGCAGCGCCCGTTGCGACGCCGCCTCCGACTGTGTTGGCAGTGCCAGCAATCCAGTTACCAGTCAACTTCGCGGCGTCTTCCATTGCGGCGAGTGCTCGGTTCTGTTCGAACTCGCTGTCTTCGGAGTTCAGGTCATCCTTCGCATTGACCGCAAGATGTTCGGGGAACATATCCGGGGCATCGGCGAACGCTGCCCGGGCTGCCATGACGACTTCGCGACCGAACACGAAGCGCGTCACTCCTCCCGCCAAGGCTCCAACGCCGTATTCAATCGTTGCCTGCTGCTTTCCACTCAAATTTTCTCGCACGACGTCCAGCTGACCCGTCTCCATGGTCCGAACCAAACTCTGCGCGGCGCCTCCAGGGAGGGTGTCCGCGAGCGTGTTCGCCCAGTGCGACCAGTCCGTGCGGCCAGCAGCGATCTTATTGCCAACGCCGACAACGCCTTCAGACGACGCGCTCGATATGTCCGTCGCCATCGTTGCGATCTGCTTCTGGCTAACGCGTTCGTTCGAGAGTCCGTAGACAAGGGCGAGGGCCTGGTCTTTGTCGAGGTCCATTCCGTGAATATCGGCAATAGCGAGCGCGAAAACCGCGGTGATCTCGAACTGCAACTGCTCATCGCCTGCGGGAAGGAGAGCAGCGGCTCGCTGTGCACCGTTCTTCGCAGTACCCAGCGCCATGTTCTTTGCGGCCTGTTTCGCAGCACTCTTTGCGGCAAATTTGACGGCTTCCTTGCCAGTCTTCTTGGCAGCCTGTTGGCCCGCACTCTTCATGCCAGCTGCTGCCGCCCCGACTCCAGGAATCATCGCGATACCAATATCAGCCGCGATCGCTCCGGCGCTAATGAGGGCACCAGCAGTGGTGATCGAGGTGCCGTAGTGACGCTCCAACATCTGAATGACCTCAGCGGGCGTTGCGTCCGGATGCCGCCGCCGGAGCCGCATGACGTACTTGCGAGCGATCGAATGACGAGCACTTACCGCCTTTGCAATGTCACGCGTGGCGTCCTCGCCGACGAGCTCCGTTTCCAACGTGATGCTCTCGATGTTGGTCATCGCTTACTCCTCTGTGGTTGCACCTCTCCCGGAGGTGTGAACGCGGCTGAAGGTGAGAATCCGCCAGTGCCGCCTTGGATCTCTCGTGATTGTATTCATGGATGCTGGCTTGGCAGTTCGCGGCGCGGTCAAACTCCTCGACTAAGAGACTCTTACCTACCAAAACGCTGTTGGCCGGGGCAAACGCGAGTGTGGTCGGGTCGGAAAGTGGGCGGGAGCCTGAGGCGGCCGGTGAACCGGGGCATGAAGCCCTCCGCCCCGCGCTTTCAGTACGACGCCGACACCGAAATTGGGTGCCGCCGTCCTGCTGACGGCCGGCGCCGTTTACGAAACGCAACGCGATCCCTCGCGCACCCTTTACTGTTGAACCTGCACCTAACGAAACCGTTTACGTAAACCGTTTGCGCAACTTCAGTGCGAGCCGTTCACTAACACCCGCAGACACCCTCAGGGAGGAGGAACAGTGGTCACTATCCGCGATGTCGCCAAGCACGCCGGCGTCTCCCCCGCCACTGTTTCCCGGGTGGTCAACGGTCTGGTCGGCTACTCCGACGAGACACGCGAACGCGTCGAAACTGCGGTCAAGAGCCTCAGCTACGAAACGGACTACCTGGCCCGTGGCCTCAAGACCCGGCAGACCTCCGTGATCGGACTGCTCGCCCCCATGGTCTCCGATGCCCTGGCGTCCCAGGTCATGCAGGGCGTCGAGGAGGAAGCCCAGGAACGCGGCTACGCCGTGATGCTCGGCCGCACCGGCGCCAAGTCCGCCTACATCGCCGGCTACCTCCGCACCCTGCGCACCTACCGGGCCGCCGGCGTCATCCTCATCTCCGCGGTGATCACGCCGGAGACCAGGCAGCTGCTGGGCCCCAACGTCCCCATCATCTCCGTCGCCATCAGCGACAAGTCCGGCTCCCCCAGCGTGGCCATCGACGACGAACAGGCAGCCTACGACGCGACCCGTCACCTGCTGCGGCTCGGCCACCGCCGGATCGGTCTCCTCACCGGGGACCCGGCGTCGATCTACGTGGCCCAACCCCGCAAACGGGGCTACCTCCGCGCCATGACCGAAGCCAACTGCACCCCTGTGACCACCACCGGCAGCTTCTTCTACGAAAGCGGCGCCCCAGGCGTCGACGAACTGCTCCAGCAGGAACCCGAACTCACCGCCATCTTCGCGATGAGCGACGAGATGGGTGCCGCCGTCGTCAATGAACTGCAGCGCCGCGGCCTCCGGGTGCCCGAAGACGTCTCCGTCCTGGGCTTCGACAACACCTCCACCTCCATGCACGTGAACCCGCCGCTGAGCACCATGGCCCAGCCGCTCGAGGAGATGGGACGGATGGCCGTGAAGAAGCTGCTCCGCTCCCGCGACCTGGGGCCGAAGATCATGCCGCACCGGCTGATCGAGCGCGGCTCCACCGCGCCCCCGAGCCTGGTTCCGGCGAACCCGGCCCCGCCCGGAACCTAAGAACGAACCAGCTAGCCCAGACCCAAACACCACCACCCACGGCGACAGCCGGCACTCCCCCGTGCCACCAGGCAACCCGCCGCGATTCCGCACGCCCCAAACCACCCGCACCAACCGACTCGCACCACCCCAATCAACAAGGAGCAACACATGAGGCAGCGCCGCCGCACCTGGCAGACTCTTCTCGCCACCACCGCATCCCTGACCGTCGCCGCCGTCGCCCTCACCGGCTGCGGCGGGACCGCCACGGAAGCGAAAAGCGCCCCGAAGGCCGCCGCGTCCTTCGAGGGCAAGGGCCCCATCAACTACGTCTCCAACCGCGACGCCTCCGGTGCCGCAAACAAGAGCATCGAGGAATGGAACGCCGCCCACCCGGATGAGAAGGTCACGTTCATCGAACTGCCGGACTCCGCGGACCAGCAGCGCCAGCAGCTCATCMAGAACGCGCAGATCAAGTCGGACACCTTCAGCGTGCTGAACCTGGACGTCGTCTGGACCTCCGAGTTCGCCGCCAACAAGTGGATCATGCCGCTGCCTGCGGACGCTGTCCCCTCGGACAAGATGATCCCCGCCACCGTGAACGCCGCGACGTACCGGGACACCCTGGTCGGCGCCCCGTACTACACCGACGGCGCGCTGTTCTACTTCCGCTCGGACCTGCTCAAGGCCGCCGGCATCGCCGCCCCGCCCAAGACCTGGGACGAAATGAAGACCGCCTGCAAGGCCATCCTGGCCCTCCCCCAGGCCGCGGGCATGTCCTGCTACGCCGGCCAGTTCGACAAGAACGAGGCCCTCACGGTCAACTTCGCCGAGGCCGTGGCCTCCGCCGGCGGCACCGTGGTGGACGCCGAGGGCAAGCCCACCGTCAACACCGCCGAGGCCAAGAAGGGCCTGAACCTGCTGGTGGACGGCTTCAAGGAAGGACTCTTCCCCTCCGACGCCATCACCTACCTCGAGGAGCAGGGCCGCCGCGCGTTCCAGGACGGCAAGCTCGTCTTCCTGCGCAACTGGCCCTTCCTGCACGCCTCCCTGAGCGCCACGGACGGCTCCAGCAAGGTGGCCGGCAAGTTCGGCATCACCTCCATCCCGGGCACCGACGGCCCCGGCGTCTCCACCCTCGGCGGCCGCAGCCTCGCCGTCTCGCCCTTCACCGCCAACAAGGCCACCGCCCTGGAGTTCATCAAGTTCTTCACCAGCGAGGAGCAGGCCAAGAAGCGCCTCGCCCTGTCCTCCCGCGCCCCGGCGTACGCCTCCCTCTACGCGGATCCGGCCGTGGTCGCCAAGCGCCCATTCTTCCCCACCCTGCTGACCTCGCTGAACAACGCCCAGCCGCGCCCCAAGGTGGTCCAGTACGGCGCCACCACCAAGGCGATCCAGGAGGAGGCCTACGCCGCGATCACCGGCAAGAAGGACACGGACACCGCCCTGAACGACATGCAGGCCAAGCTCACCGAGCTCTCCGCCAAGTAATTCCGCCCCGTAGCAACTGCCGGGCCGGCCGGTCCACCCCGGCCGGCCCGGCAGCTGCAACCCCAGTGAGGTTCCCAGAATGACGACGACGACCGCCCCGCCCGCCGGCGCGCAGACCGGCACGCCCCAACCAGCCAACCCGCGCACACGCGGCCACCGCGGCAACCGCACTCCCGGCGAAGGCCGCATGGCCGCACTGCTGCTCTCCCCCACCATCCTGGTCCTGGCCCTGGTGATCGTGTACCCGCTGCTCGCCGCGGTGCACCAGTCCCTCTACCGCGCCGAATCCGGACTGGACGCGGACGGCTTCGTCGCCGACGTCGAATCCTTCGTGGGCCTGGCCAACTACGCCGACCTCTTCGTCGGCGAAACCGGCCGGCGCTTCCTCAACGCGCTCGGCAACACCACCTTCTTCACCATCACCACCGTGTTCCTCGAAACCGTCCTGGGCCTCTGCCTGGCCCTCGCCATGAACCGCGCCTTCCGTGGCCGGTCCTTCCTCCGCGCCAGCATCCTGGTCCCCTGGGCCGTGCCCACCGCGGTCTCCGGCCTGCTGTGGCGCTGGATCTTCCAGTCCGACGGCATCGCCAACACCCTGCTGGGCAGCGAAATCCTCTGGACCGCCGAGGGCACCGCCTCCCGCGCGGCCATCATCATCGCCGAAGTCTGGAAGACCGCCCCGTTCATCGGACTCCTGGTCCTCGCCGGCATGCAGGTCATCCCCGGCGAAGTCTACGAGGCCGCCAAGATCGACGGCGCCGGCTGGTGGCGCCAGCTCGGCTCCATCACCCTCCCGCTGGTCAAGCCCACCCTCCTGGTCGCCGTGCTGTTCCGCATGCTCGACGCGCTGCGGATGTTCGATCTGCCCTTCGTGCTGATCGGCCCCGGCAAGGAATCTGTGGAAACCCTCTCCATGCTGGCCTGGGACGAGTCCAACCAGCTGCGCTACGGCTCCGCCTCCGCGTTCGCGATCATGCTCTTCCTGTACGTCGCCGTCGTCGCGATCGTCTTCGTGAAGGTGCTCGGCGCCGATGTCACCGGCGCCAAGGAACTGAAGCTGATCTCGAAGAAGTCCCGCACCAAGGCAATCCGCACCCTGGCAATCTCTGAACTGGAAATCGCTGAACAGAAGAAGGCCGAGGCCACCCGATGACCATCTCCGACCTCCGCAACGCCGCCACCGACTCCGGTGCACCGAGCGCCTCCGGCGCCGTCGTCCCCGACGCAAGCACCGCCGTCGGCCGCTCTGGCAAATCGAACACAGGCAAGCCGAAAACGCCGCGCACCTGGCGCTCCTACTCGGTGTACCTGGGCCTGGCGCTGATCTTCGCCTACTGCCTGGCGCCGTTCTACTGGATGCTGGTCTCCAGCCTCCGCCGCACCGCCGACATTTTCGACAACACCCTGCTGCCGGCCCCGTTCTCGCTGGAGAACTACGCCAAGGTGTTCGACGGCTCCACCATGTTCGGCCAGGCCCTGCTGAACTCCCTGATCGTGGCCGGCACCACCACGGTCTTCGCGCTGCTGCTCGGCGTGTTCGCCGCCTACGCGATCTCCCGGCTGAACTTCCGCTTCAAGTCGGTGATCCTGGGCGTGATCATCGCGACGTCGATGTTCCCCGGCATCTCCGTGGTGGTGCCGCTGCTGCGCCTCTTCACGGACCTCGGCTGGATCAACACCTACCAGGCGATGATCGTCCCCAGTTTGTCCTTCGCGATCCCGCTGGCGGTCTGGAACCTCACCACGTTCATGAAGGCCCTGCCGTTCGACCTTGAAGAAGCCGCGATGATCGACGGCTGCACCAAGTGGCAGGCGTTCCGCCGGGTCCTGCTGCCGCTCGCCGCGCCGGGCGTCTTCACCACCGCGATCCTGACCTTCATCCACAGCTGGAACGAGTTCATCATCGCGCTGTCCATGATCAACGACCCCAAGATCCAGACCGCCACGGTGGCGATCTCCAAGTTCACCGGCGCCACCGAATTCCAGGCGCCCTTCGGCGAACAGATGGCCGCCGGCGTGATCGTCACCGTACCGTTGGTCAYTATGGTGCTGATCTTCCAGCGACGGATCGTCGAAGGCCTCACCGCGGGCGCGAGCAAATGAGCCCTGTTTCGCACGTGGACCCGGTCGAGGAAACCACGATGGCGCCCGCCCCCGACTGGTGGCAGTCCGCCGTCATCTACGAGGTCTACCCGCGCTCCTTCGCCGACGGCGACGGCGACGGCGTGGGCGACCTCGCCGGGCTCATTGCCCGGCTGCCGTACATCGCCGCCCTCGGCGTCGACGGCATCTGGATGACCCCGTTCCAGCCCTCCCCGCAGGTGGACCAGGGCTACGACGTGACCGACTACTGCGGCGTGGACCCGCTGTTCGGCACCATGGAAYAGTTCGAGTCGCTCCTTTCCAAGGCGCACGCGCTGGGCCTGCGGATCCTGCTCGACGTCGTCCCCAACCACTGCTCCTCGGAACACCCGCTGTTCCAGGCGGCCCTCGCGGCCGGCCCGGGGTCGCCGGAGCGGGACATGTTCCACTTTGTTGAAGGCTCCGCCGACGACGTCCCGCCGAACAACTGGCAGAGCGTGTTCGGCGGCCGGGCCTGGAGCCGCGCAAATCCGGGTTCGGCGACGGACCCCGACTGGTACCTGCACCTGTTCTCGGCCGGGCAGCCGGACTGGAACTGGCGGAATCCCGCCGTCGGCGATTACTTCGACGGCGTGCTGCGCTTCTGGTTCGACAAGGGCGTGGACGGGCTGCGCATCGACGTCGCGCATGCCCTGTTCAAGGCTGACGGGCTGCCGGACTCGCCCTCCACGGGCGGGGTGGTGGACGGGCTGCGGTCCAACCCGCAGGTCTCGGACCAGGAGGATGTCCACGAGGTCTACCGCCGCTGGCGCACCCTCGCCGAGAAGTATGAGCCGCACCGGCTGCTGGTGGGCGAGGTCAACCTCGAGCCGGCCCGCGCCGCGCGCTACACCCGTGCCGACGAGATGCAGCAGGCCTTCGCGTTCGCTTTCGTGAAACTCGGCTGGGACCCGGAGGCGTGGGCCGCCGTCGGGAACGAGCTCGAGGCCGCCCGGCAGCTCCACGGCGCCGCCCCCACCTGGGCATTGGAAAACCACGACATCGTCCGCACCGTCACGCGGTTCGGCGGCGGCCAACTGGGCAGCACCCGGGCCCGGGCGGCACTCGTGGCTCTGCTCGGACTGCCCGGCGCGGCCTACATCTACCAGGGCCAAGAGCTCGGGCTGCCCGAGGTCGACGTCCCGGTGGAGGCCCGGGTGGATCCGATGTGGGCCCGCGGCGGAGTCTGCCGCGACGGCGCCCGATTGCCGCTGCCATGGACAGAGGAGGCGGCGGCGAACCACGGCTTCTCGCTCGGTGAACCCGCCGCGGAACCCTGGCTCCCGATCCCCTCGGACTGGGGCGCGCACGCAATCGAACTCCAGCGGCAGGACCCGGAGTCCGCCCTGAACCTGACCAAGGCGGCACTGGAGCTGCGCCGTCAGTTGTGGAAGAACGAGGTCTTCACCGCGGACGACGGCGGCAGCTGGCGGGTCGAGGCCGGAAACCTCCTCATCTGCGAACGCAACGAGCACTTCCTCGTCGCTGTCGCTATGGGCAGCGAGCCCGTGCAACTGCCGGCTGGCACGGTCTTGCTCAGCGCAGCGCCGCTGGCCGAGGACGGCTGGCTGCAGCCGAACAATGCGGCCTGGGTGCTGCGGGACTGAGGCTGCAGCGCTACAGAGCCGATCTGCCAGACGAAAAGGGCCGTCCACGTTTTCATGTGAGAACGCGGACGGCCCTTTTTTGCCAAGTGGCAGCCAGCACGGCTAGCTAGCGAATCTTGTCTTCGCCATCGTGCCGTGGACGGGGGCCTTCTATCATTTCGCCACCGCCGCTGTTGGGGCAGAAGTGCGRGAGAACGTGGTGTAGCCGGGCTTGGACCCGGTGACCTTGACCGTCAGGGACGTGGCAATGTCGGTGGACGTGGGCCTGTAGGCCGCGGCGTTAGCCCCGATGATGGCMACGCCAGACCGGTACCACTGGTATTTGAGAGTGACCGGAACCGGCCCCCATACACCCGGATCCGCAGTCAGCGTCGACCCGACCTTAGTGGTCCCCGTGATCGCAGGAACTGGAGTGACGGTAAGAGCGCCCTTGGTCACCGCTGCCGTTGCGGCCGAAGTCTTAGAGAGGGTGGTGTAGCCGGTCTTGGACCCGGTGACCCGAACGGTGATCGTCTTGGCGTCTTGATCCGGGCCCAGGACCAGCTTGGAACTGGTAGCCCCTGGCACTGCTGTTCCATTGGCCAGCCACTGGTATGCAAGCATGGTGCCCGCGCTCCATGTCCCGGCCGCCACACTTAGCGTCCGTCCGACCGTCGCTGTTCCGGAAACAGTTGGCGTACTGGCGGCGAGCGTAGCTGTGCCGACCTTGGCCGTAGGCTCGCTCGTACGAGTCTGTGTCAAGTAACCTGGCTTAGACGCAGTGATCCGAGCCGTGATTGCAGTCCCGGATTGATCCGGACCCAGCACCAGCGTGGAACTGTTGGCCCCCGTCACTGCCGCTCCGTCGGCCAGCCACTGGTATGCGAACGTCGTGCCCGCGTTCCACGTGCCGGTCGCAACGCTCAGCATCTGGCCGACCGTGGCCGTGCCGGATACAGTCGGCGTGTTGCCGACGAGCGTGCCGGGGGTATGGACCAAAGGGTCCGAAGCCGTGGTCCATTCCCCCCATCCGAGCCGATTCCTTGCCCTGACCCGCGCGGTGTAAGTGCCTGCGGGCAGATCGTTTACGGACGCCCGTGTTTCTTCGGATGTCCGGACGCTGCGAACGCTGTCCTGTCCAGCAAACTCGGTTTCATATTCATAGATACCTAGCAAGTCGGTGTGTGCCGCCCAGCTTGCTGTGACGATTCCGTCGCTTGCGCGCAGGTCGGGCCGCTTTGCACGCAGCGGCCGAGTGGCCACCATAACCTCGCCGACGTAGTGCCCGCCGAGGCTGCTTGAGTTGCCGTTGCCGTCTGCGATACCAGTGATCCAGTATTTGTGCAAGCCACGTGAATCGGCTTCGGCGCTGTACTTGGAAAAATCGAGAGTTGCTCCAAAGGATGCCATGTGCGGGTCGGCAGACGAATTGCGAACGTACCATCCAGTGCTCGAGGATCCGATGTGGGCATCAACCATGATCCTGGCATCGGCGGGAATACCAATCCCGTCGTCGTAAGCTTTGGCGGAAAGGACCGCCCTGGCCGGTCCGTCGGTAATATCGACGATGTTCTTGCTGAGCGTGGTCGTCACTCTTGGCGCGCTCCCGTCCACCACAGATACAACGCTCGGATATAGCCCGATGCTGCCGTAGGCGTCTCCAGACGTGGACAAGTGGCTGTTGCCTGCCAGATCGATGATGCGAGGAACAAAAGCCCAGTCGCCGCTGCGGCTGAACTCCGGGAAGGAGAAGGTGGTCTCGTAAGTTCCGTGGTAGCGGTCGCCGGAGACCAAAGCCATTGATTGACCGGGGATAGATTCAAATCCCGATGTCACGGGGTCCAGCCACGGGGATCCCGCGGCCAGTCCCGAGCCCTGATCCTGGACTTCGACCCGCACCGTGACTTGCACGGGTCCGTCTATGACGTCAATGCGATTGTGCGAAATCCAGGTGGTGAGGATCAAAGGGCCTTCGGTGTCCTGGACGGCAGCGTCCGCAGGCATGACGCCGGCAGAAGCAGCCGCTACGGTGACCACAATTGCCGCAGCCATGCGTCGCGTCCACGATGAAAAGATTGCCGCTCGGCAAGACTTTGACATAAATCCCCCATATTTATTCAACAACTTCGACATTCAGCTGAGAGAACTATGCCATGCCCGGACGCGCGGACATGTATGCCGACTGCTGGCCTCGAACTAAGACATCCTCGAGTCAAAATGTGACGATCAATGGGTCCCAACGCAGGAGCTAACTGTGTCTCCTCACCGGAGAGGAATTTCGGGCGAGTCAGCGCCCGGCTCGGTATCAGCACCACGGCGCTGGATTTTGACAGTGAGTGCCCGCTGCCCTAGCAGTAAGGCCTGACAGTTGAAGGTTCATGTGTATGATTCACCTGTCTGCCGTTCATGCAGGCCTCACTCAGCCCTTCGCTGGCAAGACTTTGGGGGAAACTCATGCCCGTCTTAAATCGCGCCCGTTCCTTGGTGATCCTAATGGTCGCTGGTTTCCTCTTCGGGACGCTGGGACTCCTATCCGCGGCTCCGGCAAGAGCATCCGATATGGCAGGACCAGCGCTTGTAAGTCAGTCCGTCACAACGACGAACCTCAATCTCCACAATGGGCCGGCCACGATCAATATCACTATTCATCTGCGCGACGACACTGGAGTGGAAACGCCGACCATGATCGCCACCTGGGTCAACCCCGACCCCGATGCGTGGGGCAGTAGCCAGTTCCAGGGCTTTGGCGGCATGACTTTGGCTTCCGGAACCATCAAGGACGGCGTTTGGAAACACACCATTACCATTCCGCAGGGGGCCGCGCCCGGACAGTGGGCCGTGAAGCTCTATCCTCTGACCGACACCTGGGGCAACGAATCCACGTGGTTCAAGATACTGAAAACCGTCACCGTAACCGATGAAGCCCCTCCGACCGCAGTGACCCCGGCCGCAGTGACCGTCACGGACAAGGACGGCACGACGGGCGATACCTACACGATCCCAGCCAAGTCCGGCGTCGATTACCTGGTCGACGGCAAGGTTGTCTCCGCCGGCACGTACCCCGGAACGGGCACAGTAACAGTAACCGCAAAGGCGCGGGCAGGCTATGCACTGGCCCCTGATGCCGTCTCCTCCTGGTCAACGACGTTCAAGGGTCTTCTGGCCGGGTCCACTCCGACCATTTCCGGCACCGGACAAGTCGGTTCGACGCTCACGGCCAACGCTGGCAGCTGGGGCCCTTCCCCAGTCACTCTCGGATATCAGTGGTACCGCTCGGGGGTTGCCATCGCCGGAGCCAACGCGGGCACCTACAYTCTGGCCGCCACTGACGCTGGAAGCACCACCACCGTAAGCGTCACCGGCTCTAAGGCCGGTTATTTGACGGTGACCAAAAATTCGGCACCCACCACAGTGATTGCCAAGGGCTCGCTTACCGGACCGGCACCTACAATCGCCGGCACGCCCCGGGTCGCAC
>NZ_JBFTNJ010000038.1:0-31989 GCF_056397425.1 Arthrobacter sp. 05N33_2
GGGTCATAAAGTGCGAGATGAAATAGCTGCTGAACTTCTCCTGGGCCAGGAACTCCCCCAGGGTGAGCTCGTGTCCGGCGACTGCCGTGCCTGTGGCGGGTTCGGCCAGCAGGGCGCGGGCCCGGCGGTGGAACCGGGTGACTTCCAGCAGCATCCGCAGGTAGCGTCCACGCAGCAGGGTGGACGGCCGGGGAATGATCCCGCGCCCCTTGGCCCGTGCGCCGGCGTATTCCAGCCCGCAGCCGTCGCAGCGGACGGACATGCTCATTTCGGAGTCCTGGGTTTCGACGCCGAGCTCGGCGAACAGGCGCAGGAGCGTGGGATACGTCCGTTGGTTGTGGACGATGAAGCCGGTGTCCACGCCCAGCGTGGGTCCGTTCTGCTGCGGCACATCGTGGGTGTGGGCGTGGCCGCCGAGCCGGGACTCGGCCTCGAAGAGCGTTACCCGGTCCTGCCCGTTCAGCACGTACGCGGCGGTCAGCCCCGCCACACCGCTGCCGATGACGGCGACGCGCCGGCCTGCCGGAATCCCTGCTGCTTGCGACACTGATCTGCTCCTGTTGTCTGGCCCGAAGTCTCTTATGGGCAATTCGGTGCCGTCGGGCGGCCGGATGAGTATGAATGTGGGATTTTTCAGTTCTGCTGTCAGACCCTCGCCAGTGACGCCGTCAGCTGCCACTCGAGTTGGGTTCCTCGGATTCTCCTGCATGGGCCCGGCCGCGCAGCGCAGACTTTCCGTGCGGACATTCCGGCAGACACATCAGCACGCAGACCGGCACGGCCGCCGGAGGGCCGGATATGCCACAATGAAGCGGGAATTCCGGTCCCGTCTCCGTGGACCCGCAACCAGGCGAAGGGCAGCCCTTGATCAACCCCGTCCATCTCCGGACCCTTGTGGAAGTGATCCGGCTTGGATCGTTTGCGGCCGCCGCCACCCGCCTTGGCTACACGGCTTCGGCCGTCTCCCAGCAAATGTCGGCACTGGAACGCGACACCGGCGTCACCTTGTTCCAGCGCGCGGCCCGCAGCATCCAGCCGACCGAAGCCGCCGTCGTCATGACCCGGCACGCCGCCAAGGTCCTGACGGACATCGAGACGCTCATGGCCGCCGCCTCCCGGGCGCAGGAAAGCCCCAGCCAGGAGCTGCGGCTGGGCATCTTCCCGAGCCTGGCCACCTATGTGCTGCCGCCGATCCTGCGGAACCCGGCCTGGAAGAAGCTCGGCATCGACCTGCGGGTCTCGGTCGCGGAACCGGCCCAGACCATCCAGGGGCTGCGGACCGGCGGCGAACTCGACGTCGCCCTGGTGTACCAGGTGGGTCAGTCCGGCCTCGCCTGGCCGCACACCGTGGACCGGCAGTGGATCGGCGACGACGACTTCCGCGTGGTGCTGCCGGCGGCCTGGGGCATCGGGACGGATTCCAAGGTCGCCGCGCCGCATCTATCGGACATGCCCTGGATCATGCACCACCCCGGCACGTCCGACGCCACGGTGATTGAACGGCTCTTCGCGAGCTGCAACCTGCACCCCCGCGTGGTGGCCTACAGCGATGACTTCCACGCGAGCCTGGAGATGGCCGCCGCCGGGCTCGGCGCCGCCCTGGTCCCCGACCTCGCCCTGCGGCACCGGCCTGCCGGCGTGGTGGTCCTCGATGTGCCGGAGATCCGGCTGGCACGGAATGTTTTCGCCCTGCTGATCAACGAGAAGCGGACGGCCCAGGTCCAGCTGTTCGTGGAGCTGCTGGCCGAAACGATGCACCGGCCCGGGACCACGGGAAGGGACTGAGCCGAAGGGACTGAGCCGAAAAACCGGGCTGAAGGCGGAACGGACCGGGCAGCGGTGGGTCGAGGTCGAATGGGCCGGCGTGGAGGCCCGGTTAGGCCGGCGCCGTTCAGCGCCGCCTGGCCCGCTTCCCGACCGGCGCCACGAGTGCGTCGATGATCCGGTGCTTGGTCCCGGTGTACGGCGGGTAGATCAGTTCCAGCGTGTCCGGCCACAGCGGCTTGTCCAGGGTGGGGCGCTCATGCGAGAACGTCCGCACCGAATGTTCCCCGTGATAGGCCCCCATGCCGCTGCCGCCGACCCCGCCGAAGGGAAGCCCGGGGACTGACAGGTGGGCCGCCGGTACGTCGAAGCACAGGGCCCCCGACGAGGTCCGCCCGGCGAAGGCGCGGCGCGTCTGCGGATCGTTGCTGAAGACGTAGAGTGCCAGCGGCTTGGCGCGTCCGTTGACCTCCTCGATGGCCGCGTCGAGCCCGTCCACGGGCACCAGTGGCAGCAGGGGTCCGAAGATTTCTTCCGCCATGACGGCGTCGCCGGGCGCCGGGCGCAGCAGGGTCGGYGCAAAGTAGCGGCTGGCGGCGTCGCGCTGTCCGCCGTGCACCACCGTGCTGGCGTCGGCGAGGGCCGCGAGCCGTGCGAAGTGGCGGTCATCGACTATCCGGCCGTACGACGGGCTCGCCGCCGGGTCCGGTCCGAAGAGCGCCGTAACGGCCTTGATCAGCTCGGCCTGCAGCGGCTCCAGGATCTCCTTCCGGGCCAGGACGTAGTCGGGTGCGACGCACGTCTGCCCGGCGTTCATGAACCGGCCCCAGGCGATGCGTTTGGCCGCCGTGGCCAGGTCCGTGGATGTATCGACGTAGGCCGGGGACTTGCCGCCGAGCTCCAGCGTCACGGGGGTCAGGTGCTCGGCCGCCGCGCGCATCACCACCTTGGCCGCGGCTTCTCCCCCGGTGAAGAAGATGTGGTCAAAGCGTTCGGCCAGGAGGGCGGTGGTCTCCGGGATGCCGCCCTCAACCACTTCGGCGGCGCCGGCCAGGTATTCGGGAATCCAGCGGGCCAGTACGGCCGAGGTGGCCGGGGCATGTTCGCTCGGCTTGAGGACCACGGTGTTTCCCGCGGCCAGGGCGCCGGCGAGCGGGGCGAGCAGCAGTTGCAGCGGGTAGTTCCACGGCCCGATCACCAGCACCACGCCCAGCGGGGTGAGTTCGGTCCAGGCGCGGGCCGGCCGCACTGCCAGCGGCACCGGCACGCGGCGGGGCCGGAGCCAGCCTTCGAGGTGCCGTTCCAGGTGCGCCGCCTCGGCGTCCACGAACCCGATCTCCGCGAGCTGCGCCTCGGTGTGGTGCTTGCCCAGGTCGCGGGAGAGGGCTTCGGCGAAGTCCGCGTGCCGCTCCGCGAGCATGCGCCGCAGCCGGCGCAGCTGATCCAGCCGCCAGGTGAGCGGGCGGGTGGTAGCGGCGTCGAACGCGGCCCGGGCACGGCCGACGGGTGAGATTACATGCTGCATCCGATCAATGTACAGTCATGCGGCCGTCCGCCGGTCCGGTACCGGTGACTCCGGTACGGAAAACCCTGCCAACGCTGGAATGGTCCGGTTTTCAGGACTATGTTGAAGATATGAACAAGGTAGCGAGCAAGCACTTCGGCGAGGTCGAGCTCAACCACGGACGGGAGCATAATCTCACCGCCACGCATGAGCTGGCGGGCCAGACCGTGGAGCTTGACCTGAATGTCAACGCGCATGACCATTTCGATGAAGCGGCCATGCATAAAGTTGACTACCGCCTGCGCTTCCTGCCCGAACTCGTGGACCAGGTCCGCGAAATGATCGCCGAGGAACTGGACCAGGAAGGCACCAGTCCGCAGGAGTACCGCCACTTCCATTGCAACGCGATCAAGGACGAACACCTCAAGAAGGTCTTCGGCGTCGAGGACAAGAGCCAGCTGACCGACGAGGTCTTCCTCAAGGCGCTCAAGCTCGGCCACGTGGGCATCTACCCCGGCCAGCCGGAACGCTACTTCGTCCTCGATTTCACGCTGGGCCAGCACTTCACCGACGAGGTCCTCGTCGCTTCCGCGGATGAGGACGGCGTCGTCGACGACGAAATCCTCTGGGAGTCCTGACCCGGGCATCCTGAGTCGCTGGCAGTCCTGCATCGACTGCTCCGTAGATGCCCTTCCGGGCGCTCAAACGGCGGCTGCCCAGCAATCGATGATCAAGAACGTACGACGCCGGCCGGTCACCTTGGAGGGTGACCGGCCGGCGTCGTTTGTGTGTGGAGCGGGCTCCTTGACGGCTGCTTGCCTGGTGGCCTGTTACTTGGCGGCTGAGAGCAGTTCGGCGCGGACGGTCCTGGTGGCCGTGACGAGGTTGCGCAGCGACTCTTCAGTCTCGGCGTAGCCGCGGGTCTTCAGGCCGCAGTCCGGGTTGACCCAGAGCTGGCGGGACGGGACGTGCTTGACGGCGGTGCTGAGCAGTTCGGTGACTTCCTGTTCGCCCGGGACGCGGGGCGAGTGGATGTCGTAGACGCCCGGGCCAACGCCGCGGCCGAAGCCGTGGGACTCGAGGTCGTGGACGACCTCCATGCGGGAGCGGGCGGCCTCGATCGAGGTGACGTCGGCGTCGAGGCCGTCGATCGCGTCGATGATGGCGCCGAACTCGGAGTAGCACAGGTGCGTGTGGACCTGGGTGGCGTCCGCGGCACCTGCGGTGGAGAGCCGGAAGGACTTCACGGACCAGTCCAGGTACGCGGCCTGGTCGGCCTTGCGCAGCGGCAGGAGCTCGCGCAGGGCGGGCTCGTCCACCTGGATGACCTTGATGCCGGCCGCCTCGAGGTCGGCGATCTCGTCGCGGAGGGCCAGCGCCACCTGGTTGGCGGTCTCGCCAAGCGGCTGGTCATCGCGGACGAAGGACCAGGCCAGGATGGTGACCGGGCCGGTGAGCATGCCCTTCATCGGCTTGCTGGTCAGGGACTGCGCGTACTCGGCCCACTTCACCGTGATCGGGGCGCTGCGGGTGACATCGCCCCACAGGATGGACGGTCGGGTGCAGCGCGAGCCGTAGGACTGGACCCAGCCGTGGACGGTGACGTCAAAGCCTTCGAGGTTCTCGGCGAAGTACTGGACCATGTCGTTGCGTTCGGGCTCGCCGTGGACCAGGACGTCGAAGCCGAGCTCTTCCTGCAGCTCCACGACGCGCTTGATCTCGTCCTTCATGAGCTGCTCGTACTGCTCCGTGGTGAGGTCGCCGCGGTTGGCGCGGGCCCTGGCGGTGCGGATTTCGCCGGTCTGCGGGAAGGAGCCGATGGTGGTGGTGGGCAGCGGCGGCAGGTGCAGCGCCTTGTCCTGGGCTGCCTCGCGGACGGCGTAGGCGGAGCGGTTGAAGTCGGCGCCGGTCAGGGCGGCGGTGCGGGCCCGGACGTCGCCGCGGCGGACGCCTTCGGCCTCGGCGCGGGAGGCGATGACGCGGGTGGCCTCGTCGATAGCGGGCTGGACGRCTGCCGCGTCGGTCAGCAGACCGGCGAGGGTGACGACTTCAACGGCCTTCTGGTCGGCGAAGGCCAGCCAGCTGCGAAGCTGCTCGGAGAGCTGGACTTCCTCGTCGACGTCGTGCGGGACGTGCTGGGTGGAGGTGGAGGTGCTGATGGCCAGCTTGGCCACCGACTTCTTCAGTTCGACGATCTTCTTCGCGGAGGCGGCGAGGTCGTTGCGCCAGATGTTGTGGCCGTCCACGACGCCGGCGACGAGGGTCTTGTTGCCCAGCGCTGCCAGGGCAGCGGCGGACGGGACCTCGCCCTTGAAGACGTCCAGGTGCAGGGCGTCGATGCCGGTGGCGGCGAGGGTGCCGAGCTGGCCGTTGAGCGCGCCGTACGGGGTGGAGACGAAAAGCTGCGGGCGCCGGGCCGCGGCGGCCAGGGCCTCGTAGGAGCGGGCGACGGCGGCCTGGATTTCTACGGCCGCGGTGTCCTGGTCCACCACGAGGGCGGGCTCGTCGAGCTGGACCCAGCTGGCGCCGGCGGCGGCGAGCTTCTGAAGCAGCGCCGTGTAGACCGGGAGGACGTCCTCCAGGCGGGACAGCGGGCTGAAGCCGGCCGGGGCGTCGTCGGAGGCCTTGCTCAGCAGCAGGAACGTGACCGGGCCGACGATGTACGGGCGGGTCTCGACGCCGTTGGCGAGAGCGTATTCGAATTCCTCGACGATCCGGTTCGAGGTCAGCGCGAAGTTGGTTTCCGGCCCGATTTCCGGCACGAGGTAGTGGTAGTTGGTGTCGAACCACTTGGTCATTTCCAGTGGCTGCTGGTCCTTGTTGCCGCGGGCCAGGGTGAAGTAACCGTCGATGTCGAGCTGGCCCTGCGCGTTGAGGAGGTTCCCGAAGCGGGCCGGCACAGCGCCGAGGTGGGCGGCGGCGTCGAGCACCTGGTCGTAGTAGGAGAAGGTGCCGGGCACCGCGGCGGCTTCGGTCAGGCCCAGGCCCTGGAGCCGCTTGGCGCTGCCGAGCTGGATTTCCTTGGCGGCCGCGTCCAGGGCTGCGGCGTCGATCTTGCCGGCCCAGTAGGCCTCGACGGCCTTCTTGAGTTCGCGGCGGCGGCCGATGCGCGGGTAGCCCAGGATCGAGGCAGCCGGGAACGGAGTGGGGTTGGGGGTGTTCAGTGCAGTCATGGGAAGTCCTAAGTGTTGGTGGTGTGGTGCGGAGGGAAGTTGTGTTGTCTTGGCGCGGTCAGCTGGCGAGCTGGCGGCGGCTGGCCGTGTGCCGGTTGCCGCTGTGCCGGTTGCCGCTGTGCTTGTTGCCGCTTCGCGGGCGGGGCAGCGCGAGTTTGTCCAGCACGTCCAGGGCCGCGGCGTGCTCATTGAACGTGTAGAGGTGGATGCCGGGGGCTCCGGCGTCCAAGGCTGCGTTGGCGAGATCAACGGTGGCGCTGACCCCGATCCGGGTCCGTTCGGCGTCGGTGTCGGCAGCCGCGAGGCGTTCGATGAGTTCCGGGGCCGGTTCGACGCCGGTCAGTTCCCCGAGCCGGGCGAGCCGCCGGAGGCTGGTGAGCGGCATGACCCCGGGAATGATCGGGATGGTCACCCCGGCCCGGCGTGCCCGGGCCAGGAGGTCGGCGTACTGCTCGGTGTGGAAGAAGACCTGGGTGATGGCGAAGTCGGCGCCGGAGCGCTGCTTGGCCAGCAGGACCTCGACGTCGTGCGCCTCGCTCGGGGATTCCGGGTGCCGGGTCGGGTAGGCGGCGACGCCGACCGCGACCCTGCCGGCGCACAACAGCGCCGAACGGCGCTGCTCCACGCGGCGGATGAGTTCGATCAGGTCCTGGGCGTACCGGAGCGATCCCGGCGGCGGGGTTTCTCCATCCTTGGGCCGGTCGCCGCGGAGGGCGAGGATGCCGCGGACGCCCACGTCGAGCAGTTCGCCGATAATCTCCGCCAGTTCCTGCGGGGAATTCCCCACACAGGTCAGGTGGGCCAGGGGCCGGAGCGTCGTTTCCTGCACGAGCCGGTTGACGAGATCGACGGCGGTGCTGCGGTTGGAGCCGTTGGAGCCGTAGGTCACGGACACGTAGTCCGGGTCTGTGGCTTCCAGTTCGCCGATGGTGGTCCAAAGGGATTCCGCGGCTGCGGGCGACCGCGGCGGGAACAGCTCGTAGGACAGCGCAACAGGGGCCGCGCCGGCAAGATTGGGATGGGTATCGATAAGGCTTGGTGGTGACATTTGCGTCCTTGGCTTTGAACACTGCCGCCGGGAGATCCGGAAGCCCCGAAGGACCGGAACCAGAACGGAAACTCCGTCGTCAGTGAATTGAGTTTGGGGAACACGGAGGGAACTTCAGCAGGGCGCAGCCGCGACTGTTACGCCTGATACGAAGTTGTCCGTGAGCAAATGTCAGGCCCACATGGGGGCACCCACACCCTCCTGGGCCGCCCGGGGGCAGCTTTCAGCGGAGGATCGCTGACACGTTACTGAGGTAACTTGTATAGAACTCTAAGGCCGGGCCGTGGGGCCTTCAAGTCGGGCCCCGAATTAAGACGCACCTTTACGGCCGTTTGAGGCGCCGGGCAGAACAATGTTCGCCCAAGGCGCCATTTTCGCCCCACGCGGCCCGCTCTCCCCAACGCATCCGGGCAGGACTATCCTGTTGCCATGATCCAGCTTCCAGCCAGCTATCAGCAGTATCTCGCCGGCAAGAGCGAGAGCTTCATCAACACCGTCCGGCCAGTCCTCATGCAGTCGGCCGCAGAGAGGTTGCACGGGGTCCGGATTCTCGTGCTTCCGCATGGCCACCAGGCGCATCTGGATGACACCATCCCGTATGGGACGGTGGTTGAGGACATCGACTGAGCCCGGTTAGCCTTTGTCTAGTCGCCCAGGAGCAGCCGCTGGGAACGCGGGGCCAGCGTGTGTTCGAGCACCAGGCAGGCCGCACCGACGGCGCCGACGTCCTCGCCTACCCCCGTGCCCACGACTTCGATCCCATGGATCCTCCGGGTGGCACTGTTCGCCTCAACCAGACCGGGGACCAGCTCGAGGTAAGCCGCCGAGAGGCAGGTCCAGAACGGGCCGCCGAACACGACCCGGTCCACGTCCAGGGCGTTAGTGACGACCGACACCGCACGGGCCACGAGCACTGCGGACCCACGAATGATTTCCTTGGCCTCGTCGTTGCCGGCGTCGGCGATCGCGCACAACTCGGCGAACCGTTCCTGAACTGCCGGTGCGCTCCTGTCCTGGCGTGAACCATTCAATATCCCGGCCGCCTCAGCCTGCGCCACGAGGACCTGCGGAATGGCGGAGGACTTCACGCAGCCGCGCTGCCCGCAGTCGCAGAGGGCACCGCCCGGGTCGACGATGATGTGCCCGATTTCCCCGGCGTTGCCCGAGGTCCCGCGGACGACTTCATCGTTGAGCACGATCCCGCAGCCGATCCCGGTCCCCATATACATGAAGACGAAGCTGCCCTCGCCGCTGGGGCCCCCGGCCCAGGTTTCGGCCACGGCTGCGCTGGTGACGTCCTTGTCCATGAGTGTCGACAGGCCCGTGGCTTCCGCGAGGCCATCCCGCAGCCCCACGTGGTCCCAGCCCGGCAGCAGCGGCGGGTCCACGACGGCGCCTTCGTTGAGGTCGATGGGCCCCGGCGACGCAACCCCGAGCCCGGCGATCCGGTCCGGGTCCACCCCGGAGTCCAGGATGAGCCTCTTGATTTCGCCCGCGATGGTGTCAATGACAGCCCTGGGGTCGGTGCCGGGCGGGGTGGTGATCCGTGAGTGCC
Source organism: Arthrobacter sp. 05N33_2 (assembly GCF_056397425.1). Taxonomy (NCBI): domain Bacteria; kingdom Bacillati; phylum Actinomycetota; class Actinomycetes; order Micrococcales; family Micrococcaceae; genus Arthrobacter; species Arthrobacter sp. 05N33_2. Next base: position 9,045 of record NZ_JBFTNJ010000038.1, read on the forward strand.
GGACGACGGCGCCGAGCAGGTCCAGCACGACGAACGTGAGGACGGCCGGGTCCAGGTGCACGCCCACGGCGTACATCCCGGCGGGATTCAGCCGGAGCATGGTCCTGGGCTTGCCCGGCCCGGTGCCTTCCTTGCCTGCTTCGACGATCAGGTGCTGGTCCAGCAGGCGGCGGGAAATGTTGGAGATGGTCTGCGGCGAGAGTCCGACAATCTGGGCCAGTTCCACCCGGCTCAGCCCGCCGGGCGTGCGGCGGATGGCGTCGAGGATGACTGTGAGGTTGAAGTCGCCCATCTTCGGTAGGTTGGTCCCTCGCCTCGGCGAGGGTTGCCGGAACTCGGTCACTGATACCTCTAAACGTTTTGGCCACGCACAGCAGTTGTCAGAATCGTACGTTACGTGCAGGCGTGCGCCCACACTTGCGCTTTACCGACACAAAGTTTCTTGCGTCAAGGCCGCCGGGTGCTGGCCGTGACCGTGAATTTTGGATTCCTGCCGGCCTCGCGGGTGGGACCGATCAGCCGTTCCAGGGCCGGCCGGTAGTGCAGGTGGCTGTTGAACACGGTCCAGAGCTCCCCGCCCGGGGCAAGCACCCTGCCGGCCGCTTCGATCAGCTTGATCCCCGCGCCGGAGTGGACCGCCGCTTCCAGGTGGAAGGGCGGGTTGAGCAGCACCAGGTCCGCGCTGGCGTCCGGGAGGGAGCTCATGGCGTCGTCCTGAAGCACGTCGATCCGACCGTCCAGGCCGTTGGCCCGGGAGGTGGCCAGGGCTGAGTCGACGGCAGCGGCGGACCGGTCGGTCGCGGTGACGCGGGCGCCGGGGTTGGCGCGGGCGTACATCGCGGCGAGGATTCCGGTGCCGCAGCCAAGGTCGACGGCATGGGTGGCGTGCGGCATCCGGGGCAGGAAGTCCAGCAGGAACCTGGTCCCGATGTCCAGCCCGGTGCCGGCAAAGACGGCGCCCCGGGCGCAGACCGTGAGGCCCAGTTCGGCGTTGACCTCAGTGACCGGGAAGGGCAGCGCGGCCGGGACCGGCTTGGGGCTCCGGGCCAGCAGGAGCCGTGATTTCTGCCGCGCCAGCTGGGGCTGGACATCCTCAAAGTAGCGCGCCAGGACGGTGTTCATGCCCAGGCTCATGTGTTTGACGCGTCCGCCCGCGACCAGCACCACTTCGGGCGCCGCATAGCGGGCCACGGCGTCGGCGATTTCCTCAAGTTCCGCCAGGGACCGGGGCAACTGCAGCAAGACCAGGGAGGCTCCCTCCAGCAGTTCGCCGCCCAACGGGAGGTGCTTGAAGCCGCCGTCGATGCCCAGGGCCCCGGCGTTCGCCCGCAGTGCCCGTTCACCGGTGATGAGGTCCTGCTGGACGCGCACTGCGTCCGCCCCGAGGTTCAGTGCGCCGAGGGTCAGGGCACCGTACCGGTCCCCCACCACCGCGAGCCGGCCGCCGGGCTGCAGCAGGCCGGCCGCGGGCATCTCAAGGGCAGAGTCCAGCAGGAGCCTGTCCGTCGCGTCCCAGGCCTGCAGGTTGTCGGCCTCGACGTCCGGGAATCTTCTCAGCCGGGCAAAGAGGGATTCGAAGCTGTTGTCCGCCACGCGCGTTGTGCCGCCGTTCTTCTCGGGCTTGGTATGGGTGCTGGCAGTGGGAGCCGGGTGTGAGGCCTGCCCCGGGGCTGCTCTGCAGGTCTTACGTTTTACGTTATACCGGACCGGGCCAGCAGGGGGACGATTCCGGCGACGGCGGACCGGCCGGCCCGGTTGGCGCCGATGGTGGACGAGGATGGCCCGTAGCCGACGAGGTGCACCCGCGGCTCGCCCGCGACCTGGGTGCCGTTCATCGCGATGCCGCCGCCGGGTCCGCGCAGGTGCAGCGGGGCGAGGTGTTCGAGTTCGGCACGGAATCCCGTGGCCCACAGGATGACCCCGGCGGCCAGGAAGCTGCCGTCAGCCATCCGGACCCCGTCGGGTTCGATCGCGGTGAACATGGGGTGCCGGTCCAGGACGCCGCGCGCTGCGGCTGCGCGCAGGGCCGGGGTCCAGAGCAGGCCCGTCACGGAGACGACGCTCTGCGGCGGCAGGCCCTGGCGCACCCGCTCCTCGACCAGGGCGACGGCGTCGCGGCCGGCCTGCCGGTCGAACGCGGCCTCGCGCCAAACCGGTACCCGGCGCGTGAACCATGTGGTGGTGGTGACCTTGGAGATCTCATCGAGCAGCCCGACGGCCGAGATCCCGCCGCCGACCACGATGACGTGCTGCCCGCGGAATTCGTCGGCGGAAACGTAGTCGGCGACGTGCAGCTGCCGGCCGCGGAAGCTGGCTTTGCCCGGATAGATGGGCCAGAATGGCCGGGTCCAGGTGCCGGTTGCGTTAATGAGGGCGCGGGCAGAGAACCGGCCGCGGGAGGTTGCGATGCTCAACCGCCCGGCGGGGTCATCGTCCTCGCGGCTCACCGACTGCACTTTGACCGGCCGCTCAATCGCGAGGCCGAGGTCGTGCTCGTACCCGCCAAAATAGCGGGTGAGGAAACTGGAGCTGGCCTCGGCGGGGTCCACATCGGGCTGCGGGATTCCCGGGAGGTCGCTGATGCCGTTCACCGTGGCCATGAGCAGGCTCTTCCAGCGGTGCCGCCAGGCTCCGCCGGGCCCGTCCTCGGCGTCGAGCACGATGTACGTCCCGGCCGGGGCCGGGCCGGCCGCGTCAGAGCCGGCCGCGACGAAGCCGCGGCGCTGAAGGTGGTAGGCCGCCGACAGGCCCGCCTGGCCGGCGCCGACCACGACGACGTCGGCCGCCCGCACCGTCTCTGCGGTCACGGTCGTGTCCCCGGTCAGATCTTCTTGACGACGCTGGACTTGAGCTGCATGGGGCCCACGCCGTCCACCTTGCAGTCGATGTCGTGGTCGCCAACACCGTTCACCAGGCGGATGCCGCGGACTTTCGTACCGACCTTGATGACCGTGGAGCTGCCCTTGATTTTCAGGTCCTTGACCACGGTGACGGTGTCGCCGTCGGCGAGGACGTTGCCCACCGCGTCCTTGATGACCGCGGCCGCAGCGGCGTCGGCGTCTGTGTCAGTCTCCGCGGATGCGGACCATTCGTGCGCGCACTCCGGGCAGACCAGGAGCGCCCCCATTTCGTAGGTGTATTCGCTGGAGCATTCGGGGCACGGGGGCAGGGAGTCGTTCACCCGACCAAGTTTAGTCGCCGCCTGTGCCCATCTCTGTGCCCGCCCGAATTCCCGCCCCTGGCGGGGCGCCGGCGGGGCGCCTTAGAACGGGTTCAGCAGGCGGTCCACGAACTGCCGAGTGCGTTCCTCCCGCGGGTCCCGCAGTACGGTGTCGGGGTGGCCGCGTTCGACCACCACGCCGCCGTCCATGAAGATGACTTCGTCGGCCACCTGACGGGCGAACGCGAGCTCGTGGGTGACCACCACCATGGTCCAGCCTTCGTCAGCGAGTTCCTTGATGACGGTCAGGACCTCGCCCACGAGCTCGGGGTCCAGCGCAGAGGTGGGCTCGTCGAAGAGCAGCAGTTGCGGGCGCAGGGCGAGGGCACGCACAATGCCGACGCGCTGCTGCTGGCCGCCGGAGAGCTCGAACGGGTAGCTGTTCTCCTTGCCGGTCAGGCCGACGCGGGCCAACAGGTCCCGGGCCTCCTGGATCGCGTCCGCCTTGGGCCGCTTCTGCACCTGGACCGGGCCCTCGATCACGTTCTCCAGGACGGTCTTGTGCGGGAAGAGGTTGTAGTGCTGGAACACCATGGCGCTGCGGTCCCGCAAGGCCAGCACCTGCTTCTTCGCCACCGGTGTGGCGAAGTCCACGGTCAGTTGCCCCGCGAATTCGGCGACGCCGGCGTCGGGCACTTCGAGGCCGTTCAGGCAGCGCAGGACTGTCGTTTTTCCTGATCCGGACGGCCCGATCAACGTGACCACTTCGCCGCGGCGGACTTCAAGGTCGATGGATTTGAGCACAACATGGTGGCCGAACGACTTGCGCAGGCCCGTGACGGTCAGGAGCGGCTCGTCCGGGACAGGAACGTCAGAGGGTTGCGGTTCAGTGGGCGACATAGCGGTCCAATCTCTTCTCCAGGACGGACTGTCCGCTGGCGAGAACGAGGCAGATGACCCAGTAGATCACGGCCGCCTCCAGATACAGCAGCATGAACTCCTGGCTGAAGGCCGCCACCTGCTGCGCCACGCGGAACAGTTCGGTGACGAGGATCAGCGACGCCAGCGACGTGTCCTTGACCAGGCTGATGAAGGTGTTCGACAGCGGCGGAACCGATACCCGGGCGGCCTGCGGCAGGATGATCCGCACGAGCGTCTGCCGGCGCGACATTCCGATGGTGTGGCCGGCCTCCCACTGGCCCTTCGGAACCGACAGGATGGCCGCCCGGATGACCTCCGCGGCATAGCCGCCGACGTTCAGGGAAAACGCGATGATGGCGCTGGGCCAGGGGCTGATGGTGATTCCGACGGAAGGGAGCCCGTAGAAAATGACGAACAGCTGGACCAAAAGCGGGGTTCCGCGGATGACGGAGATGTAGGTCCGCGCCACCGCCGAAACCAGGCGGTTGCGGCTCAGCCGCATGAGGGCCACCACCAGAGCCAGCAGCAGGCCCRGGCTGAACGAGGCCAGCGCCAAGGGAATGGTGCCGAAGATCGCACCCGTCAGGAGCGGGCCCAGCGATGACCACACGAGTTCCCAGTTGATGCTCATGCCCGGACGCGGCGTTTCTCTGCGGCTTGCACAGGGCTACTTCGAGACGTCGGCGTCGAAGTACTTCTGGGAGATCTTCGTCAGGGTGCCGTCGGCCGCCAGCTCGCCGAGGGCCTTGTTGATGGCATCGGTCAGGCTGGTGGATCCCTTGCGCAGGGTGAACGCGCTCAGCGACTTGTCGGTGGTCTCGGCGGCAATCTTGATGTCGGCGTCGTGGTCGGTCTTCTGGGAGTCCAGGTAGGTCAGCTTGTCGTTGATGGTGGCATCGACGCGGCCCTGCTTGAGCAGCGTGATTGCCTGCGCCCAGCCCTCGACGGCCTCGACGTTCGCGCCGCTCTGCTGCGCCAGCTTGTACCAGTTGCTCGTCAGGGACTGCGCCGTGGTCTTGCCCTTGAGGTCGTCAAAGGAGTGGATGCTGTCGTTGTCCGACTTCGTGACGATCACGCCGGTGCTCACCGTGTACGGGGTAGAGAAGTCGTACTTCGCCTTGCGCTCGTCGGTGATGGAAACCTGGTTGGCGACGACGTCGAACCGTTTGGCGTCGAGGCCGGCGAAGATGGCGTCGAACTGCGTCTCCTGGTAGGAGGGCTTGACGCCCAGCTTCGCGGCGACGGCGTTCATGATCTCCACGTCGTAGCCCGTCAGCTCACCGCTGCCGTTGGCGTGGAACGTGAACGGCTTGTAAGTGCCTTCCGTGCCGACCTTGAGCACGCCTGCGCTCTTGACGTCGCTGAGGGAGGTGTCCGCACCGGCTGCCGGCGCTGAGCTGGCCGGGGTGGTGGACGCCGACCCGCAGCCTGCCAGGGCGAGTCCTGCAGCGGCGATGAGGCCAATAACGGAAAGTCGTGTGCGCTTCATGATGTTCCTTAGTCGTGGAGCCGGAAATGGCCTTCCAGCTAAGCCGCATGGCGGCTGTCTCCTAGCGACGATAGCAAGGTCCAGCTCAGGGTGGAGAGCCTAAATGACAGTTTATGACGTCCGGTCATGAGACGGTCTTGACGGATGCGACTTTCGAAGTCCCGCATAGCTGCGGAGGGTACGAAAAAGGGAACCACCGCCTGGCGGTGATTCCCTTTCTGGTGGAGCTGAGGGGACTCGAACCCCTGACCCCCTGCATGCCATGCAGGTGCGCTACCAGCTGCGCCACAGCCCCTCATTTGCCTGGAAGTTTCGTCCTCCCTGAAGCAACCTGAATAGCCTAAACCACAAATCGCGTTCGCGCTAATCGGCGCGCTGACTCATGGAACAGGGCGTGGAACGGGGCACAAAATCCAGCATGGAACCGGGCACAAAAAAATCCGCCGGAATCTTTCGATTCCGGCGGATTATCCGGTGGAGCTGAGGGGACTCGAACCCCTGACCCCCTGCATGCCATGCAGGTGCGCTACCAGCTGCGCCACAGCCCCGAATTTTCGCTGCTCCGAGCATGTCTGCCGACGTGCGATGTTCCGGTTTTTTGTCCGGATTTCTCCGAAGCAACTCAAATATCTTAGACCAGCCCTCCGGAAAATTCCAAATCGGGCATATTCGGCCCGGTTTGGCGTCCGGAGGTGGCCTGAACGCGGGCGTTACTCCGTGTCGGTGCCGGCGGTGGCCTTGGCGGAGGCGTCGTCGCCGAGCTGCAGATCGACGACGGGGCAGTCCTTCCACAGGCGTTCGAGGGCGTAGAACACGCGGTCTTCCTCGTGCTGGACGTGGATGACGACGTTGGAGTAGTCCAGCAGCACCCAGCGGCCGCCGGAGCGGCCCTCGCGGCGGACGGGCTTCTGGTCAAACTTGGAGAGCTCGTCCTCGATGCCGTCCACGATCGCGTTGACCTGGCGTTCGCTCGGGGCCGAGGCAATCAGGAAGACGTCGGCCAGGGCCAGCCGTTCGCTGACGTCCAGGGCCACGATGTCCTCGGCAAGCTTCTCCGAGGCAGCGCGGGCTGCGTGGCGGGCGGTAGTGATGGATGAATCGGTTGCAGTCACGGGACTCCTTGTAGTGATGAAAAATTATGGTGATGAAAATGTGGCGCCAGTGGCGGCCTGAGACCTAGTGGGCCAGCCCGGTGACGATCAGCGTGATGCCGGCGATGAGGGCAACGATCCCCACCGCCAGGACGCCGAGCTGGAGCATGCGCAGGCGGCGCGCCCGGCCGAGTCCGGCGGTAGCGGCATCCAGGGGTTCGAGCCCGTAGGCGGCATTCGCGGCCACGGGTTCCCCGCCCACGAGTCTTTCCTCGGCCTCCCCCGCCGCGTTTGCAGCGTTTGCCGGCCGTGCCGTTCCGGCTTTCGCGGCTGCTTCCGCACGGGCCAGGACGCCGGCCCTGCCAGCGGCAGAGCCCGTGGCGGGACCTGCGGCCTTCTGGCGGGAGATGCCCGGCCGCCGCAGGCCGGGTTTCCGTGGCGCGTCCACGCGCGGACCCGGGTTGGTGACAACCGGAACGTACGACGTGGCAGGGCGCTTCATGACGGGCCGCTCCACGCCGGGAACCTTCTCGAATTCCAAGGGTGTGACCATGGCCAGGTTGTTGGCCGTGGTCGGATCGTTGCGGGGCGCCGCCGGCTGGCTGTTTTGTTCGGCAAGCTTCTGCTTGGCGGCGGCGCGGCGGTTCAGGATCGCGGCACGCTCGGCGAGGGCGATCTGCTCGGCCAGGACGGCCGGATCAACGGCATCCGGATCCGTGGCCGCAATGTGTTCCATCTTGGCCACTTGGTTCTTGGCCTGCTCCGCGAGGAGTTCGCGGGCGGCCAGCGCCTGCTCCAGGGTCATGCCCTCGGGCGTCGCCCCGCCCGGTCCGGCGCCGTCGGCCGCGGGAGCCTTGGGCGCAGCGGGGTCCATGGGCGCCGGGGCGGCCGCCCCAGCCGGGGCAGCCTCCTTCGGGGCGGCGCCCTTCGGGGCGGCGTCCTTCGGGGCCGGGGGAACCACCGGGGTGGCCCGGGTCCGCGGCGACACCGGGACAATGGTGTTGGCCTGGGTGGCCGGGGCAGTTTCGGTCGCCAGCTCCAAAAGCCTCAACTGGCGTCGCGTGGGCGGCCCTCCGCCGGCCAGCTGGCCTTCCTTCTCTGCGAGTTCCTTGATGGTCCGCAGCGCGGCGCGGTCCCGTGCCCGGACCTGGGAAGACCGCTCAGTGCCGGCGGGCACAGAATCAGCGGGCACAGAATCAGCACGCACAGAGTCCACCGGGGCGTCGGCAACGCGACGGCTCCGGCCGGTGATTTCGGCCTCCGTCGGCTCGCCCGGGCCCGGAGTGTCCAGACGTTCATCTCTGGCCTGCCGCAATTCGCGGCGGCTGCGGATGGGAGGCTGTTCCTGACTCATGGCAAACTCATTCAGTGCTGGCTGGTTGGGTTATCTCAAAGGCTGGATCGTGCTGTGCTGGGGCAGTCCCTGCCGCGCCGTTTCCGGCGTTGGCGGTCCCGGCGTGTCCGGCTTCGAGGCGATCGGCGTCGGGRCTGGCGTGGTACAGGCCATACTTGGCGATGTACTGGACCACCCCGTCCGGCACGAGGTACCAGACCGGGTTGCCTTCGGCCACCCTCGTGCGGCAATCCGTGGAGGAAATGGCCATGGCCGGGACCTCCAGGAGGCTGACGTCTTTGCGGCCCATGCCGTCCAGGACGTGGCCCGGCCGGGTTACACCCACGAAGTGCGCGAGGGACCAGAGTTCGTCGATGTCTTTCCAGGACAAAATCTGGGCCAGGGCGTCCGCGCCGGTGATGAAGAACAGATCGGCGTCCGGACGCAGGGTCCGCAGGTCACGCAGGGTGTCGATCGTGTAGGTCGGTCCCGGACGGTCCACGTCCACCCGGCTCACGGTGAAGCGCGGGTTCGAGGCCGTGGCGATGACTGTCATGAGATACCGGTGCTCGGCTTCGCTGACCTTCTTGGCCATCTTCTGCCAGGGCTGGCCGGTGGGCACAAAAACGACTTCGTCGAGGTCGAACTTGGCCGCGACCTCACTGGCCGCGACAAGGTGTCCGTGGTGGATGGGGTCGAACGTGCCRCCCATCACACCCAGACGCAGGCGGCGCTGGGCGCCGCGCTGCTTCGTGGGGGCGGAAATATTAGTGACCTTGGCCGTGATCGTGCTTGTTCGGGTGCTGGCGGTGCGGGTCCGAGTGCTCCTCGACAGCCACGTGGCGCCGTCCCAGGTTGGAGTAGGACAGGGTGATCAGCAGCAGGACCACCAGGATCGCGAACATGGTGCCGCCAATGACAAACGGCGGTGCAATGAGCGGTGCGAGTTCCTCGTGGCCCGATTCGCCGGCGGCGGCGACGAAAGTGGCGATCTGCTGCGACAGCATGTTCTCCCCTAGTGAGTTCAAAATTTGACGACGGCGGAGGTGTCCGCCGTTCCGGTCTTCCGTTCCATGTTACAGCGTTGCTAGCCCCGGATCTGGCCCTCGCCCTGCACGATCCACTTGGTCGTGGTCAGCTCGGTCAGTCCCATGGGGCCGCGGGCATGGAGTTTTTGGGTGGAAATGCCCACTTCGGCGCCGAGGCCGAGCTCGCCTCCGTCGGTGAAGCGGGTGGAGGCGTTCACGATCACGGCCGCCGAATCGACCTCGGCGATGAAGCGCTCGGCGTTGGCGAGGTCGTTGGTCAGGATCGCTTCGGTGTGGCCGGTGGACCACTTGCGGATGTGCCTGACGGCCTCGTCCAGGCTGTCCACCATGGCCACGGCCAAGTCCAGGTTCATGTATTCGGTGGCCCAGTCGTCTTCCGTGGCCGGCACGGACTGGACCGAGGCCGGCAGGGCGGCACGGATGYGCTGGTCCACGTGCAGGGTGACCCCGGCAGCCCGCAATGCGGCGGCGACCGCGGGAAGGACGGTGGACTTGGAGTGCACCAGGAGAGTTTCGACGGTGTTGCAGACGCTGGGCCGCTGGGTCTTGGCGTTGAGGAGGATGTCCACGGCCATTTCCTCGCTGGCGGAAGCGTCCAGGAAGATATGGACGTTGCCTTCACCGGTCTCGATGACCGGCACGGAGGAGTTCGTCACGACAGCCTGGATCAGCTCGCGCCCGCCGCGGGGAATGAGCACGTCCACCCGGCCGCGCGCCCGCATGAGCGCGTTTGCGCCGTCGCGGCCGTATTGGTCCACGGATTGGACGGCGTCGGCGGGCAGGCCCACTGATTCCAGCGCATCCCGGAGGATGGTGATCAGGGCGGCGTTGGTGGCAGCGGCGGCGGATCCGCCGCGCAGGATGACGGCGTTGCCGCTCTTGAGGGCCAGTCCGGCGATGTCGACCGTGACGTTCGGGCGGGCCTCATAGATGGCGGCCACGACGCCCATGGGTACGTTGATCTGGCGCAGGCGCAGCCCGTTGGGGAGAGTCTGGCCCCGCACCACGTTCCCGACGGGGTCGGGCAGGGTGGCGAGGTTTTCCAGTGCGGCGGCGAGGGCCGTGATGCGTGACTCGGTCAGCGTCAGGCGGTCCAGCAGGGCGGCGCTGGTGCCGGCGGCCCGGCCGGCCGCGACGTCCTTGGCGTTGGCGGCCAGGATCTGATGCTTGTGATCCACCAGCGCCTTGCCGACGGCGCGCAGGCCCCGGTCCTTCCAGGCCCGGTTGGCGCGTGCCATCCTGTGGGCGGCGTGGCGTGAGCGGTCTGCGACCGCGTGGACGGCTGCTTCGGTCTCCGTTGCCGTGCCAGGGGCCGCCGCCGGATCCGGCGCCGCGGCGAACCCTTGGGCGGGCGCGGCGTTACCGGCGGGAACGGTGCCGGCAGGCACATCAGTCACGGCAGCGGAAGTCAGGGCCTCAGTCATGCTTCCAGTTTAGGCGTCGGGGGAACCTAGACCAGCACCAGGTCGTCAACATGAACAACTTCGCGGTCATATCCGCGGCCCAGTGCCTTGCCGAGCTCMTGGGTGGAGCGGCCCAGCATCTGGGGCAACTCGGCGGCCGAATAGTTGACCAGCCCGCGGGCAATCACCGTGTTGTCCACGGACACCATCTCCACGGCGTCGCCGGCCTCGAAGTCGCCCTTCACCGCGGCGATTCCGGCCGGCAGAAGCGAGGTGCGGCGGTCGCGGACGGCCTTGACCGCGCCGTCGTCGAGCACCAGGGTGCCGCGCACGGATGCCAGGTGGGCCAGCCACAGGAGCCGGATCGGCTTGCGCGCGCCGTTGACGGAGAACCATGTGCCCACGTCCTCGCCGGCCAGCGCGGCGGCCGCATTGGCCGTGGATGTTACGAGGGCGTGGATACCCGACCCCGCGGCGATGCTGGCGGCTTCGACCTTGGTGACCATGCCGCCCGTGCCCACACCGGCCTTGCCGGTGCTGCCGATCGAGACGCCGTCGAGGTCGTGGGGGCCGGAGACGTGCGGAATCCGCTTGGCGCCGTGCGACGGCGGACCGTCGTACAGGGAGTCGACGTCGGAGAGCAGCACGAGCGCGTCGGCGCGGACCAGGTGAGCCACCAGGGCAGCGAGGCGGTCGTTGTCGCCAAAGCGGATCTCGTGGGTGGCTACGGTGTCATTTTCGTTGACCACCGGGACAACGCCGAGGTTCAGCAGCCGGTCCAGCGCGCGGAACGCGTTGGTGTGCTGGCTGCGGCGCATGAAGTCATCGGCGGTCAGCAGCACCTGGCTGACGGTAACCCCGTGCGCGCCGAAGGCGTGGGTGTAGCGGGCCATCAGCAGGCCCTGACCCACACTGGCGGCGGCCTGCTGGGTGGCGAGGTCGCGGGGGCGCTTCTCAAGGCCGAGCGGGGCGAGGCCGGYGGCGATCGCACCGGAGGACACCAGGATGATCTCCGCGCCCGCGTTGCGCTTGTGCGCCAGGGCGTCGGCGAGTCCGGTCAGGGCCTCTTCGGAGATCCCGCCCTTGATGGACGTCAGCGAGGACGAGCCGACCTTGACGACGATCCGGCGCGCCCCGGACAGCGCGGTGCGGTCCGGGGCGTTGATGGTCTGGGCCTTGAGCGGCTGGGACCGGTGCTCGACGACGGCCTTACTCGTCATCGGCTTCGCCCAGTCCACTCTCCTTGAGCGGCTGCCGCGCGCGGCGGCTGCTGACGGATTCGGTCCAGATGCCGGCCTTGCGTTCGGCTTCGAGCTCGGCGCGGGCGGCGGCCTTGGCGTCGCGGCGTTCCTGCTGTTCGTCGCGCTTCTGGCCACGCGTCGGGCGGTCGCCGATGTCGGCGAAGCGCACGTCGGTGCCGCGGGGCGAGGCGAGCAGCTCAGCACCGGCCATCATGGTCGGCTCCCAGTCGAAGACGACGCCGTCGTCCTCGCCGATGACCACCATGTCGCCCGGCTTGGCGCCCTGCTTGAACAGTTCATTTTCGACGCCGAGCTTGGCCAGCCGGTCGGCGAGATAGCCGATCGCTTCCTCGTTGGTGAAGTCTGTCTGCTTGACCCAGCGCACGGGCTTGTCGCCGAGGACGCGGAAGAGCGGCTCAAGGTTCTTTTCCTCGCGGCGGATCGTGAAGCCGGTCTCGTTGACGGCGCGGGGGCGCAGCACGGGGGCGTGTACCTTCGGCGGGGTCGCGGCGACGGCGTCGCGGGCGGCCTTGACGATTTCGGCCATGGCGAAGCCAAGCTGGCGGAGGCCTTCGTGGCTCGTCGCCGAGATTTCGAAGACCTTGTAGCCCCGGGATTCGAGCTCCGGGCGGACGAACTCGGCCATGTCCTTGCCATCCGGCAGGTCAACCTTGTTCAGGGCCACGAGGCGGGGGCGGTGGTTCAGCGGAACGACTTCGCCGTCGGACCCGCTGTAGCTCATGTCGACGGCGTACTTCTCCAGCTCGGCCTCGATGATGGCGAGATCGGAGAGCGGATCGCGGTCCGATTCGAGCGTGCCGCAGTCCAGCACGTGCACCAGGGCGGCGCACCGCTCGACGTGGCGCAGGAAGTGGTGGCCCAGGCCCTTCCCCTCGCTGGCACCCTCGATCAGGCCGGGGACGTCGGCAATGGTGAAGCGGACTTCACCGGCCTGGACGACACCCAGGTTGGGGATGAGGGTTGTGAAGGGATAGTCCGCGATCTTGGGCCGGGCGGCGGACATTGCGGCGATCAGGCTGGACTTGCCGGCGGRGGGGAAGCCGACGAGGGCGATGTCGGCGATGGACTTCAGTTCCAGGACGACGTCGCTGGATTCGCCTTCGATGCCGAGCAGCGCGAAGCCGGGCGCGCGGCGCTTCTGGGAGGACAGCGAGGCGTTGCCGAGGCCGCCAATCCCGCCGGCGGCGGCGATGTATTCGTCGCCTTCGGCCACGAGGTCGGCGATGACTTCGCCGGACTTGGACTTCACCACGGTGCCCACCGGCACCGGAAGGATCAGGGTTTCRCCGTTYTTGCCGCCGCGCCAGTCGCCCATGCCAGGGCCGCCGTTGGTGGCGTGCCGGTGGGGYGCGTGGTGGTAGTCSAGCAGGGTGGTGGTCTGGGGGTCCACGCGCAGGATGACGTCGCCGCCGTTRCCGCCRTTGCCGCCGTCGGGWCCGCCGAGGGGCTTGAACTTCTCACGGTGGACGGAGACACAGCCGTGACCGCCGGTACCGCCGGATACGTGCAGTACTACCCGGTCTACAAAGCTCGCCACGTGGATCTCCTCAGTGCTGTTCCCCGGACCCCCAAAGAGGCCCAAGATGATTGTAATGCGGTTAAAACACCGGTGGAGCGGACCTAATGGCCCGCCCCACCGATTTAGAACTTATTGTTACTCTGCAGCTGCAGCAGCCACGATGTTCACAACGCGGCGACCACGGCGGGTGCCGAACTCGACAGCACCGGGGGTCAGGGCGAACAGGGTGTCGTCCCCGCCGCGGCCTACGCCGGCGCCCGGGTGGAAGTGGGTGCCGCGCTGGCGGACGATGATCTCGCCTGCGGAAACTACCTGGCCACCGAAGCGCTTAACGCCGAGGTACTGGGCGTTGGAGTCACGACCGTTGCGAGTGGAACTCGCGCCTTTTTTATGTGCCATTTGAAATGCCTGCCTTCAAAAATTCTGGGGAATCTGCTGGAACCTGAACAGTAACGAAGAGTTACTTGATACCGGTGATCTTGACCTTGGTCAGTTCCTGACGGTGGCCCTGACGCTTCTTGTAACCGGTCTTGTTCTTGAACTTCTGGATGACGATCTTCGGACCACGGAGGTCTTCGAGGATCTCAGCCGTAACCGTTACCTTGGCCAGGTCCGCAGCAGCAGACGTGACTTTGTCACCGTCCACCAGGAGCAGTGCGGGCAACTCAAAGGTGCTGCCGGCTCCACCGGGGACGCGGTTCAGGGTAACGAAGTCTCCAACGGAAACCTTCTCTTGGCGGCCGCCTGCGCGGACAATCGCGTACACCACTGGGGAACTCACTTCTCTCGACGTTTATTACTAGATTTGCGTGCGGAACCAGGGGCCAAATTGTTTGGACCGGCTCACGCTGTGCCTCAACGCCGGTGGATTCCCCGGGGGAACCCATGAGCTATCCCCGGAACAAATCCATTTGGAATTCCAAGCGGACTGTTCTCAGGGTCATAACCCAAGTGTTGGCGTAAGCACCGAAGATCTAGAATACGCTAATTTTGCCTTCGGCCGCAAATGAGGCTGGTTCCGGCGGGTAGTCCGTGATAGGCGCCACAACATCTTGATGCAAAGTCCCTGCCAATGTTCTTGGCCGGGATCTTGACCATCTTGAGCTGTGTTGCCGCAACGACTTCCGGAACCGTGCCCCACCATCGTACCGGTAGTCCGGACCAGCTCGCGTCAGGCGTACAGCCGCGGCGCGTCGAAGAAGTCCACTTCGTAGCGCGATGACTGCCGGAAAGCCAGGGCCATGGCCTGCCGCTCGCTCTCCGATGCCCGCCCGGCCGCCGTGTCCGTGTACGCGATGGCCTGCCGGGTCGCGGCGGCGAAGTCCTCGTCGGCGTAGGTCCGCAGCCAGCCGGCGTAGGGGTGCTCCCCGGGGGCGCCACCGGCCAGGAACTCCCGGTGCAGCGTTGAACCGACCTCGGCGTAGAGCCAGAAGCAGGGCAGCGCCGCCGCCACGAGGACGCCATAGCTGCCGGAGACCGAGGCGGCCAGCAGGTGGTCCACATACGCTTTCGTGACCGGGCCCAGGGTGGAGGCCGTGGGGCGGGTGCTGAGCCAGGAACGGTGCAGCTCGGATTCGACTTCCAGGCAGGTCTGCGCCGAACGGGCCCAGAACAGCTGCTCGGCCTCGGTGGGGGCAATCGCCGCGGCCCGGGCCAGGACCCGGGAGTAGCCGTTGAGGTAGATGGCGTCCTGGGCGAGGTAGTACGCGAACTCGTGCTCGGGCAAGGTGCCGTCGGCCAGTCCGCGGACGAAGTCCAGGGCGTAGATCGCCTCAAGATCATCCGCGGCTCCTGCCCGCAGGGCTGCGGCGAACTCCCCCGCCGCCGGACCGTGCCCGGCCTGGAGGTGCTGCAGGTGGTGGAAGTGGTGGACCGGGCCGTTGCCCGAGCCGACGTCCAGGGCCGAGGCTCCGCGGAGCGCGCCCAGCAGCCACGGCTTGACTTCCCGCAGCGCCGCTTCCCAGTCCCCCACCCGGGCCTGCACGGTGGCCATGGCCGAGGACAGGGAGCATCCGGTGCCGTGGCTGTTGCGCGTCGCGATCCGCTCCCCCGGCACCACCACCGTTTCCTGGCCGAGCAGGCCGCCGGTGTTGACCAGCGCATCCGGGCAGCCGGTGCCGGCGTCGGCGTCGTGGCCGTCGGCGTCGTGGGCATGCCCGTCCCCCGGCTCGGCGCCCTGGAGGTGTCCGCCCTTAACCAGGACGGTGGTGCCGGTCAGGGCGGCCAGCCGCTTGCCCTGCGCCAGGGCCTCGGACCAGTCGGCAGCGACGGGTTCCTTGAGCAGGATGGCGAGTTCGGCGAGGTTGGGCGTGATGAGGTCCGCCAGCGGCAGGAGGGCCTGCAGGGCGGCCTCGGCGGATTCCTGCAGGAGACGGTCACCACTGGTGGCGACCATCACCGGGTCCAGGACCACGACGGCGGGGCGCACCTTTTCCAGCCAGCCGCGGACGGCGTCGATCACGGCGGCGTCACCGAGCATGCCGATCTTGACGGCGTCGATGCCGATGTCGTCGCTGATGGCGTCCAGCTGCGCCGTGAGGAACGCCGCCGGGGGGACGTGGACGGCGCGCACGCCCTGCGTGTTCTGCGCTGTCAGGGCGGTGATGGCGGCCATGCCGTAGCCGCCGTTCGCCGCGATGCTCTTCAGGTCGGCCTGGATTCCGGCCCCGCCGGAGGGATCGGAGCCGGCGATGGCCAGCACGCGGGGAATGCGCGGCGGGGCCGGCAGAGACTCGTTGTGCAGAAAATTGGGCGGGAGGAACTCGGACGGATTCGATTTCGCGGACAAGGAAGACATCCCTTCGCCGGTGCTAACCGGACAGGTTCAACGGGTCTGGATCTCAGCCGGCCCGATGCCCGGCACCCCGTGTCAGTGTTCCAGCCTAGCCCTTGCCACCCGGAGAACCCGTTAACGCACGAGCGGGCCCGGGCCCGGGCGGACGTATGTTACGTCTGCCCTGACCCGGACCCGCGGCCCGACCAGTCGAAATAATGACCGGACGGGGACGTGGTCAGTCGCGGAGGACTACAGCTCCGACGCCGGCACGCCGACGCCGAGGATGATCGGCTCGTTGCCGGCCGGGATGGACGCAGGCCCGGCCGCAGCGGGAGCCTTGGCCTCGTGGACCGATCCGGCCGCGGCCGGCCGGGTTGCCTCGCGGTGCTCCACGGAGGTTTCGTTGGCTGCGCCCTGGGCGCGGCTGGCACTCCGGTTGCGGCGCCCGCGGCGGCCGCGCAGCGTCGTGGTGTCAGCTGTGCGTGACGCCGGCGCCTCCGCAGCGCGGACGGCCGACGGCGCCTCGGGCGCCGTGGCTTCCGGTGCGGCAACAGCTGCTGCCTGACCGGCCGCCAGGCCGGCGGCCTGGTCCGGCTTGCCGGCCTCGGCTTCGCCCAGGTTTGCGAAGGCCTCGGTCAGCAGGTCCAGGGTCAGGGCCGGTGACGGCGCGTCCTCCGCGTGCTCGACGAAGGGCAGGGCCACCTGCTCGCCGCCAAACGTCAGCACCGTTGCGGGGCGGCCGGCTGCCTCGTCGGCGGCTGCGAGCTGCGTGACGGCGTCGACGGCGGCCTGGCGGGCCCCGGCGTCGCTGGCTGCGGCTGCCTCCCCGTCGTGCAGGTGCGCGGCGTGCGCTGCGGCAGCGATGTTGGCCAGCGCGGCACGGGTGGCCTCGGCCTTGGCGTGGCGTTCGGCCTCGGTGGGTTCGGCGTGGACGGGCGCGGGTGCGGCCGGCGCGGTCTCTCCGCCCTGGCCTCCCCGGCCGCGGCGACGGCTCTTGCGTTCCGGGCGGGCAGCAGGCTGCGCCTCGGTGCGCGGCACATAGTGCTCCGCGGCGACCGTGTTGGCGCGGCGGTGCTCCACCGGCTCGTCGTGGGTGACGATGCCGCGGCCCGCACATGTTTCGCACTGTTCGCCGAAGACTTCCAGCAGCCCGGTGCCCATCCGCTTGCGGGTCATCTGCACGAGGCCCAGCGAGGTCACCTCGGCCACCTGGTGTTTAGTCCGGTCCCGGCCCAGGCACTCCACCATGCGGCGCAGCACGAGGTCGCGGTTGGATTCGAGCACCATGTCGATGAAGTCGATCACGATGATGCCGCCAATGTCGCGCAGGCGCAGCTGCCGGACGACTTCCTCGGCCGCTTCCAGGTTGTTCTTGGTGACGGTTTCCTCGAGGTTGCCGCCGGAGCCGGTGAATTTGCCGGTGTTAACGTCCACCACGGTCATGGCTTCGGTGCGGTCGATCACGAGCGAACCGCCCGAGGGCAGGAAGACCTTCCGGTCCAGGGCCTTGTGGATCTGCTCGTCGATGCGCCAGGCCGCGAAGATGTCCGTGTCCTTGGTCCACTTCTCGAGCCGGCCCACGAGGTCCGGCGCGACGTAGGTGACGTAGGCCTCGATGGTGTCCCAGGCTTCCTCGCCGGAGACGATCAGCTTGGAGAAGTCCTCGTTGAAGACGTCCCGGACCACCTTGATGGTCAGGTCAGGTTCGCCGTAGAGCAGCTCGGGGGCGAGGATCTTGGTGGACGTCGACTGGCTCTCGATGCCTTCCCACTGCGCGCGGAGGCGGTTGATGTCGTGCGTCAGCTCCTCCTCGGAAGCTCCCTCGGCCGCGGTGCGGACAATGACGCCCGCGTCCTCGGGCAGGCGGTCCTTGAGGATCCGCTTGAGGCGGTTGCGTTCGACGTCGGGCAGCTTGCGGGAGATGCCGGTCATGGAACCGCCGGGCACGTACACGAGGTACCGGCCGGGCAGCGAGATCTGGCTGGTGAGACGGGCGCCCTTGTGGCCGACCGGGTCCTTGGTGACCTGGACCAGCACGGAGTCGCCGGACTTCAGCGCGTTCTCGATGCGGCGCTGCTTGCCCTCGAGGTTGACGGATTCCCAGTTCACTTCACCGGCGTAGAGCACGGCGTTGCGGCCGCGGCCGATGTCCACGAAAGCGGCCTCCATGGAGGGCAGCACGTTCTGGACCTTGCCCAGGTAGACGTTGCCGATCAGGGAGTCCTGCTGGGTCTTGGACACGAAGTGCTCGGCCAGGACGCCGTCTTCAAGGACACCGATCTGGATTCTGTCGTCGCGCTGGCGGACGATCATCTGGCGGTCCACGGACTCGCGGCGGGCCAGGAACTCGGCCTCGGTGATGACGGTACGGCGGCGGCCGGTGTCGCGGGATTCGCGGCGGCGCTGCTTCTTGGCTTCCAGGCGGGTGGAGCCCTTGACGGATGTGACGCGGTTGTTCACCGGCGCCTCGGCCATCGCACGCGGCGCACGGACGCGGGTCACCGTGTTGGGCGGATCGTCGCCTTCCCCGCCGGTCAGCTCGAGGTCCTGGTCTCCACGGCGACGGCGGCGGCGGCGGCGGGAGGTCACACCGTCTTCAAGGATTACCTCGGAACCTTCGTCGCCCTCTTCTTCGGTGCCTTCCGACTCGGTGTCGGACTCGGCAGAGGTGCGGGTGCGGCCGCGCCGGCCGCGGCTGCGGCGCCGACGGCGGTTGCCGGCGTCCTCGTCCTCGTCGCCTTCCTCGTCCTCGGGCTCAGCTGCTGCGGCGGCAACGGGGACCGGACGCACCACAGTGCTCAGGTCCGGGGCCTGGAAGATGACGGAAGTGAGGGCACCCGGTTCCATGAACAGCGACGCGGCCGGGCTTTCCTCGGGCCGGGCTTCCGGCTCTTCGGGCTGGGCTGCGGCGGGTTCCGCGGTGGGTGCTTCCGCAGCGGCGGCTTCTTCGGCCGGGAGTACTGCCGCGGGTGCTTCTTCGGCCTTCGGGGCGGCCTTGGCACGGCTGGCACGGCGGCGGACCGGCTTCTCTGCAACCGTCTCTGCGGCCGTTTGTGCGGCTTCTGCGGCGGCAGTTGCGTCAGTGCCAGCTGCTGCGGGGGCCTCAGCCGCGGCAGGTGCGCCGGTTTCGGCGTCGCCGGCGAAGGCAGGCAACGGTTCCGGGGCTGCTACAGCTTTCCGGGTCCGGGTGCGCCGCGCGGGCGCCTTGGCCGCAGTCTCGGCTGCAGCAGTTTCAGATACAGCAGTTTCAGATACAGCAGCTTCGGGTTCAACAGTTTCAGATCCGGCTGCTTCGACGTTGGCCGGCTTACGGCGGCCCCGGACGGGCTCATCTGAACCGGCCGCGTCGGCCAGGGCCGCGGCTTCGGCGACAGCCTCGGCCGCCTCCGCGGCGTTGACCTTGGCGACGGGCGCCTTCCGGCGGGTCCGTACGGCCCTCTTCGGCGCTACCGGAGCCTCTGCTTCCGCAGTTCCCTGCGCTTCCCCGGTGACTACTAGTTCTTCGTTTCCGGCTACTACCTGGTCATTATCCATATGTGGCGACACTCCTGCCCCTGATGCGCCGCCACATTCGGCGCCCCTTGGGGGCAAATATGCGTCAACACCCGCAGGCATTGACAGAAGTCAATTGAATACCCTCAGGTTCGCACCGGCAGTGGGGTGCGGCAGCCCTGGAGGGCCGGCGAGATTGTTTTGGAACCCGTTGACCTACACGCCACAACCAGGTGCCGTCCAATGGCATTGCGGGACAGCTGGAATCAGAGGATCCGCAGCTCCCTGCTCATCATTGGCGGTCTTGAAACAAAATCGCCGGACCGGAATCCGGATGTGGATCGGGTTCCAGCCACGATCATTGTCTCACAGGAGCCGTGAAAGCAGGGGCAGGCGGGGCCGGAAGTGCAACAGGCGCGGCCGGGCGAGGCGGGCGGGGCCGTTCTCCGGCGCTGCTCAGCCTCCGGCGTTACAATCGGGGCAAGAAGCACCCGGTCAAGACGACTAAAAAAGGACTCAATTTCCATGCCCAGCATCTCCAGCACTGCCGGCGACGCGACCGTGCACCAACCGGGTTCCGGCCCGGCCCCCGCGGCGCGGCCCCTTCCCACGATGACCCGCGACCGCCCGTTCGCCTGGCTCCTGCTGATCACCGGCGTCATCGGCTGGCTCGCATCCGGGGCCCTGGTGCTGGAGAAGCTGGAGGTCCTGAAGGACCCGAACCACGTCACGGTCTGCGACGTGAACCCGTGGATCTCCTGCGGCCAGGTCATGCAGACACCGCAGAGTTCCGTGTTCGGCTTCCCCAATATGTTCATCGGAATCGTCGCCTTCGCCGTGATCATCACCACGGCCATGGGTATCCTCGCCGGCGCCCGGTTTTCCCGGTGGTATTGGCTGGGGCTCCAGGCGGGCGTGACGCTGGGCTTCGCGTTCGTGGTCTGGCTCTGGTCCCAGGCCCTGTACGCCATCCACATCCTCTGCCCGTTCTGCATGATCGTCTGGGCCGTGATGATCCCGCTGTTCGTCTGGGTGAGCGTCCGGAACATCTCCCACGGCGTGATTGCCCTGCCCGCCGGTCCCACCAAGGTGATCGGCGACTCCGGCTGGATCATGACGGCGCTGCTGTACGTCGCCGTCGTCGCGACGATCTTCTTCGCCTTCATCCAGGTTTTCATCGGAACCTCCGGCTACTAAACGCCCCAACCGCATCGAAAAGACAGTTAAGGCCAATGCTCGCGCCGGGCATTGGCCTTAGCCGTCTCTTCGGTGAGAGGGTCCGGGCCCATGTCGGGACTTATGGCACGACCCCGCGCGCGCAGGTTACATAAGGCTGGAGGAAGGAAGACCGGAGGCCTCTTGATGACTGTTCTAATTGCCTACGCAAGCGCCCTGGGCTCCACCCGGGAGATGGCACAACATATGGCATCCCGCATGGCGGGTGCACTGGGCGAGGTAGAGTGCCGGTCCGTGGAGGACGTCGGGGCCCTCTCCCGCTATGAGGCTGTCGTCGTCGGCAGCGCCGTCCACAACCAGGCCTGGCTGCCCCCGGCTTTGCTGTTCTTCAAACACCACGCCCGCGAGTTGGCCAGTCGGCCCGTCTGGGCCTTCAGTGTAGGGATGGCGGATGCGCTGCCCAAGCCCATACGCCGGCGCGGCGCGGCACTGCAACAGGAACGTCTGGCAGAAGTCCTGATCAAAGAAGTTCCGCTTCGAGGCCACAAACTCTTCTCCGGCGTCTACCAGGCAGGCCAGATGCCGGCACCGCTCCGGGTGTTGTTCCGGCTCACCGGCGGCCGATTTGGGGATTTGCGGGACTGGGCGGCAGTCGACGAATGGACGGATCAGATTACGGCCCAACTCGCTAAACCTGCTTCGTCCACGTCTTCAGGCAGCATCACAGGCTAATGCCGTCGGGACTGCGCATCCCGGCCGCGGCGCCCGGCTCGGTGGGGCGTGCACGGGAGGACCCATGACCGTTGTGAGCATTCACGCCGAACGAGGGGACATGCCTGCCTACGCGGCGACGCCGGCCGGTACCGGTCCGTGGCCCGGCGTCGTCGTCATCCATGACGCACTCGGCCTGAGCCGTGACACCAGGGACCAGGCCGACTGGCTGGCCGGCGAGGGGTTCCTCGCCGTGGCACCTGACCTGTTTTACTGGGGCACCAGGACGGCCTGCTTGTGGTCCCTCATCCGCGGCTGGCGGCCCCTCGGTGACCTGGACCTCACCCGCGCCTGGCTGGCCGGACAGGACGGCTGCACCGGCCGGATCGGCGTGATCGGTTTCTGTATGGGCGGCGGGTTCCCCCTCATGCTGGCCCCGGACCATGACTTCGCCGCGGCAAGCGTCAACTACGGCGGACTGGATGACGGGACCGCCCGCGCAATGCCCCGCGCCTGTCCCATCGTTGGCAGCTACGGCGCCAGGGACCGCTGGCCCGGAGTGCGCAAGGTGCCGGCGCGTCTGGAGCCGCTGCTCGCCGAGGCCGGAATAGAGCATGACATCAAGGTCTATCCCGACGCCGGTCACGGCTTCCTCAACAGGCATGGCCCGTCGGACCTCACGTTCGGGGACAAGTTGCTCGCGAAGCTGGTCGCTGCCGGTTACCACGAGCCCTCCGCCGAGGACGCGCGCCTGCGCATCCTCGGGTTCTTCCGGGAACACCTGATCACTGAAGGGGAAGCGCGATGACGCACCCTGCAGCGCGGAGAGTCCTGCTGGCAGCTGGCGCTGTGGCCGGTTTCACTACCGGCTACCTGGCCGTTGCGCGGCCACGCCTGCTTCGCTGGGGTGCGACCGTTGACGAAGCGCGGGGACCTTACCCGGGCGCCGGGTTGATTCCGGGCAGCACCCGAAGCGCGACCATGGCGGTGACCATCGATGCGCCCCCTTCCCGCGTGTGGCCCTGGCTGGTGCAGATGGGAACGGATCGCGCCGGCTGGTACAGCTGGGACCGTCTCGATAATTTCGGGCGCCGCAGCGCAGGGCGCATCCATCCGGAGTGGCAGGACATCGCCATCGGTGACCGTCTGGCGGCGAAGCCCGACGGCAGCGAGTGGTGGGCGGTCGCGGCGCTTGAACCCGAGAGGTTCCTGGGCCTGCGTATGTCGGTCGATCTCCGGGGGCGTCCCTTCGACCCGGCACGAACCCGGCCGCGCTATTGCACCGACTCGCTCTGGGGATTCCACCTGCGGGAGGCCGCGGGTGAGCRCACCCGGCTGGTAGTCAGCGGCTACTGGTCGCTACAGCCACAATGGCTGCAACCCATCCTGAGCATCACCATGCTGGAGCCCGCGCATTGGGTCATGCAGACCCGTCAGTTCTCGAATCTAGTGCGCCTCGCCAGCCGATGAGAGGTCTCCGGACCCAGAGCACGCAGCGAAGCCCCACCCGCCGCGAGGTCCCAAACGGCGAGGGGACGGTTAAGGCCAATGTCCGGTACGAAC
>NZ_JBFTNJ010000039.1:0-35952 GCF_056397425.1 Arthrobacter sp. 05N33_2
CCTGTGATCGCGCCCCACAGCTTCGTGCCGCCGGCGGTGCGGAAGGCAATCGCCCGCCGTTCGAGGACGAAATTCACCGGGAAGATCTCCGGATGGTTGTCTACGATCAGCGCTACGCGCCCCACAACTTCGGTGTCGAGCAGCGCCCAGCACTGGTCCATGGTCAGCGAGTATTCCGGCGAGGGCGTGGTTGAGTCCATGTCGAGCCACACTACGGGCCGGCCCGGACCCCGATTAGGGCCATAGGTCCCGCAGCGGACACGTAAGTGACGGACGCCGCGGCCCGCCGGCGCCGGTCACCAGGGACTGGGCTTGTAGTCCTTGAGGAACACGCCGTACTGGTCCTCGCCGGATTCGCCCATCACGATAGGGTCGTACACGCGGGCGGCGCCGTCAACTAGGTCCAGGGGCGCGTGGAAGCCCTCTTCCATGAGGCGGACTTTGGTGTAGTGCGGCCGCTCGTCCGTGATCCAGCCGGTGTCCACGGCCGTCATGAGGATGCCGTCGGCGTCGAGCATTTCCTGGGCGCTGGTTCGCGTCATCATGTTCAGCGCCGCCTTGGCCATGTTCGTGTGCGGGTGCCCGGGGCCCTTGTAGGCGCGGGAGAACTGGCCTTCCATGGCGCTGACATTGACGATGTACTTCCGCCGCGCGGTGGAGCGCTTCATGGCCCCCCGCAGCCGGCTGACCAGCAGGAACGGAGCCGTCACGTTGCACAACTGCACTTCGAGCATCTCCAGCGGGTCCACTTCGTCCAGCACCTGGGTCCAGCTGTTGATGGTGGCGAGGTCCGGGACCAGTCCGCCCGCGTCGATCGCGGTGCCGGAGGCAATCCGCTCCAGCGACGCCGACCCGGTGGACAGGGCCAGGGACGTGATCGCGTCCCCGGCCAGCACGGGATGGTCGAGCACGCTGCTGGCGAGGGCAAGCGGGTGCTTGTCGTGGGCGTGGCCGAACGTGACGAGCTCCGGGCCCCCGTTGGCAGCCTGGAGGGCGGCGGGCAGCGGCTCGTCCTCGGCGTCGACGAGCGGCTTGTAGGCGTTGCCGGAGCGCCGCACGGTCTGGGCCGCGTTGTTGATGATGATGTCCAGCGGTCCGGCGGCATCCAGGGAATCCGTCAGGGCCATCACCTGGGACGGGTCACGGAGGTCGATGCCCACGATCCGGAGCCGGTGCAGCCAGTCGGCGCTGTCCTCCATCGCAGCGAAGCGGCGGGCGGCGTCCTTCGGGAACCGGGTGGTGATGGTGGTGTGCGCACCGTCCCGGAGGAGCCGGAGCGCGATGTACATGCCGATCTTCGCCCGGCCGCCGGTCAGGAGGGCCCTGCGGCCCGTGAGATCGGTGCGGGCGTCGCGCTTGCTGTGGCTGAACAGGGCGCACTCGGGGCACAGCTGGTGGTAGAAGGCATCCACCTGGGTGTAGTGCTGCTTGCAGATGTAGCACGGCCGGGACCTGATCAGGTGGCCGGCGATTTCCCCGGTGGCGGACGTGGCGAGCTTGTTGCCGCGCGTCTCGTCGTCGATCCTGTCGGGGGCCGCCGTCGCCGTCTGTGCCATCACGGCGCGGTCCGCCTCGGCGATCTCATCGCGCTTGCTGACCCGCCGGTGGCGCTTGACGGCCTTGAACATCTTCCCGGTGGCGCGGCGCACTGAGACGTAGTCCGGGTGCTCCTCGTCATAGGCGTGGATCGTGTTCAGGACCTTCAGGCAGGCCTGGATTTCCTCCGGGGTCAGTCCGGCGAGATCAGACCCGGGAAGACCAGATTCGGCAGAGGGAAAGTCGGAGGACAGATCGGGGGAGCTCATTGCCCTAATTTTACAGGGTGCGGGGAGCCCGGCCGGACGTGCCTGCCGGGCCCCCGCCTGCCTATGCCGTGGGTGAGTGCTTGACCGGTGCGTCTGTGCCCACAGCGGCGGCCTGCACGTCGGCAACCTTGTCCACGGACTCCCGCAGCTCGGGCCAGTTCTCGGTGGCGGTCCGGACGGCGTCGGGCACCAGGCGCAGGTTGGCCGCAGAGAGCGCCCTTTCCGCGTCGCTGGGGTCCGGGACGTGCTGGCCCTTGGACAGGACCGTGATTCCGGAGTCGGTGACCTTGAACCCGCGGGCTCGGTCCAGTTCGGGGTCGAGTCCGATCGTGGCCCCGGCCGGGATCTTGACGTTCTTGTCGATGATGGCGCGTTTGATCACGGCGCCTTCGCCGACATTGACCTTGTCCATCAGGACCGAGTCCAGGACCCGGCTCGAGGTGCCCACGTAGACGTCGTTGGAGAGCACGGAGCCTTCCACGATGCCGCCGGAGACGACGACGCCGCTGGCCACGATGGAATCCAGTGCCGTGCCCACGGTGTTGGACTTGCCGCGGACAAACTTGGCCGGCGGGGAGATGGTCTGGCGGGTGTAGATCGGCCACTCGGAGTTGTAGAGGTTGAACACCGGGACGGGGGAGATCAGGTCCATGTGGGCGTCGTAGAACGAATCGATGGTGCCGACGTCGCGCCAGTAGGTGCGGTCGCGTTCGGTGGACCCGGGAATGTCGTTGAGGGTGAAGTCGTAGACACCGGCCTCGCCCTGGTTCACGAAGTAGGGAATGATGTCCCCGCCCATGTCGTGCTTGGTATCGAGGCGCTCGGCGTCCACGTGGAGGGCTTCGATCAGGGCATCGGCGTCGAACACGTAGTTGCCCATGGAGGCCAGGAACTGGCTGGGGTCGGCCGCGAGGCCGGGAGTCGACGACGGCTTCTCCACGAACGCGGCAATTTTGTCCGGGTTGTCCGCATCGGTTTCGATCACGCCGAACTGGTCCGCCATGTGCAGCGGCTGGCGGACCGCGGCGACCGTGGCCTTGGCACCGCTCGCGACGTGCTGCGCCACCATCTGGGAGAAGTCCATCCGGTAGACGTGGTCTGCGCCGACCACGACCACGATGTCGGGGTTGGCGTCGTGAATGAGGTTCAGCGACTGATAAATGGCGTTGGCGCTGCCGAGGAACCAGCTCTTGCCGACGCGCTGCTGGGCCGGAACCGAGGCCACATAGTTGCCGAGTTGGGTGGACATCCGCCACGTTTCGGAAATGTGCCGGTCAAGGCTGTGGGACTTGTATTGCGTCAACACCACAATTTGCAGATAGCGGGAATTCACAAGATTTGAAAGGGCAAAGTCAATGAGCCGGTAGCTTCCGGCAAACGGGACACCAGGCTTGGCCCGGTCCGCCGTCAACGGCATGAGCCGGTTTCCCTCGCCACCTGCGAGGACAATTGCCAAAACTCTCTTTTGATGCGGCATGGTGATAGCTCCTGAACGCCTTCGTTACTCCCCAATACAGTCCGGCATGCCCGAACGTCTTCACACTAGATCAGTTCCACCGTAACGACTACCTTGGTGCATGTGCGAATAGATATTGTGACCAAAGAATTCCCGCCGGAAATTTACGGCGGCGCCGGGGTCCACGTGGCCGAGCTCAGCCGAGTGCTGGCCCAACGCGTGGACCTTCAGGTGCGTGCCTTCGGCGCGCCCCGCGAGCCCGGGTATCACGGAGCGACCGTCACGTCGTATCCCGTGCCCGAAGACCTGGGCTCTGCAAACGCCGCCATCCAGACCCTCGGGGTGGACCTGAGGATCGTTCCGGACATCGCCGGCGCGGACCTGGTCCACTCCCACACCTGGTATGCCAACATGGCCGGACACATCGCGTCGCTGCTCCACGGCATCCCGCATGTCCTCAGCGCGCACAGCCTGGAGCCGCTGCGCCCGTGGAAAGCCGAGCAGCTCGGTGGCGGCTACGCGGTGTCCTCCTGGGTGGAAAAGACCGCCTACGAGGCCGCGGCCGCCATCATCGCCGTCTCGGAAGGCATGCGCCAGGACATCCTGCGCAGCTATCCGGACGTTGACCCGGCCAAGGTCAAGGTGGTCCACAACGGCATCGATGTCAGCCAGTGGAACCGGGACGAGGCTGATGACATCATCCGTCCGCTCGGAATCGATCCGGAGCGCCCCAGCGTTGTTTTTGTGGGCCGGAACACCCGGCAGAAGGGCGTGCCGTACCTGTTGCGGGCCGCCGCCAAGCTCCCGGCCGACGTCCAGCTGGTGTTGTGCCTCGGTGCCGCGGACACGCCGGAACTGGCGGCCGAGACGGCACGCCTGATCGAGGAGCTGCAGAGCCAGCGCAGCGGCGTGATCCTGATCGAGCGGATGCTGCCCCGCAACGAGGTCATCCAGGTGCTCAGCCACGCGACCGCGTTCGCGTGCCCGTCCATCTACGAACCGCTGGGCATCGTCAACCTTGAGGCGATGGCGTGCGGTGCCGCCGTGGTGGCCAGCGCCACCGGCGGTATCCCGGAGGTCGTCGAGCACGGCAAGACCGGACTGCTTGTTCCGATCGAGCAGGTCACGGACGGCACCGGAATCCCTCTGGACCCGGAGAAGTTCGTCACCGACTTTGCCGAGGCCCTCATCGAAGTGGTGTCCGATCCTGCCCGGGCCCGCGCCATGGGCGAAGCCGGCCGGCGCCGGGCCGAGGAGCACTTCTCCTGGGAATCCATCACGGAGACCACGCTCGAGGTCTACCGCTCGGTGCTCCAGCAGGGCTCCTGACCCCGCGACGGAACAGCACCACAGCGTCACTGCAGCACGGAGTCACTGCACTTCAGAGTCACAGCACTGCGACGGCGGCGCCGCCCCGGCGGGTGCCCTGGGCCTTGGTGCCGTGAGCTTTTGTGCCGTGAACGGCGCGGGCAAGCAGGATCTTTTCGTCCAGTGGCGCCTGGCCGCTGGCCCGCTGCTTGCGGAAGTAGTCCCGGGCCTCGTCCTGGCGGACCTTCTCCGCGCCGGTGGAGATCTCAGCGCGGAGGTGCTCCGGGCCGTACCCGAACGCGTCCACCAGGTCCAAGGCGTGCGGACGGATCTTCACGAGCAGGCGGTTGATGTATTCGCCCACAGTGCGTCCGCGCTGCATCGACAGCCTGCCGTTCATGAGGTACCAGGACAGGTTCTTCTCGATCAGGGACAGGCCGAAGAGATCGCGCAGCCACGTCAGGACTTTGTGCGTGCCCGGGTCTGTCACCTTGCCGAGGGCTTCCGTAAAGGCCTCCCACTGCAGCAGCTCCGCATGGGCCTGGGCGGCTTCGATGAGTTCGTGCTGGTGGGCGTTGAACAAGGCGGCGCCCTGCTGCTGCGGGAGCTTGTTCGCGCCCTTGAGGGCCGTGGCCACCTCCGCGACCATGGTCTGGACGCGGTCCGTGAGCAGGGTCCGCTGGCTTGCTTCGTCCTTGATCGCCAGCGCCGCTTTCTGCACTGATCCGGTGTCGGCCACGAACTGGGCGACGCCGCGCAGTCCGGTGCGGTGGATTGCCGCACCGGTGGCCTGGCCCACGACATAGCGGGCCAGCACGCCGACGTTGACGGTGCGGAATTCCTTGGCGTAGTCCGCCAGCAGGCGCTTGGCGACCAGCTGCAGCAGGACGGTGTTGTCGCCTTCGAACGTGGCGTAGACGTCGAGGTCGGCGCGGAGCGAGGCGAACCGGTTCTCGATCAGGAATCCGGCACCACCGCAGGCCTCGCGGCATTCCTGCAGCGTATCCAGGGCGTGCCAGGTGCTCAGCGGCTTCAGGGCCGCGGCCAGGGTTTCGAGGTCCTGGCGGTCCTGGTCGGTGTCGTGGCGGCCGGAGAAGACATCGTCGAATTTCTGCAGCAGTTGCTCGCTGGCGAAGCTGGCGGCGTACGTGGTGGCCAGCCGGGTGAAGAGCCGGCGCTGGTGCCGCTGGTAGTCCAGCAGCACTTCCTCGTCGGTCTGGGAGGAGGCATTGAACTGCCGGCGTTCGGTGGCGTACTGGATGGCGGTCTTCAGGGCCAGCTTCGACGCCGTCACGGCGGCTCCGTCGAGGGAGACCCGGCCCTGGACCAGCGTGCCGAGCATGGTGAAGAAGCGGCGGCCCGGGCTGGCGATGGGGGACGTGTAGTTGCCCTCGGGGTCGACGTYGCCGTAGCGGTTCAGSAGGTTGGTGCGGGGAATCCGGACGTKSGTGAAGTGMAKCCGGCCGTTGTCGATGCCGTTCAGGCCGCCCTTGACSCCRTCGTCCTCGCCCCCGATGCCCGGCAGGAAGTCCTTGGTCCCGGGGTCCCGGAGGTCCATGTAGAACGCGTGCACGCCGTGGTTGACGCCCTTTGTCACCAGTTGGGCGAACACGACGGCGGCCAGGCCATCGGTGGCGGCGTTGCCGATGTAGTCCTTCCACGCTGCCCGGAACGGTGTGTGGACCACGAACTCCCCGGCGGCGGGGTCATAGGTGGCGGTGGTGGCAATGCTGGCCACGTCGGAGCCGTGCCCGGTCTCGGTCATGGCGAAGCAACCCGGGATCTCCAGGCTCATGATGCCGGGCAGCCATTTCTCGTGGTGTTCCGCGGTGCCGAGGTGGTTCACTGCGGAGCCGAACAGGCCCCACTGCACGCCGGCCTTGATCTGCAGCGACGGGTCGGCGATGACCAGTTCCTGGAAGCCGGCCACGTTGCCGCCGTGGTCATCGGAGCCGCCCACGGACTCCGGGAAGGCGCGGTGGACGGCCCCGTTGTCCACCAGGATCCTGAGCTGCCCGAAGACGCGCCGGCGGTGTTCTGTGTGGGTCTGGCCCTCGATCTTGTGCAGTTCCGGGCGGCCGGCGAGGCCCCTGGACTTCAGCCGGATGTCGGCCCACTTGCCGAGCAGCTGTTCGCCAAGGGCCGCGACGTCGACGGCGGGCGCCTCAGGGGTACCGGGCTGGCCGGAACGGCCGGTTGCCGTGGTTGCCGCCGGCTGTTGTGGTTGCGGCCGGCGCCGGGGTGCGTTGCCGGTGGTGCGGTCGGCTAGTTCAGTCATGTCGTTTCCTTCTGTGGTTTTGACAATCTTTAGTGCTGACAGTTCAGGTCGCGGGCGGGGGCCGGCGTGCCGCTGCTACGGCGCGCCCTGGCCTGCCGGGTCTGTTCGTTCCGTTTGTGCTGCTTCTTCGGGAGGAGGCGCCTGCAGCTCGGGGGCGATGCCGAAGCAGAGCCAATCGGTGATCTGCCGCGCCATGGCCTCCTGGCCGGGCTTGGCCGGCCCGGGCGGGCTGGCGAGCCACTGTTCGCCGGCATTCCGGACCAGGCCGATCGCGGCGTTGGGCCAGTAGCCGATCACGGCTTCCTTGTCCTGGCCGCCGCCCAGATGGCTGCGCATCGGCCGGGCAATCATGTCGCTGATGGCGGCGAAGAAGTGGCTCAAGGCTCCCGCCGTGGACATGGACGGGCCGGCCGTTTCGGCCTCGCCGGAAGCATGTCGCGTCACGAACGTGTAGACATTCGGGCTGGTCTCGGCCATTTGCAGGTACGCGGACACCATGGCGAACAGGCCTTCGCGGGGCGTCTGGGCGCTCTGGGCCGCCTCCTGGATGCGCCGCTGCATCTGGCTCAGGACCACCTCGCCCACGGCCTGCTGGAGTCCGGCTTTGTCGCCGAAATAGCGGTAGAACACGGACTTCGACGTTCCCGCGGCTGCGGCAATGTCCTCCATGGATGCGTCGCTGCCGAGGGCATGCACCGCTTTCCGGGCGGACTTGATCAGCTCCCGCCGCCGTTCCTCGCGGTGGGACTGCCAGCGGGAAGCGCGGCCGTCGACGGCGGCCTGCCCGGCGGGCACGGCGGCTTTGGGGATGTTCACGATACCCAGCGTATCAGGTACGCTGGGTATCGGTAATCGCTTTGATCGAAGGAGACAGCCCATGTCCGTCAACGGACAGTCAGTGCCCCGCCCCCAGCCAGCCGCCGCACCCGCCGCCGGGAAGACACAGCACGCCGGCGCGGGCCCGGCGCAACTCCGCAAGGCCGTGGTCGTGGGCGGCAACCGCATCCCGTTCGCCCGGACCGGAGGCGCGTACACGAAGTCCTCCAACCAGGACATGCTCACGGCCGCCCTTGATGGCCTGATCGCCCGCTTCGGCCTGCAGGACGAGCGGATCGGGGAAGTGGCTGCGGGGGCGGTCCTCAAGCACTCCCGGGATTTCAACCTCACCCGGGAAGCGGTGCTCGGCTCGGCACTCTCCGCCGAGACCCCGGCGTATGACCTCCAGCAGGCCTGCGCCACCGGCCTGGAAACGGTGCTTGGCCTGGCGAACAAGATCAAGCTGGGCCAGATCGATTCCGCGATCGCCGGCGGCGTCGACTCGGCCTCTGACGCCCCCATCGCCGTCAGCGAGGGACTCCGCGAGGTGCTCCTTGACCTCAACCGCGCCAGGACGATGTCCCGGAAACTGCAGGTCCTCAGCCGGCTCCGTCCCAAGGATCTGGCTCCCGATGCACCGAACACGGGGGAGCCGCGCACCGGCCTGTCGATGGGCGAGCACCAGGCGCTGACCACGGCGCAGTGGAAGATCACCCGCGAGGCCCAGGACGAGCTGGCCTTCAACAGCCACCGGAACCTGGCCGCGGCTTACGACGCCGGCTTCTTCGATGACCTCCTGACCCCCTACCGGGGACTGAGCCGCGACTCCAACCTGCGCGCCGACACGAGCCCGGAGAAACTGGCCACCCTCAAGCCCGTTTTCGGCAAGAACCTGGGCGCCGAGGCGACCATGACGGCCGGCAATTCCACCCCGCTGACAGATGGCGCCTCCACCGTTCTGCTGGCGTCCGAGGAATGGGCCGACGCCCACGACCTCCCCAAGCTCGCCGCGGTGATCGACGGCGAGGCTGCCGCCGTCGACTTTGTCCACGGCAAAGACGGGCTGCTCATGGCCCCGGCCTTCGCGGTGCCCCGGCTCCTCGCACGCCACAATCTCAGCCTCGCGGACATCGATTTCTTTGAGATCCACGAGGCTTTCGCCGGCACGGTGCTGAGCACCCTCGCCGCGTGGGAGGACGACGAATTCGGCCGCACCCGCCTGGGCCTGGACGGCGCCTTCGGCAGCATCGACCGGGCCAAGTTGAACGTCAACGGCTCCTCGCTGGCCGCCGGACACCCGTTTGCGGCCACGGGCGGCAGGATCGTGGCCTCGCTGGCGAAAATGCTGCACGAAAAGGGCGACGTCAACGGGCGTCCGGCCCGCGGCCTCGTGTCCATTTGCGCCGCCGGCGGCCAGGGCGTCGTCGCAATCCTCGAAGCACTCTAGGGAGAACCGGATGAGCGACAAGTACACCCGGCTGGTCAGCCACGGACTCGGCAAAGACCTCGCCAAGCGTCTCGGCCTCCCGCAGCCAGTGGTCCTCCGGCGGCACGAGCCCGGCCGCCCCCTCATCGACGGACCGGTCCTGGTCCAGGGATCAACCGGCGGCGCCGACGAGCTCGCCGCCACCCTGCTGGACTGGAACCTCGATGTCCGTCGCCACGCGATACCCAAGGAGAAGCTCGGCGCCATCATCCTGGTGCTGGACGAGCTGGCCCACCCCGGCGATCTTGAGAAACCGGTCCTCACCGCCGCCGCGTCGCTGCGTGACCTCGCCCCGAACGCCCGCGTCATCACCATGTCCCGCACGGCGGGCTCGGCCACGGAACCGGCAACGGCGGCTGCCAGGCAGGGCGTGGACGGTCTCCTGCGGTCTTTGGCGAAGGAACTCCGTGCCGGCGCCACCGGCAACGGCATCCTGCTCGCCGACGGCGCCCGGACCACGAGCCCGGCAACACTGGGGGCGGTGAGGTTCTTCCTCTCGGGCCGCTCGGCGTTCGTGGACGGGCAGTTCCTGACCGTCAGCTCCGGCGCCGGCCAGCTGCCCGACGACGTCGAGAAGCCGCTGGCCGGCAAGGTGGCCGTGGTGACCGGCGCCGCGCGCGGCATCGGGGCCGCGATTGCCCGCACCCTCTACCGCGACGGCGCCACACTCATCCTCGTCGACATTCCCGCTGCGGGAGAGCATCTGGCGGCAGTGGCCAACGAGGTCCATGGGACGGCCCTGCAGCTGGACATCAGCCGCGACGACGCCGGCCAGCGGATCATCGGCCACGCCGCGGCACGGCACGGCCGGCTGGACATCATGATCCACAACGCAGGGATCACCCGGGACAAGCTCCTGGCCAACATGGACGCCGGCCGCTGGAACTCCGTGCTCGCCGTCAACATCGCCGCGCAGCTGCGGATCAATGAGGCCCTCCTGGCCTCGGAGCACTTCCAGGACTCGCCCCGGATCGTGTCCGTGGCCTCCACCAGCGGGATCGCCGGAAACCGCGGCCAGACCAACTATGCCGCGTCCAAGGCCGGCGTGATCGGCATGGTCCGCGCCACGGCGCCTCTCATCGGCGAGCGCGGCGGCTCCATCAACGCCGTGGCTCCGGGGTTCATTGAAACCGAGATGACGGCCAGGATCCCGTTCGCCACCCGCGAAGTGGCGCGCCGGCTCAACTCCCTGCAGCAGGGCGGCCGGCCGGGCGACGTCGCCGAGGCCATCGCGTTCCTGGCCAGCGACGCCGCGGGCGGGATTTCCGGGGAGGTGCTGCGCGTCTGCGGGCAGAACCTGGTCGGCGCATGAACGGTTTCCAGACCGTCATCCTGGGCGAGATGCCCGCCCTGTCCAAGCTCTACGTGAACGCGGCCGCCGCCGCGGCACGGCGCCGGGTCCTGGGCACCCACGGCGGCACCGAACTGCCCGCCTACATCCACGAGGTCCGTGGCGTGCGGGCCGACGTCGCCAATCTGACGGCGTATCAGCACCTGGTCGGCGAGACCGCGAGCGATATCCTGCCTGCGGGCTTCATTCATGCCCTGGCCTTTCCGCTGGCCATGAGCGTGATGAACCGGGACGATTTCCCGCTGCCCCTGCTGGGCATGATCCACCTGACGAACAGGGTGGTGCAGTCCGGGCCGGTCCTGTTCACGGAGGCCCTGGACATCCGGACCCGCGTGGAGAACCTGCGGGGGCACCGCGCCGGTACGCAGCTCGATGTCGTCGCGGAGGTGCGCGCCGCCGGGCAGGAAGAGGTCCTCTGGCGCGGGGTTTCGACCTACCTGGCCAAGGGGGTGTTCCTCCCGGGGATCGACAAGGCCTCGGTGGCCGTGCCGCCGCCGCCGTTCTCCGTGCCGGATCCCACGGCCCTGTGGCAGCTGGGCGTCGATACCGGGCGTGCCTACGCGGCTGTCTCCGGAGACTTCAACCCCATCCACCTGAGCGTCCTGACCGCCAAGGCCCTCGGGCAGCGGCGGTCCCTTGCCCACGGCATGTACCTCGCGTCGCGGGCACTGGCCGACGTCGGTGCCGTCAAAGGCGACGCGTTCAGCTGGGAGGTGGCCTTCGAGGCGCCCGTGTTCCTGCCCGCCCGGGTGGCGCTGGACATCAGCACCGTCCAGACCGAGGGCGGCGGCTGGCGGCGTTCGGACTACGTGGCGTGGAACCCGCTGTCCGGTCGCCGGCACTTCAGCGGATCGGTCGCCGCGCTGGACTAACCGGTACTGCCATAGCCGGGCAGGACAGACAGTCCGACGGCGGCATCCGCTGTGGGGTTACCCCGGCGGGAGCCGCCGTCGTTGTGCCTGCCGGTTGCCTAGGTTGCGGACGGGGTTTCGGACGGGTCCGCCGGTTGCTCTTCCGGCCGGCCGGGCTTCGCCACCCGCAGCATGCGGTGCATGCTCAAGAGAATGGATTCCACCGCGCTGGGGGCGTCGTGGGTGTGCGGCACCGAGCCAAGCCTGGCGGTGAGCTCGTTGATCGCCGCGTCGGCGGTGCGGGCCAGCTCGGCCTGGCGATCCGGGTTGTCCTCCTCCGTGGCTCGCAGCACGTCGCCGACGGCGGACATGGCGTCCCCGAGGGGTGCCGCGTATTCGTCCGGAATCACGAACGGGGTGTCCTCGGCCCAGATGACGTCGGAGAGCACCTGGGTGACGTCCTGGACGTGGAATGTGAGCCGCTCCAGGTCCCGCAGGTTGCGGTAGTCGAGGGTGATGTCGCGCGGATGCAGCCGGCGGCGGGGATTGGCCCGGCGGCTGGCGTCAGCTTTCTCGACGGCGAGCCGCACTGAGCGGGCGTGCGCCGCGAGCGCTTCCGAGCGGCGGGACCAATCAACATGCTCCGGCGGCCAGCTCTCCTTGAGCGCCTTGCCCATGTCCCAGAGCTGCTGGGCGAGCGCCTGGCGCAATTCCACGATGCTCAGGGCCGCGGCCCGGAAATGCAGCGGCGGGAAGACCAACAGATTCACGACGATGCCCACCGTGACGCCGACCGCCATCTGGAAAAGGTACCCGAACGAGAACGAGTCCGGGTTGTGGCCGCCCACCAGCAGTACCAGCAGGGCCGCCGTCGGGATCCAGTCCCGGCCCGAACCGATCTTGGGCAGGCCGGCGAGGATAACGCCCAGTCCCATGACCACCGCGACCGTCCACGGCGACGGCGAGCCGAGGCTGAAAAGCATGAACGCCAGTCCCACCCCGATCGCCAGACCGACCAGCGCCTGCAGGCCCTGGCGCATGGAACCGGCAACGTTCTCGTACATGGCCACCAGGGCGCCGAGCGGGGCGTAGTAGGGGTAGTCAGCGGCGGAGCCCGGCATGAAGGGCGCGATCGCGAAAGCAATGCCCGCTGCCAGCGCCGCCTTCAGAGCCAGCTGGAGCCGCGGCCACACGAGCGCCGCCGCGACGCCGCTGGCCGCGCCATGGGCCCGTATGCGCAGCCAGGAGGGCGGCTTGTCTGTTGTCTTTTCTGGAGTGACCATCCCGGCTCACCCTAGGGCCGCGTGGTTGCTGCTACAAATGGACGAACCTGCTGCGGCGCCGCAGGAGCCTGCAGGGGGCCGGTCAGGACGCGGCGCGGGCGGCCTGCCGCACTGCCGCGGACAACCGCTGGGCCCGGCCGCTGGTCCGGCCTTCTTCGCTGCGGCGCGGCACGTACCCGAATCCGAGCCCGTAACCGGGATCCGCGAAGCCGAGGGCCGCGTTGGCGCCCTCGTGTCCGAAGGCCAGGTGGCTGCCGAAGTTCCGCCCCGGCTGGGGTTTCATGAACACGACGGCAAAGGCGTTGTCCTGCCCGGAGCACCGGTCCAGTCCCCACACCTGCTCAGCGGCCATGAGTTCGATGGTGGCCGGGCTCAGGAACGCGGGACCGCCGTCCACCCCGGTCGTGGCGGCGGCGTAGAGTCTGGCCAGTCCGTCGGCCGAGCCCACGCCGCCGGCGCTGCTCATTCCCGCGGCACGGACGACGCGGTGGTTGGGCAGTTCCATGATGGTGCTGACCRGCGCGTTGCTGTTCAGGCCGTCGAGGCTGAGCGGGTCCAGCCACGGCTGGGCCGGGTCAGGGTCGTAGAGCACCTCGCGGTACCGCGGTTCCTGGTCCTCGGGCAGGCCCAGGAAGAAGTCGATGCCCCGCGGGCGGCGGATACGCTCGTCGTAGAGCCGCTGGAGCGGCACTCCGGCAGTGCGGCGGCAGAGTTCCTCCATGAGGATCCCGATGGTCAGGGCGTGATAGCCGAAAGCCGTGCCCGGCCGCCACAGCGGCGCTGAGGCGGCGAGACAGCGGGCCGCCTCGGGTTCGGTGAAGTCGGCCAGGGCGAACCCGCCGGCGACGCCGGGCAGCCCGGCCTGGTGGGACAGCGCCTGCCGGACGGTGAGCAGATCCTTGCCGTGGACGCCGAACTCCGGCCAATAGGACGCGACGGTCCGGTCCAGATCGAGAAGGTTGTCCTGGACGAGCACGGCGATGACCATGGCGGCGGCGCCCTTGGAACACGAGTACGTGCCCGTGATGTCGCCGGCAGCGAACCCCGGGCCGCCGCGGAGGTCCACCACTTTCGTTCCCAAACGGTAGACGGCCAATTGCGCGCTGTAGTCCTGGTCCTCGGAAAGGAAGGAGTCGAAGAGCTCACGCACCTCCGCGAACTCCCGGGTGGCAAAGCCGGCCGAGAGGGACTGCGCTGCGTGTTCCATGGACCCCATATTCATGACCAACACCCTAACGGCCGTCCCGGGCGCCGGCGGCCTCAGGCTGCGCCGTGTCCCGGGGCAACCTCTTCGCCGGCCCGGACCGGTCCCGGGGGTGTGCCGTCGCCGAACGGCCGGCCGCCGAGTTCGTCGCGGCCGTGCCCGGTGAGCCAGCTGCCCAGTTCCGGCCCGCGCGGGACGATTCCGGTGGGGTTGATGTCCTCATGCACGATGTAGTAGTGCTGCTTGATCTGCACAAAGTCGGTGGTGTCGCCGAAGCCGGGGGTCTGGAAGAGGTCCCGTGCATAGGCCCACAGCACCGGCATTTCGCTGAGCTTTTGCCGGTTGCACTTGAAGTGCCCGTGGTAGACGGCGTCGAAGCGGGCCAGTGTGGTGAAGAGCCGGACGTCGGCCTCCGTGATCGTGTCGCCGACCAGGTACCGCTGGCCCGCCAGGCGTTCCTCGAGCCAGTCCAGGGCCGTCCAGAGCCGATCGTAGGCGGCGTTGTAGGCCTCCTGGGAACCGGCAAAGCCGCAGCGGTAGACGCCGTTGTTCACCTCGGTGAAGACACGCTTGTTGACGGCGTCTATTTCTTCCCTCAGGTGCTCCGGGTACAGCTCCGGCGCGCCGGCGCGGTGGTACTGGGTCCACTCCGTGGAAAAGTCGAGCGTGATCTGGGGGAAATTGTTGGTGACTACCTGCCCGCTGGGGACGTCCACGATCGCCGGGACGGTGATCCCGCGGGGGTAGTCGGGGAAGCGGCGGAAGTAGGCGTCCTGGATGCGTTCGATTCCGAGGACGGGATCCCTGCCGTCCGGGTCGAGGTCGAAGGTCCAGGACCGGGCGTCGTGGGTGGGGCCGGGCTGGCCGAGCGAGATGACCGCCTCCAGGCCGAGGAGCCGGCGCACGATCACCRTGCGGTTGGCCCACGGGCAGGCGCGCGCTGCGATGAGGCGGTAGCGGCCAGGTTCCACGGGCCAGCCGGGTTCGCCGTGGGCGCCCGTGGCACCGTCCCGGGTGATCCGGTCCTCAATGTAGTTGGTATCCCGGGTGAATTCCTCGCCGCCGGTCACATACGCGCCCTTGGTGCTGAATCCCGGATCGTCGGTGTGGGTACTCAGGCTCATGGTCCCAGCCTAAGGCCGGGAAGGGGACGGCCCGAACGCGGCCGTGAACACGGGCGCCATCGGCTGCCAGGCAAACCACCATGCCCCGGCCACAACCACGGCGAAGAGGGCAATCCACACCGCGGCGGGGATGGAGGTGGCCCGGGCCAGCAGATAGGCGTCCGACGTCGGGAGCCTGTCCCGGTGCCGCAAATGGACGTTGGCCAGTTTGCCGAGGTCCCTGACGGCAGCGACCAGTAGCGCCAGGCCCAGCACGATCATCACGTGGCCGTTGAATACCGGCGGCACGAACAGCACCAGGAGCGCCGAGGCCAGTACGGCGGCGGCGGTGATGAGGAGACCCACGCCGTTGCGGAGGAACAGGAAGGATGCCAGGAGGATGAGCGTGCCCACCGACATCGCGGCCGGCCCCCAGCCGTTGAAACCGCACCAGACCATCGCCGCCCCGACGACGGCCGGCACGGGGTAGCCCCAGAACGTCGACCAGGCGGCGGAGAGGCGGCTCCTGCTGTACGTCGTGGTGGTGCCGGAGTGGTCCAGGCCCAGCCGGATGCCTCCGAGCCGCTGGCCGGTGGTAAGGGCGGCAAACGCGTGGCCGAGTTCGTGGGTCACGGTGGCGAGCAGGCCAAAGTAGCGCCAGGACAGGCGGGGCAGGGAGACGGCCAATGCCAGCAGGACCACCGCGACGAGCTCAATACTGCTCACATGCGGGCTGGGGGCGTGGGTGAATCCGGCAACGATCCGCTCCCACCATGTCAGGGCCAGGTTCGGTTCCCCCAGCAGGCCGGGMGGGGTCATGCCCTGCCCGAGGCATGCGCGATGCAGTACGCGGTCCAGGGCCTGGCCTCCAGCCGGTCCTCGGGGATCGGGGTGGCGCATACAGCGCAGATTCCGTAGGTGCCCTCGTCCATCCGCGCGAGAGCGGCATCGATCTGCAGCAGGGAAGCCCTGCTCTGTTCCAGGAGCGCGGAGGCCTGGGATAGTTCGAAGGCGATCGTTGTGCCCTCGGGGTCGTGTTCGTCGTCGACGTTGGAGTCGAGGCGGGCGGCATTGACCGAGGTGATGTCCCGGCGGAGGGCGGGCAGGAGGGCAAGCTTCCGGTCACGTTCCTCGCGCAGGAGGATCCGGAACCGTTCGACGTCAACCATAGGCTTCAAGGCTAGCGCGGCCGCTGCGGGGGCGCCTAAACGGGCCGAAGGAGCCGTCCGCGCCGGGAGCCGGCCAAGGACTCAACGAACTGGTAGATGATTCCCACATCCACGGAAAGGGCGCGGGCGGTGGGGGCAGCGTCTAGAGTGGGCGCATGGTGGACCAGACGCACCCCGAGACCCCCGCAAACCCCGAGGACCGTCCAAACCCCGATCATCCTGCAGACGCCGGCAACGCCGCGGCCCCCGGGAGTCCCGGGCAGACCGGGGACGCTGATACGGCCGACGCGCTCCTGCGCGAACTCGCCGCAGCCTATGGCGTCGACACCAGCTACTGGGGCTGGGACGGAGTGCAGCGTTCCGTGGCCGCCGGGACCCTGCAGGACGTGCTGGCGGCCCTCGGAGTCCGCGCCAACGGGCCCCAGGAACAGCAACGCTCCCTGGCCGAGTCCCGGCTGGTACCCTGGCGGCGCATCCTGCCCCCGGTCCTTGTAGTGAGGGAGGGACAGGAGTCCCGCGTCGAGGTCCACGTCCCGCACGGAAGCGAGGTCCGCGTCTGGATCGACGCCGAGGACGGAAGCAGCTATGAGGCCGCCCAGCGGGAGAACTGGGACCARCCGGTCGACGTCGACGGCGTTCTCACGGGACGTGCCACGTTCGCCATACCCGGCGGCCTCGGTCTCGGCTGGCACACCTTGAGAGCCGACGCCGCGGGCACGGCGGCGCAGTGTCCGCTGGTTGTTACGCCAGACCGGCTCCGTGCCTCGGCCCTGCTCAAGGAACGCCGCACCTGGGGACTGACGGCCCAGCTGTACTCCGTGCGGTCCTCCCGGTCTTGGGGGATTGGCGATTTCGCCGATCTCGGGGACCTCGCCGAGGTTGCCGGGGAGCAGGGGGCCGGCTTTGTGCTGGTCAATCCGCTGCATGCCGCCGAACCAGTGCCGCCGGTCGAGGACTCCCCGTACCTGCCCACCACGCGGCGCTTTTTCAACCCGCTCTACCTGCGGGTGGAGGAAATCCCGGAATACGGTTACCTGGACGCAGCCGGCCGGGCCGAGGTGGCACGCCTGGCCGAAGGCCTGCAGGCGGCCAACCGTTCCCGGGACCTCCTGGACCGCAACGCCAGCTACGCGGCAAAGCTCGCGGCCCTGGAACGCGTGTTTGCGGTCCGCCGCGGGCCGGCCCGCACCCGGCAGTTCGCCGACTTCTGCGCAGAGCAGGGGCAGGGGCTCGAGGACTTTGCGCTGTGGTCTGCGCTCGCCGAAGAGCTGCCGCCGTCGGCGCCGGAATGGGCCGGAGCGGCGGCATCCCCGGCGTCGCCCTACTGTGTCGAGCAGCGGCCGAGGCTGGCAGCCCGGATCGAATTCCACTGCTGGCTGCAGTGGCTCTGCGACCAGCAGCTCGAGGCGGCCCAGCGTTCGGCACGCCAGGCGGGGATGGGGATCGGCGTCGTCCATGACCTCGCCGTCGGGGTAAAACCCGGCGGTGCCGACGCCTGGACCCTCTCCGGCGTTCTTGCCCGGGGCGTCAGCGTTGGTGCGCCTCCGGACATGTTCAACCAGCTGGGCCAGAACTGGTCGCAGCCGCCATGGCATCCGGGCCGGCTCGCCGAATCCGGCTATGCCGCCTACCGGGACATGCTCCGTACCGTGCTGCGGCACGCCGGCGGCATCCGGGTGGACCATATCCTCGGCCTGTTCCGGTTGTGGTGGATCCCCGAGGGCGGGGGGCCGGAGAGCGGCACGTATGTGCACTACGACCACGAGGCGCTCATCGGTATCCTTGCCCTCGAGGCGCAACGGGCCGGGGCGATCGTGATTGGCGAAGACCTCGGGGTGTTCGAGCCGTGGGTCCGCGGCTACCTGGCCGAGCGGGGGATATTCGGCACGTCGATCCTCTGGTTCGAACACGACGCCGATGGCCCGATTCCGCCGGAACACTACCGCGAGCAGTGCCTGACCAGCGTCAACACCCACGATCTGCCCCCGACGGCGGGCTACCTCGCCGGTGAACACGTCACCTTGCGCGAATCGCTCGGGCTGTTGCGGCGGCCAGTGGCGGAAGAACGCGCCGAGGCCGCGGCCGAGCAGGAGGCCGTGCTGGCCCGGGTCCGGGCACGCGGCCTGCTGGCGGAAAACGGCACGGACGTCCGGACCACGGTGGAGGCGCTGTACGCCTACACGGCGCTGGCCCCGTCAGCGCTGCTGGGGGTGGCACTGGTCGACGCCGTGGGGGAGACCCGGACCCAGAACCAGCCGGGCACCAGCACCGAATACCCGAACTGGCGCATTCCGCTGGCCGCTCCCGAGGGTGTGGTGCTGATAGACGACCTGCCGGACAACGAGCGGTTCCTGTCCCTGCTGGGCACCGTCCGCGGCGCGCTGCATCCCGGAGGGTGACCGGACACGGGGGAGCCGGACCGTGGACCGGGCGCGGGCAGCTTCTTGACCTGAGCCTGGCCTGAGGCCGGGAATGCGAACAGCATTGGCCGCACCAATACCGGCCGCTAGCATGGACCGATGACGCGGATCGGCCGACTCTCCCTGGCCGGCGGATGGGCGCTGGCGATGCTGCTGGCGGGGTGCACGTCGGTGCAGCCCCTCCAGGCCGGCCCGCCTTCGCAGCCCCCATCTGCCGAGTCCCCACCGGCCGGGTCCCTGCCTGCCGGGCCGGCGGGGACCGAATCGCCGCCCACGTCCCCCGGCCAGGACACGCCCGCCGCGACCCCACCACCATCCCCGTATTTCGCGCAGCCGGCCCCGCACCCCGCTCCGGGCGGACAGGCCAGCGGCGGAATCGCGCACATTGTGGTCATCGTCCAGGAGAACAAGGCGGCCTCGCAGATCATGGGCGCCAGCGAAGCGGGCTACTTCAACAAGCTTGCAGCGGAATTCTCCGTGGCCGCCAACTACCGGGCCATCACCCACCCGAGCCTGYCCAACTATCTCGCCCTCACGAGCGGAACCAGCGCGGGGATCACCAGCGACTGCAAGCCGGACTCGTGCACCGCCGATGTGCGCTCGATCGCCGATGAGATCACCCAATCCGGACGGACCTGGAAAATGTACGCCGAGGGCATGCCCGCGCCCTGCGCCGCGCATGACTCCCGCCGGTATGCGGTGAAGCATAATCCGTTCATGTATTACCCTGCCGTGACGGACGACGTGGCCTCCTGCTCGGACCATGTTGTTCCGTATGACCGGCTGGGGCAGGACCTGCAGTCGCCGTCGACCCTGCCGGACTACTCTTTCATCAGCCCGGACATGTGCAACGACACCCACGACTGCTCCATCGGTACCGGAGATGACTGGCTCGCCCGCGAAGTGCCCAGGATCCTGGGATCCCCGGCCTTCACGACGCAGAACTCCCTGCTGGTGATCACGTGGGATGAAGGCAGCAAAGACGACAACCGGGTGGCTACGGTTTTTGCCGGCCCGGCAGCGCGGAAGCACTTCACATCCAATGCCGCCTACTCGCACTATTCCTTGCTGCACACCATCGAGGACGTGTGGGGGCTGAGCCCCCTGACCGATGATGTCCGCAATGCGCCGCTCATGGGTGAATTGCTGAACCGCTAGCGGTCAGCCTATTCCCGGCCAATACACAGGAACCACTGCCCATAATGGACCCGAAGCTCCGGTCAACCGCTATTTGACCGGAGCTTCGCCACATCCGCCTGCACCGCCGGCGGTGTCCGCCCGGGTGAAGCTAGGGCGTGGCCTCGACGAGGAAGACCAGGGTCTCGGGCAGTACGCCGTCGTAGGCCATCGCCTCGCCCATTACGTCATTCTGCATCGCGGCCATGAGGGCATCCACGTCAGGGACATCCATCATCACTGCGACTTGCGTCGGGTTCTCGGGGTTGACGAACGTACGAATATTGGTGATCCCCAGTGGGCCGAACACCTCTTCGCGCTTCGGCGAGGCAAGCCAATGATCCTTGTCCTTGACATCGTGGTGGCCGATTATGGTTGGCATGGCGGTCCTCTCGCAGGGGGCCAGCGGTCCGCCGGCCCACTGCTCCGAA
This sequence comes from Arthrobacter sp. 05N33_2, assembly GCF_056397425.1. Classification (NCBI taxonomy): domain Bacteria; kingdom Bacillati; phylum Actinomycetota; class Actinomycetes; order Micrococcales; family Micrococcaceae; genus Arthrobacter; species Arthrobacter sp. 05N33_2. The sequence goes on from NZ_JBFTNJ010000039.1 coordinate 20,138, forward strand.
AGTTACTCGCCGCCGCATGCCCGGGCAAGTCATTTTTCCAGCCTCATACCGCGCGTCTGTGTGCCTCCCGGAGGGCCGCCGCCCTGAACTGGGCGGCCGCCCGTCCCCAGCGCCCGGTTCCCGTGACAATCTCCCCCGATAGGGGCCTTTGGGCACACGCCCGGCGCGTGCGGGAGTTCCTAAAATGAAGCATGGCCGCCGACGCGATCGAGGTGGAACGCAAGTACAGCCCTTCGGAATCCGACGCCCTCCCGCCACTGGCATCAATCCCAGGGGTAGATCGCGCCGGGCAGCCCGTCAACGAAATGCTGGACGCCGTCTACTTTGATACCAAAGCACTGGCATTGGCCAGGCAACGGATCACCCTGTGCCGGCGGTCAGGCGGTCCGGATGCAGGATGGCATCTCAAACTGCCGGTCGCCGTGGGGGAGCGCCGGGCGATACGGGAGCCGCTTGGCGGCGATCAGGATGCCGTGCCGGAAAATTTGCGGCAGCTGGTGCTCGTCCACACCCGCTGCCACGCGCTGATGCCGGTTGCACACATCCGGACCAGCCGGAGGGTCACGCCGTTGTACGCCGCCGACGGCGCAATCCTTGCCAACTTCAGTGACGACCGTGTCGAGGCCCAATCCCTGCTAACCCGCGCGGGACCGTCGCGGTGGCGGGAATGGGAACTGGAACTCGCCGGCGGCCCCCGTCGGCTGCTGCAGGACGCCGACGCTCTGTGCGCCGCAGAGGGAGTCACCATCGCCACCCACCCGTCCAAGCTCGCCCGGGCGCTCGGACCGGACTATCCGGAGAATCCGGGCACGGTTCCGAAACCGAGCCCGAGCGGGCCGGCCTCGGACGTCATGCTCTCGTACGTATCCCAACAGATACGCGCCGTGAAGCTGCATGATCCTCGCGTCCGGGTCAATGCGCCCGATGCCGTGCATCAATTCCGGGTGGCCGCCCGCCGGCTGCGGTCGGCACTGGCAACCTTTCGAACGCTCACAGATACGACGTCGGCCAGGTTCCTTAGCGGCGAGCTCCAGTGGCTCGCCGGCAACGTGGGCCAGGCCCGGGACGCCGAGGTCATCCGTGCCCGGCTGACGCAAATGATCAGTGCCGAACCTCCGGAGCTGTTAATCGGGCCAGTCGCGCAGCAGATCCAGGAGCACCTCGGCACTGTCCAGCAACGGGGCCTTGCCGCCGGACTGGCGGCGCTGGACAGCACCCGCTACTTCCGCCTCCTCGATGCCCTCGATGCCTTCCTTGCGGTACCTCCGCTGAGCGGCGGGGCAGGCAATGATGCGCCGGGGACGGTTGGCCGGCTCGTCTCCGCGGAACGAAAACGCCTCAAGGCGGCGGTCCGGTCCCTTGACGGCGGCACAGGCGGGACACCGCAGGATGCCGCATTGCATGAAGTTCGGAAGGCTGCCAAGCGGCTGCGCTATGCCGCAGAGGCGGCTACCCCCATTTTCGGCACTCAAGCAACGAACGTTGCCCGGGCCGCGGAGGGCATCCAGGAGATCCTCGGAGACTTCCAGGACAGCGTCGTCACCCGGGAAACCCTACTGGTGCTGGCGGGGCAGGCCGCGGATGCCCCCGGCAGCGGATTTACCTTCGGGCGCCTGCACGCCCTCGAGCAGCAGCGCGGCAACGAAGCCCGCATGCGGTTCTACGATGCGTGGCAACAGTCCAGGCCGAAACCCCTGCGCTGGGCCTAGCCACCGCGTCCGAACGCCGGGAGAACCCCTATGATCGAACCCCGCAACGCAATGCCGGCCATCTGGTCGGACGGACTGGGCCGCGCCAGCATCCGCTCCGTGCAGGTCCTCGCCGTGTCCGCCCTCGCGTGGGCAATCATCTGGGCCGCCAGCCGCATCCCGCTCGTCATCATCCCCGTCCTCATCGCCGTTATCCTGGCCGCAGCGATCTCCCCGCTGGTCCGCTGGCTCACCGGGCACGCCTGGCCGCGCGCCCTCGCGGTGGTTGCCTCGTTCGTGGCCATTCTCGCCGTTTTCGGCAGCGTCATCGCCGGCATCGTCATTCTGGTCTCCAACCAGTGGGGCGAGCTCACGGCCCGGGCCGCTGCGGGGGTCGAGCAACTGCACTCATTCCTGAACCACGGACCTGTCCCTGTCAGCGACCAACAGATCACCGCCGTCATGGACTCGGTGCGGGAGTTTTTCACCTCGAGCACGTTCAGTGCAGAAGCCCTCACCGGTGCCCGCACCGCGGTGGAAATCTTCACCGGCGCGGTGCTGATGGCCGTCACCCTGTTCTTCTTCCTCAAGGACGGTCCCGAAATCCGGGCCTTTCTCATTGGCATGCTGCCGGCCGACCACCGCGCCAGGGCACGGCTGGCGGCGGATCGCAGTACCGTCGTCCTGGGCGGGTATGTCCGCGGCACGGCCATGGTGGCCGCGGTTGACGGTCTCGTCGTCGGGATCACCCTCGCCATCATGGGAGTGCCGCTGGCCCTGCCGCTGGGAGTGTTCATCTTCATCGGCGGATTCATCCCGATCGTCGGTGCTACCGTCGCAGGAACCCTGGCCATTGTCGTCGCGCTGGTCTCCAACGGGCTGGTCCAGGCGCTCATTGTTGTGGCCGTGGTCATCGGCGTGAACCAGCTCGAACACCACTTCCTGCAGCCGGTCCTGATGGGCAGGGTCCTCAGCATCCACGGCCTGGCGATACTGCTCGTCCTGGCGGCGGGCACCATACTGGCCGGCATTGTCGGCGCGCTGCTGGCCGTGCCGATCACCGCCGTCACGTGGACGGTCGTGAAGACATGGACCGGCAAGGACCCGCTGCCCGGACTTGAGCCGCCCGGGCCGGAGCTGGCCGGACCTGAGCTGGCCGGACTTGAGCCGCCCGGGCCAGAGCTGCCCGGACCGGAGCCGCGGTAGGCCCGCCGTTCCGGACGCTGCCTGAAGCTGACCGCGGCAACGGGGGCCCGGCACTACAATTGACCGGTTCCCAGGACTTGCTCCTGCCCGGCACACGCCCGGCCACCAACAGAAAGATCCGATGCAGACCACTTCTGACCACGCCGTCCCGGCGCAAGTTGACCTGAAGCAGGCCGACCGCCCGGACCACAAGCCCCTGGTCCGCTGGCTACTGGCCAACCAGGTCGCACCCGCCGGCCCCGAAGCCGAGGAAGATCACAAGCCCAACGCCTGGTGGAAAGTCATGTGCCTGACCGGCGTCGACTATTTCTCCACCCTGTCCTACCTTCCCGGTATCGCCGCCCTGGCCGCCGGTGCCCTCTCGCCGCTGGCAACCCTGCTCATTGTGGCCCTGACCCTGCTGGGCATGCTGCCCATGTACCGCCGGGTCGCGCAGGAGAGCCCGCACGGGCAGGGCTCGGTTGCCATGCTGGAGAAGCTGCTCCCGTTCTGGCGCGGCAAGTTCTTCGTCCTGCTGCTGCTCGGGTTCGTTGCGACCTCGTGGATTATCACCATCACCCTCTCCGGAGCCGACGCGACGGTGCACCTGCTCGAGAACCCGATCGTGCCTGCGGGATTGAAAGGCAGTGCCGTGATCATCACGGTGATCCTGCTGCTGATCCTGGGTGGGGTGTTCCTGCTCGGCTTCAACGAGGCCGTCGGCGTCGCCATTCCGCTTGTGGCCGTCTACCTGCTCCTGAACGCCGCCGTCGTCGCCGCAGGATTCGCCCATGTTCTCTCCGAACCGTCCCTGATCGCCGGCTGGACCGACCGGCTGCTCGCCAGCGCCGGCGGCGGCCCCATGGACCTGATCGGGCCCGCCGTCATCGCCTTCCCCCTGCTGGTCCTGGGCCTGTCCGGGTTCGAGACCGGCGTCTCGATGATGCCTCTGATCAAGGCCACCGGCGACAGCCCCGAGCAGGTCATGGCGTCCCGGGTCAGGAACACCCGCAAGCTGCTCACCACGGCGGCGGCCATCATGAGCGTCTATCTGATGTCCACGAGCTTCCTCACCACGGTCATGATCCCGGCCAAGGAGTTCGAGGAGGGCGGGCAGGCCAACGGCCGCGCCCTGGCGTTCCTCGCCCACGACCTGTTCGGCGCCGGGTTCGGCACGGTTTACGACATTTCCAGCGCCCTGATCCTTTGGTTCGCCGGGGCCTCCGCCATGGCCGGGCTCATCAACATCGTGCCCCGGTACCTGCCGGCCTACGGCATGGCGCCGGAATGGGGCCGGGCCGTCCGCCCGGTCGTCATCGTCTACACCGTGCTGAGCGTCGGCATCACCATCGCCTTCAACGCCGACGTCAACGCCCAGGCAGGTGCCTACGCCACCGGCATCCTGGCCATGATGGTCTCCGGAGCCGTCGCCGTGACCGTCTCCGCGATCCGCCGGCACAGCCGCGCCGGAACCATCGGCTTCGGTGCGCTGACCCTGGTCCTGCTGTACGCGCTGGGCGCCAATGTCATCGAAAAGCCCGACGGCATCGCGATCTCGGCGTTCTTCATCGCCGGCATCATCGTCGTCTCGCTCATCTCCCGGGTCCAGCGCACCACCGAACTGCGGCTGGAAACCATCGAGTTCGACGCGGCAGCCCGGCAGTTCATCACCGATTCGATTGCCTTCGACGGGCAACTGAACGTCATCGCCAACAAACGCCAGGCCGGTGACAAGGCTGAGTACGCGGACAAAGAGTACGAACAGCGCGGGCTGAACCCCGTCCCGGGCCCGGCGGATGTCATCTTCCTGGAAGTGGAAATCTCCGATCCTTCGGCGTTCAGCCACACGCTGCGGGTCGAAGGCGTCGAAGTGGACGGCTACCGGGTCCTGCGGGTGAAGTCCCCGGCCGTGCCGAACGCGATCGCGGCCGTCCTGCTGGCCATGCGCGACTCGACCGGCACGAAGCCCCAGTGCTACTTCGAGTGGTCCGAGGGCAGCCCCGTCGGCCACCTCATGCGGTACCTGTTCCTGGGCGAGGGCGACACCGCGCCGCTGGTGCGCGAAATCCTCCGCGAGACCGAACCCGACCAGGCACTCCGGCCCGCCATCCACGTGGGCTAGGCAGAGCGCACTCTGACCACAACGAACAGCCCGCCGGGATTTGAGCAGTTCAGGTTCCGGCGGGGCTGTTCGCGCGTGGCCGGGATCCGCGCCGTCGCCTTCGGTCAGCACGCAGGCCCGTCTCGGGTGCGTCGGGTCCACCCCAGGGTCGACGGCGGCCGGCAGCCCGGCCGTCCCCGGGCCTCAGACGTTGGCTGATTTCCCCCAAGGGCCGATCTGGTCCAGGGTGTATCCGTCCGGGTATGCCACGACGTTCATCCTTCCCGGCACAAATATGGGCTCGGTCGGCAAGGGACGCAGCCTGGCCTTGAGGGAGCGGAACCGCAGCACCGCGTTGAACGGTACGCGCAGCACTGCCGGGGCAGGTTTCAGGCCCAGGGCAACAGCGACCTGGGGTTTGTCCATCATCAGCGCCAGGATGGTCGGGGTGAACCGGCGAAGCAGGGCGGGGATACGGCTGGCGAAGGCCGCGACGGTCGCATTGAACAGCATCGAGCCCTCGGGGCTCGGGCCCATGTTCCGGTCCTCGTATTCGTCCAGGAACCGTTCCGCCTCCGCGAAGGTGGCCGGGATGCCCTCGAGCCCCATCTGCCGGCCCAGTTCGGCGTAGAAATCCGTGGCGGCCCGCTTCTCCAACTCCGTCAGCCGGCGCCAGCCGTGACGTTCGGTCCAGCGCAGCGGCAGGACAAGCAAGGTCATGAGGACGTAGACGAAGTCGTCCGGGGTGCCGGGCACCCCGTTGTGGACCCGGCGGAGCAGTTTGATCATGGCCTGGCTGCGTTCGTGCTCGAACCCGTTGGCGATGATCTCGTGAAGGACGATGCCGGTGTCGTAGGAGCGCTTCATCGGCCGGGATTTCATCTCTCCGGTCGCCGCCAGGGTCCTCGCTGTGGAGGGGATGGCGAAGTTGCGGTAATAGGCGACGAAGAAGCCCGAATGGATTTCAGTCTTGAAATCGAAGAGGACCATGTTCCGGTAGATCCCGTACATGTCCGTACCGCTCGGGCGTGTTCGGCGGGTCGGGTGCGTGAGGAGTTGCATGGCGGCTTTCTGTAGCTGTCGCGGGCTATGCCGGGGCGGGGGAGTTATGGAGCTTTGCTTCAACGGAGAGCAGGTAGCTGCGCTCCTCCGCGGTCAGGAAGGTCGCCGAAGTGCCCGCAGCGAGTTCAGCGTCCCGGATTTCGACAACCATCCGGTGCAGCCTGTCCTGTACCGGTGCCTGGGGGTCGGCCTCAAGGGTCCGGTCAAGCGACGTGCTCTTCAGCGCCTTGGACCAGATGGCCTCGACGCGTGCGAGGGTTTCGGTGTTCCGGCGGTGCAGGTTTTTGCGGACAGCCCTGCCGGCAACCGCCGGGATCGTGAGCCCGGCGCCGGCCAGGACGGTCGCAACCAGTTCCAGCTGATGGTACGGGAAGCCAGGCCTGACCAGTACGGCCAGGAATGTCAGGTGCCGGGCCAACAGGGACAGACACATCTCGGCCATCACCAGGAAGCCCATGATGCAGCCGGCGCCCAGCATGGAGAAACCGGCGCGGAACGGGCGGCTCATCCGCGGGACGTAGCGGCAGCAGATCACGGCAATTTCCGCGCTCATCGAACAGATGAAGAGGGTGAGCATCAGTGAGAACAGGAGGGCCGGGAAACGGTCCTCGTAGATGCCCCAGGCGGGGGTCGTGACGGTGGGTCCTGTGAGGAGGAAGAACGCGGTCTGCAGGCTCAGCGTGAGCGTCAAAGGCAGTGTGCGGGTCCACCAGGAACGGCGGCCGCCGGCTTCCGGGGCGATGGCGGCGTATGCGGCGAGGCGCAGATACCAGAGCGAGATAATCATCAGGGAGTTCMGGACCAGTTTGACCAGGTTCATGCCGCCCAGGGCCGTATCGACGGGGACGTAGACAATCGGGGACATGAGCAAAGAGCCCACGCCTCCGTACACGGCACAGGAGAACACCAGGTCGCTCCGGCTGCGAAGCAGGGCGGGAATGCGGGCCCCGGCCAACAGGAACAGTGCCGCGGCCATGAGGAACTGCATCATCCGAAGACCGCCCCGAAGTTGCCCGGCTCCGCGTCCGGCTGCTGGTAGGAGCGGCGGATGCGGGAGGCAAGCCGGTCGGCAAGGAGTTCGGCCGTTACCTCGAGCTCGTCGGCGAAGTCGGTGCGTTTCAGGGCCGAGACGACGCGCTCCGGGTCGAGGTCCGGGAAGAAGACCTGGGCGTAGTCGTGCGAGAGGACTTCCTGCTCGTGGCGGAGGATCATGTGGGCGAACTCGTGCAGGACGATCTGCTGGCGGTGCACCTCTGACGCCGACTTGGCGTGGAGGATGAGGTCCAGGCCGTCCAGGCCGAACCACAGGCCACAGACCTTGTCGGTGGGGGTGTTGTCGATCGGCTTGATGACAATTGGACGCCCGCTCGCGGTCTCCAGGTGGCTCTGGATGGAACGCATGGAGACCGGCTCCTGCAGCCGCAGGCCTTCTTCCGCAGTCCGGGCCCGCACTCGGGCGACGCTGTAGTCCATGGCGCTGATCCTTGGGATGGTCCGATAGGGGGCCGGAGTCCCTCCGACTCCAAGGAGGAGCGTATCAGCCCTGTTCAGAGGCCTTTCCGGCGCCCGGCGTGTCGGAAGAAGTGACGCTCGCCTCCGCCAGCTGCTCGTCGATAAGGTCCCGGATCTGAAGGAGCGTCTCGGGTGACAGGCCGCCGAGTTGCCGGGCGGCGAAATTGCGGACCTTGTTGGCCCGCATGCTGGCCAGGAGGTCGAGCTGGGCTTCGACTTTCCGGGGCAGTTCGTCCTGGTCGTGCAGCAGGTAGTCGCGGTTCACGCCGAAAAACTTTGCGAGGTTCTGCAGGAGCTCGGTCTTCTTCACCTCGGGCCCGGACCCGGTGCGCATGTAGTGCCAGCGGGCGCGGGAGATCGGGGTGCCGGCCGTCTTCATGGCGGCGCTGACCTCGTTGAAGGTGATCTTCTTCCCGGCCGCTTCCGAGGAATCAAGGAGAAGGTTCAGCTTCCTTGCGAGTGCCGCGCCCGGCCCGGAATCGACTGATGCGTCATTCATGACAGGGCTCCTTTGCTGCGGTCGAAGGGCGGATCCAGAAGACAATATCATCCGATTGGACATGTCCAATAATTTTGCATTACCCTCTGAAAACAGAATTGGACATGTCTATTTCTGCACCGGAGGGGTACCGGTCCACGCCTCCGGTACCCCTCCATCGTGGAGGCACGCAGCCTAAGGGTTGCCCGTCAGGGGAGCCGCGCTCCGGCTGACGCCACGACGGCCGCATTCCTGCAGGAGCTTTTGGGGGGCCGGCAGGGATGCGGTCTTTTGGTTGGCCCGGCCGCGCCGGCTCAACACCCTTGTTCCGCAAGCACACAGCGGCTCAGCGGGTCGTTAGTCCTTGGACTTCCGGCCTCGGGCCCGTCGAGCTGCCCAAACCACGAAGACGACGATGAACGCGACAGGCAAAAGCACCAGCGGGTTCCAGCCTTTAACTGACATTTGTCATCCCTCGATCCGCTTGCAAGTCTCTTGCGCAGACTCTACGCCGGCGGCCACGGGGCGAGAACTCTGTGCGGCCATTCCCTGGCGGGCACGTCCGGTGGGCTCCGGGCCGGGGCAGCGGGTATTGGTATTCAGCGGCAGCGGGGGCGAAGCTGCAGCCCGTCGGCGGGGAAGCAGAAAAAAACCCCTGGAATCCTTGGATTCCAGGGGTTTTCCCTTGTGCGCGGAGGGGGACTTGAACCCCCACCCCCTTTCGAGGACTAGCACCTCAAGCTAGCGCGTCTGCCATTCCGCCACCCGCGCAGGTGGTAATTCCGAGTTCGTTTCGCCTTTCAGCGTTTTGCTTTTCTCGGAAGCAGCGAGAAAGACTCTAGCACGACTTTTCCGGAAACAAATAATCGGGGTCCGCGGGGGTGGTGTGGGTAGGCTGAAGCAAGCAATTGAGCCACCCGCCACGAGGAGCCGCTATGACTGACAACCGGACCGAAACCAGGCCAGAGGATGAGGTCGTCAGGATCTGCCAGGAGCTGATCCGGATCGACACGTCCAACTACGGCGACGGCTCCGGCCCCGGTGAACGCGCGGCCGCCGAATACACCGCCGGGCTCATGGCCGAAGTCGGGCTGGACGCCGAAATTTTCGAAGCAGCCCCCGGCCGCGCCAGCGTGGTCACCCGGCTGGCGGGGGAGGACCCCTCCGCCAGCGCCCTGGTGGTCCACGGCCATCTGGACGTCGTCCCGGCCCTGCGCGAACAGTGGTCGGTTGACCCCTTCGGCGCCGAACTGAAGGACGGCCTGATCTGGGGACGCGGCGCCGTGGACATGAAGGACATGGACGCCATGATCCTGTCCGTGCTGCGCAACTTCGCCCGCACGGGACGCAAACCCAAGCGCGACCTCATCTTCGCGTTCTTCGCCGACGAGGAAGCCGGCGGCACCTACGGCGCCCGCTACGCCGTCGAGAAGCGGCCCGAACTCTTTGAGGGCGCCACGGAGGCGATCTCCGAAGTCGGCGGCTTCTCCGCCACCATCGGCGGCCAGCGCACCTATCTGCTCCAGACGGCGGAAAAGGGCCTCTCCTGGCTCCGCCTGGTGGCCCACGGCCGCGCGGGCCACGGCTCCCAGATCAACACCGACAACGCCGTGACCAGGCTTGCCGGCGCGGTATCCCGGATTGGTGCCTACAACTGGCCGATCGAGCTCACGCCGACCACGCGGCAGTTCCTCGACGGCGTCACCGAACTCACCGGGGTCGAATTCGATCCCGACGATCCGGAGAAGATCCTCAAGGAACTCGGCACGGTGGCCCGCTTTGTCGGCGCCACACTGCAGAACACCACCAACCCCACCCTGCTCAAAGGCGGCTACAAGCACAACGTCATTCCGGAATCGGCCGAGGCCCTCATCGACTGCCGGACCCTGCCCGGGCAGGAACAGCAGGTGCTGGAAATCGTGCGCGAACTCGCCGGCACCGGRGTGGACATCAGCTACGTGCACAAYGATGTCTCSCTGGAGGTGCCSTTCGCCGGCAACCTCGTCGATTCGATGATCGACGCCCTGCATTCCGAGGAYCCGGGCGCCAAGGTGCTGCCGTACACGCTCTCCGGCGGGACCGACAACAAGTCCCTGAGCCGGCTCGGCATCACCGGCTATGGCTTCGCCCCGTTGATGCTGCCGGACGAGCTCGACTTCACCGGCATGTTCCACGGCGTCGACGAACGGGTCCCGGCGGATTCCCTGAAATTCGGCGCACGGGTGCTGGACACCCTGCTCACCAACTACTGAGCGGACACCGCCTGCCATGACGCCCGAGGACATCCTGAGTGGCCCGCTGCTGGAACGGATCCGCGGCCGCGCCGCCGGCTACGACCGCGACAACGCCTTCTTCCACGAGGACCTCGCGGATCTCACGGCGGCCGGCTACCTGAAAATTTTCGTCCCGGTGATCGACGGTGGACTCGGACTCGGCCTTGCGGAAGCGGCGCAGCTGCAACGCCGGCTGGCGACCGCGGCGCCGGCCACGGCGCTGGCCGTCAACATGCACCTGGTGTGGACCGGCGTCGCSCACGTCCTKGCCGCCCGSGGTGACTCYTCGCTGGATTTCATCCTCMAGGAGGCSGCRCAGGGYGAGRTCTTCGCSTTCGGCAAYTCGGAGGCAGGCAACGACTCCGTGCTGTTCGATTCCCGCACGGAGGCCGTCCCGCTGCACGACGGCGGCTACAGCTTCACGGGCCGCAAGATCTTCACCAGCCTGTCACCGGCGTGGACCCGACTGGGCATCTTCGGGAAGGACGCCAATGCCGCGGACGGCGCCGGGGAACTGGTCCACGGGTTCATCACCCGGGAAACCCCCGGCTACGAGATTTTGCCCGACTGGGACACGCTCGGCATGCGGGCCAGCCAGTCCAACACGACCCTCCTGGAGGGCGCCGTCGTCCCGGCCGAACGGATTTTCCGGAAACTGCCGGTGGGCCCGAACGCCGACCCACTGATCTTCGCGATCTTCGCCTGCTTCGAGACCCTCCTCGCCGCGGTGTACACCGGAATCGGCGAACGGGCCCTCACGCTCGGGGTGGAAGCGGTGCAGCGCCGGACATCGTTCAAGAACGGCGGCCGCAGCTACGCCCAGGACCCGGACATCCGCTGGAAGGTGGCGGAGGCGGCGATGGCCATGGATGCGCTCTATCCGCAGCTGTCCTCCGTGGCGGCCGACGTCGACGCCCTCGCGGACCACGGCAGCCAATGGTTCCCCCAGCTCGTGGGGCTCAAGGTCCGGGCCACGGAGACGGCGCGCACCGTGGTGGACCTCGCCATCCGGGTATCCGGCGGCTCCAGCTACTTCCGCGGCTCCGAGCTGGAGCGGCTGTACCGGGACGTGCTCGCCGGCATGTTCCACCCATCAGATGACGAGTCGGCGCACAATACCGTGGCGAACGCCTGGCTGGGCCCGCTGGAGAAACCCTAGAGGGCCCAGGACTCCCCGCGGCGTTCGTGGCTGCCGATCCCGGCCGATGCGCGGCCGGGATCCGTGTGCGGCCTAGACGGTGCGCTGGACCTGGATGACTTTCCGGCGCAGCCAGAAACGCCGCCCGCCGCCCACGTAGAGGCGGCTGCGTTCCAGTTCCCATTTGCCGTACTCGGAATGCTCCACGAGCCGGCGGCGGGCCTCGGGGAGCGAATCCTCAGGGCCGACCGTCAGAACGAGGTACTCGTACTGCTTGACATAGTCCCGTTCCCGCCGGACCGAGCTGCTCAGAAAATGTTCTTTCATTGCTCTCCATTTTCGTCTTTTTCCGACTAACGTGAAGTCATGAGCATCGATCCGCGTGTCGCGCTTCAGTCCCTGACCTCTGCACTGGAAGAACACCTGGCGGCGGCCTCCGCCCGCAGAAGTGACGGGGATCCCGCGGTCGAGGCGGCGTTCTTCGCCGTTGCCGATGCCTTTGAAGTCTACGACGACGCCCTGTATGAGGCGTATGGGGAAGTGACACCGCTCGAAGTGATCGACGGCGACGAAGACGGCGACGAAGACGATGTCGACGACGAAGAGGACCTCGAGATCCTCGAGAATTCGGAGAACTAGGGCCACCTGCGGATCTCCGCGGCCTCAGCCGGGGTCGGACACGTCTTCGAGCGCCTGCGCGATCTCCGGCGGCAGCGGCGCGAGCGCCGAATCCAGGATCTCCTTGAGCTGAACCGGTGTCCGGGGGCCGACGACGGCGGTTGCCACCCCCTGTTGGGACAACAGCCAGCTCAGCGACACATCCAGGGCAGTCCGGCCGAGCCCCTTCGCCGCCATGGCGACGGCTTCCACCACGCTGGACGCCGGTCCCTCGAGATAGGGTTCGACGTACGTCGCCAACCGCTGGTTGGCGGCCCGGGAATCAGCCGGGATGTGGCCGCGGTATTTGCCGCTCAGGACGCCGCGTCCCATCGGAGCCCAGGCCATCAGGCCCAGCCCCGCGTCCTCGATGGCCGGAATGAGCTCAATCTCCGCGTTGCGCTGCAGGAGCGAGTATTCGGACTGGTTGGCCACGAGGGGGAAGCCCGCGATTGCGGCGGCCTTTGCAGTCTGCCAGCCGTTGAAATTGGAGACACCGGCGTAACGCGCCCGGCCGGACCGCACCGCGTGGTCCAGCGCTGACAGGGTTTCCTCCAGCGGAACATTCGGATCCCAGGCGTGCGCGAACCAGAGATCCACGTAATCGGTTCCCATCCGGGCCAGGCTCGCGTCCAGCCCGGAGAGCATGCCGTTGCGGGACGTGTCGACGCTGCGGCGCCCGTCCGCCGTCGTCAGTCCGGCCTTCGTGGAGATCACCACTTCGGAGCGCGCCACGACGTCGCCCAGTATTCCGCCGAGCATCGCCTCGGCCTGACCGTCGGCGTAGGACGCCGCCGTATCGATCAGGGTTCCGCCGGCATCGACGAAGGAGCGCACCAGGGCGGCGGCATCCTGTTCCTCGGTTTCCCTGGCCCAGGACATGGTGCCGAGGGATAGGGCGGACACGCGCAACCCACTGTTGCCGACATAACGCTGCTGCATGTCAGCTAGCTTACGGGGTCGGGCTGCTTCGTAACGTAGGGTCTATAAACGTGAACTGGATACAAGCGGCTCTGTTGGGCCTGGTACAGGGGCTGACCGAGTTCCTCCCGATTTCCTCGAGCGCCCATCTGCGGATTGTCGGCKCCTTCCTSCCGGARGCGTCCGATCCCGGCGCCGCCTTCACGGCCATCACGCAGCTGGGCACCGAGACCGCGGTGATCGTCTATTTCTGGCGCGACATCCTGCGGATCATCCGTGCCTGGGCCGGTTCGCTGACCGGCAAAGTCTCCCGGCGGGACCCGGATGCGCGCATGGGCTGGCTGGTGATCCTGGGCAGCATCCCGATCATCGTCCTGGGCCTGCTGTTCCAGGACCAGATCGAATCGGTACTCCGCAGCCTGTGGGGCGTCGCGACCATGCTGATTATCTTCGGCATGGTCCTCGCGGTGGCCGACACCATCGGCCGGCAGGACCGTGAACTGACGCAGCTGACCTACAAACATGGGCTCTATTACGGTCTGGCGCAGGCCCTGGCCCTTTTCCCCGGTGTGTCCCGCTCCGGCGGCACGATCAGCGCCGGGCTCCTGATGGGTTACACCCGTGAGGCGGCGGCCCGCTACTCCTTCCTGCTGGCAATCCCTGCCGTTTTCGGCAGCGGCCTGTACCAGCTGTACAAGGTGGTCTCCAAGGAAGGCATCACCGGCCCGTACGGTCTCCCGGAAACCGCCCTGGCCACCGTGATCGCCTTTATTGTGGGTTACGTCATCATCGGCTGGTTCCTGAAATACGTCTCCACCCGCGGCTACCGGCTCTTCGTCTGGTACCGGATCATCCTGGGAATGTCCCTGTTCCTGCTGCTCGGTTTCAATGTCATCAGTGCCTAGCACTAGGCTTGGTCTGTGAAATCCTGGACCTCCCGCCCTGTTGCCCAGCTCCCCGGCAGCATGCCCGCCCTGAGCCTCTTCGATACCGCCAAGGGCGGAATTGTGACCCTGGAGGCCACGGGTGAGCAGTCCATGTATGTCTGCGGCATCACCCCTTATGACGCCACGCACATGGGCCACGCGGCCAGCTATGTCGCCTTCGACCTCCTCAACCGCGCGTGGCGGGACGGCGGCCAGCACGTCGCCTACGTCCAGAACGTGACCGACGTCGACGATCCCCTCCTGGAGCGCGCCACGGCCACAGGCGTCGACTGGCGCGACCTCGCCGCGAGCCAAATCGAGCTCTTCCAGACCGACATGGAGGCCCTGAACGTCCTCGCCCCGGACCACTACATCGGTGCCGTCGAGGCCGTTCCCCTGATCGTTCCCGCCATCGAGCGCCTGCTGCGCAACGGACTCGCGTACCGCGTCCCCGGCACCGGCGGCGAGCCCGACGGGGACGTCTACTACGACGTCGAAGCCGCCGGGAAGCACTCGACGGACGACGTCGACGCCTGGACCCTGGGATCCATTTCCGGACTCTCCGACGCCGAAATGCTGGAACTCTTCGCCGAACGCGGCGGCGACCCTGGCCGGGCCGGGAAGCGCCAGGCGCTGGATCCGCTGCTCTGGCGGGTGGCCCGCGAGGGCGAGCCCAGCTGGCCCGGTGGCGAACTGGGGGAGGGCCGGCCCGGCTGGCACGTCGAATGCACCGTGATCGCCCAGGAGTACCTGCCCAAGCCGTTTACCGTTCAGGGCGGCGGCTCGGACCTTATTTTCCCGCACCACGAAATGGGCGCCGGCCACGCGTACTCGCTGGCGGGCGTGCCGCTGGCCCGCCACTTCGCGCATGCGGGCATGGTGGGCCTCGACGGGGAGAAGATGAGCAAGTCCAAGGGCAATCTTGTCCTGGTTTCCAGGCTCCGGGCTGACGGGGAAGAACCTGCCGCGATCCGCCTTGCGATCCTGGCCCACCACTACCGCACGGACTGGTCCTGGACCGCCGCCGGATTCGCCGAGGCCAAAGACCGGCTCCGCACCTGGCGCGAGGCCCTCGCCGTGGCGCCGGAAGGCTCCGCCGCGGCCCTGCTTGGCAGGCTGCGGACCGAACTGGCCAACGACCTGAACGCGCCCGGCGCACTCGCCGCCGTCGACGCCTGGGCCAAGGCCGCCCTGGCAGCCCCGGGGGAGGCCTCGGCCACGGACGCCGCGCTGGTGAGCGACGCCGTCAACGCCCTGCTCGGCGTCGAACTCTAACCGGTTTTCGGTCGGCCCGGAGGAAGATCCCAAAACCCAGCGGCCGTCTCCACGGTGGCTGCGTCGGCCGGTCAGGACGAAGCGGCTTCGATGATCTTCTCGTCGCCCTCGTTCACGGCTTTGACGACGGCGTCGTAGTCACCACTGTCGACAGCCTTGCTGACCTTCTTGGTGGCCTTGCTGATCGCCTTGTCGACGCGGTCGAGGTAGAGGTCATCGACGATGGCAACGATCGCCGAGGAGCCCRGCGGCAGAAACTCCGCCGCGTTGACGCCGATGGACTTCTCCTCGTGCCGCTTCCTGATGGCACCCACACCGGCGCCGATCCCGGCACCGATCACGCCGGACAGCAGCAGTGGCGGAGCGAACAGTCCGACCACCAGCCCGCCGACTGCGCCGGCCTTGGTGCCCCCGGCGACCAGCCCGCCGCCGTGCTCCTTGACCTCGGTCTTGCCCGAGGAGTCACGTGACAGGACGACGGCAGCCGCGACGGCCGCGTCGTCCATGGCCTTGATCGCCTTAAAATCCTCTGCCGCCGAGCCCTCGTCGGCGTACGACGACACGAACAAGATGTAGTTGTGATCTGTCATGGTGTGCCC
>NZ_JBFTNJ010000040.1:0-31171 GCF_056397425.1 Arthrobacter sp. 05N33_2
TCCACCGCGGCGATCGCGGCCATCGTGACCGGGCCGCGGCGCCAGTACGAGGACCGGTACAGGAACTGCCAGGTGTCCTCGATCCGGTGCGGGTCCTTGCCGATCAGCAGCTGCGCGACGTGCTCCTTCAAATAGGCGGCCACGGCGAGTTCGCGCCCGTTCAGGGTCGCGTCCCCGATCCCGGTCACGCCGTCCTCGGTGGTGATCCGCAGGGTCACGAAGTTCCGGGAGGGGCTGGTGACGAACACTTCAGCGGCAATGATTTTCACAACAGGTCCAGGCTTTCTTGGTCGGTGAATGTCGGGCGCGCCGGATAGCCGCCAGTGTGGTTCAGCGCGGGTGGTTCAGCGCGGGGGGCTTAGCGCTGGGTGGTTCCGCCCGGCGTGGTCCCGAGCAGTGCCAGCTCCGCGCGGCCGGGCAGGCCTTCCCAGTCCCCCGCGGTGCTGACGGCGAAAGCTCCCGCCAGGGCGCCCCGCTGCAGGCGGCCGGCGACGTCGGCGCCGTCGAGCAGGGCGGACAGGTAGCCGGCGGTGAAGGCATCCCCGGCGCCCACGGTATCGATGCTGGTCACAGGCACGGCGGGCACTTCCCATCGCCCGTCGGCGGTGTGGACACCGGCGCCGGCGGCGCCGCGCTTGACCACGACTTCGCGGACGCCGCGCTCCAGCAGTTCGGCGGCCATGGCTGTTTCGGCGGCATCTGCATCTGGATCGGCATCGCCGGGGTGCGGTGATCCCTCCGGGCCAGCTCCCACCGGGGCAGCGACCAGCCCGAGCTCATCGTCGGAGGCGATCACGATGCTGGCGTGCCGGGCGAGCGGCGAGAGCGCGGCGCGGGCCACCTCCCGGGTCCAGAGCTTGCTGCGGTAATTGACGTCGAGGGAGACCTCCATGCCTTCGGCGGCGGCGCGCTCGGCCGCGTACTCCACGGCCTTGCGGGCGTCGGGGCTGAGGGCGGCGGTGATGCCGGTCAGGTGCAGGATCCGTGCCCCGGCCGCCAGGGCACGGTCCAGGTCCTCCCGGCCGAGGGTGGACCCGGCGGATCCGGCGCGGTAGTAGAAGGCCCGGGTGACATCCGCGGTGCGCTGTTCAAGGAACATCACCCCGGTGTTCCTTGCCGCGTCAATCCGGTGCCGCAGCCCGATCCCCTCGGCGCGCAGCTGCCGCAGAATGTACTCCCCGTGCGGGTCGGCGCCGACAACCCCGGCCCAGGTGACGCTGTGCCCGAGCCGGGCGACCCCGACGGCCACGTTCGATTCGGCCCCGGCCACGTGCATGCCGAGGCTGCCGCCGGCGGACAGCGGGCCGGTGGACCGCAGCGAGACCATGGACTCACCAAACGTCAGCAGGTCGACGCCCTCCCCAGCCAAAGCCGGGCCAACGGCGGCCATCACCGCAGGCTCTCCGCGCGTGGGCGGCCGAACCCGGCGGCCAGGGTCACGAAACCGCGGGCCCGCTCCCGCATCGGGGCGAGGTCGCCGCCGGAGCCGGCATCGCCGAACAGCGGTCCGCCGAGCCCCACGGCAATGGCGCCGGCTTCCCAGTAGCCCTCGGCTTCATCCAGCCCGACGCCGCCGACGGCGATGAACGGGATCCCGGGGAACGGGTCGCGGAGCGCCTTGAGGTAGCCCGGACCGCCGATGGAAGCGGGGAAGAGCTTGACGGCCGTGGCGCCGCGGTTCATGGCTTCGTGGGCTTCGCTGGGTGTCAGCGCACCGGCGAGCACAGGCAGTGCCAGCCGGGCCGACTCGGCAATCGACTCTGCCAGCGACGGGGTCACCATGAACTGGCCGCCCGCATCGGCGACGCGGGCAACGTCCTGGGCCGTCAGCACCGTTCCGGCACCGACGAAGCAGCCCGCGGGGGCGGCCGCGCGGACTTCACGGATGGCTTCAAGGGCCCGCGGCGTGGTGAGCGCTATTTCGACATACCGGAAGCCCTCCTCCATCGCCGCGAGGGCTGCCTTCGCGGCGGCCGCGCCGTCCGTGCCGCGCACAATGGCCACCAGCCGGCTTTCCTGGATCCCGGCCAGCAGCAGTTCGGGCGTCAGGGTGTTCTCCATGTCAGGCTTCTCCTTCGGGGCAAATACGTCAGGGCAAATACGCCGGGGCGACAGGTCCTGTCCCAGCGTTCCGGCGTTCACCACTCGGCGAAGGCGCCGTCGGGGTGCCGCCAGACGGGACCGCGCCAGGCATGCCCGCGCTTGTCCGCGGCCCGGACCACGGCCTCGTCAATCTCGATGCCCAGGCCCGGGCCGGTGAGCCGTTCGATGTGTCCGTCCACGAACTTCAGCGGGGACTTGTCCACCACGTAGTCCAGGACTTCGGCGCCCTGGTTGTAGTGGATGCCGATGCTTTGCTCCTGGATCAGGAAGTTGGGCGTCGCGAAGCCCACCTGCAGGCAGGCGGCGAGCGCCAGCGGGCCCAGCGGGCAGTGCGGGGCGAGCTGGACCTCGTAGATTTCGGCGAGCGAGGCGATTTTGCGGACCTCGGTGATGCCGCCGGCGTGGGAGAGGTCCGGTTGGGCCACGGCGATGCCGGCCTGCAGCGCGGGCAGGAATTCCTGCCGGCTGTAGAGCCGCTCACCGGTGGAGACCGGCGTCGTCGTGGAGGACGTGAACTCGCGCAGCAGGTGCGTGTTTTCCGGGACCACCGGCTCTTCGAGGAAGAAGGGCCGGTACGGTTCCAGCAGCGGCGCCACCCGGCGGGCGTTGGCGAGGCTGAAGCGGCCGTGGAAGTCCACGGCGACGTCGCGGTGGTCGCCGAGGACCTCGCGGGCGGCGGCGACGCGGCGGACGACGCCGTCGAGCTCGGCCACGGAGGCGATGGGGCTCATCCGGCCGCTGGCGTTCATCTTGACCGCCGTCAGGCCGACCTCCAGCTGCGCGCTGATCTGGTCCGCCACCTCGTTGGGCTCATCCCCGCCCACCCAGCCGTACATCCGGATCCGGTCCCGGACGTGGCCGCCGAGCAGCTGGTGCACGGGCGTGTTGAAGTGCTTGCCGGCGATGTCCCAGAGGGCCTGGTCCAGGCCGGACACGGCGCTGGCCAGGATGGGCCCGCCGCGATAGAAGGACCCTTTGGTCATAACCTGCCAGTGGTCCTCGATCCGGAGCGCGTCGTTGCCGATGAGCAGTTCGGAGAGCTGGTCGACGGCGGTGCGCACGGTTTCGCTGCGGCCTTCGCAGCTCGCCTCGCCCCAGCCGACGATCCCGCTGTCCGTCTCGATCCGGACGAAGAGCCAGCGCGGAGCGACGAGGAACGTTTCAATCCTGCTGATGAGTGTCATCTGTTGCCTAGCCCTTGGTCGCGCCGGCGGTCATGCCGGAGACGATGTACTTCTGCGTGAAGAGCGCAATGATCATGATCGGAATGGTGACCACGGTGGCGGCCGCCATGAGTCCGCCCCAGTCGATACTGGCGTAGGAGACGAAGTCGAAGATCGCGACCGGCAGGGTCTTGGTCTTGGAGCCGGAGAGCACCAGGGCGAACATGAAGTTGTTCCACGAGAAGATGAAGGACAGGATGCCGGCGGTGGCCATGCCGGCGACGGAAAGCGGCAGGGTGATGCGGCGGAAGGCGCCGATCGGGGTGAGGCCGTCCACCTGGGCCGACTCCTCCAGCTCCAGCGGCAGGGAATCGAAGTAGCTCATCATGATGTACACGATCAGCGGCAGCGCGACGAACATGTGGCTGAGGATCAGCACCTCGAAGCCGCCCACCATCTTCAGGTTGGAGAAGACGTAGTACCAGGGCACCAGCAGGGAGACGCCGGGGATGACGCGGGCCATCAGGACCACAAGGGCCGAGCGGTGCATCGTGAACCGGCTCATGGCGTAGGCGGCGGGCACGCCCAGGACCAGCGACAGGGCAGTGGAGACGAAGGCCACCCAGAAGCTGTTGAAGATGAAGACGAAGTAGTTGTTCCGCTGCAGCACATTGGCGTAGTTCTCGAACGTGGGGGTGAACAGGAACGACTTGCCGGTGTCGTAGATGTCCACGTTGGTCTTGAGGGATGCCAGCAGCATCCAGAACAGCGGGGCGATCAGGAACAGCACCACGGCCACCAGTGCCGCCACGCGGAACACCTTGTACGCGCGGGTGCCCAGCGGCTTCCGGGGGCGCGGCGCCGGTGTGGGCCGGGCGGGGTCTGCGGTCCGGGGTTCGGTGTTTTCTGTGTTTTCTGTCAGTACGGTCATTTGCTTACCGCTTTCTTGCGCATGGTCAGCAGCCACATGGAGCCGATGATGATCATGAAGAACAGAATCAGCACCGCGGAGGAGAGCCCGTACTGGTTGTAGTCGAAGCTCAGCCCGTAGGCGTAGACGTTGAGCGTTTCCACTTCGTGGAAGGACCCGCCGCCCTTGCCCTTGGTGGCGTAGAGGATGTCGAAGGTCTTCAGGGCGTCGATGCCCCGGAGCAGGATGGCGACGATCACGGTCGGCATCATGAGGGGCAGCGTGATGAAGAAAAAGCGCTGGAAGGCGTTGGCGCCGTCCATCCGGGCCGCCTCGTCGGGTTCCTCGGAGAGCGAGGTCAGTCCGGCCAGGAGGATCAGGACCACCATGGGGGTCCACTGCCACACGTCCATGAAGATGGTGGTGCCGAGCGCCGTGTCCTGGCCGGAGAGCCAGGGCTGGGCGGGAATCCCGACCATGCCGAGCAGCTGGTTGACGAAGCCGATGTTGGGATCGAAGATCAGCCGCCACATCATGCCGACGGCCACGGGAGTGGCTACGAGCGGGAGCAGGATGGCCACGCGGACCCATTTTTCGCCGCGGAACGGGCGCCACAGCAGCAGCGCAATGCACATGCCGAGGACCACTTCGCAGACAAGGGCAACGCCGGTGAAGCTCAGCGTGCGGCCGACGGCGGGCCAGAAGCGTTCGACGTCGGAGAGGACCGTGAGGTAGTTCTGCACGCCGACAAACTCGGAGGCCGCCCGGACCGAGCCCTGCGAATCGGTCAGGCTGAGGTACAGGGTCCAGCCCAGCGGGAAGACGATCAGGACGCCGACGAAGATCATGGCGGGGGCGGCGAAGAGCCACTTGCGGTGCCGGTTGGCCCAGCCGGAGAAGTTCTCGCGTGCATTGGGGGTGCGGAGGGCCTTGCGGCCGGACGGCGGCTGGGACTGCGCGCTGCGGGGTGGGGTCAATACAGACATGGTTCACCTAAGGAGTTGGGGGTGAAGTGAAGAGCTGGCCGCGGCGGGACGGCATCGGACCGCCGTCCCGCCGGGCTGTTTGGTGCTCAGGCGCAGTGCTCAGGCGCGAAGCCTGGCTGGCGCGCCGGGGGCGCTACTTCTTTTCGCTGTCCAGGAACTTCTGGAAGGCGTCGTGCGCCGTGTCGGCTGCGGCGGACGAGTCAGAGCCGGTGATAGTGGCGACGATCGGGCCGCCCACGATTTCGCGGGCCTTGCCTACGGTGACAACCTCGGGACGGTCGTGCCCGACGCCGTTCTTGGCGCTGGCGGAGATGGCCTCGGCGAGGTCCTTCGGGTAGGTGGAGGTGCCGGCCTGGTCCGCCCAGACCGAGGCGCGGGGTCCGGGGACTCCGGCCTTCTGTGCCTCGAGGGTGCGTTCCTTGCTGGTGGCCCACTGGATGAACTTCCAGGCGTTGTCCTGGTTGCTGGATGCCTGGTTGATGGCGAGGCCCCAGGACGGGATGTTGTACGGCTTGGAACCGGCGGGGCCGGCGGGCAGTGCGGCGAAGCCGACGGTGTCGGCGACCTTGGACTTGGCCGGGTCGGTGGCGTTCTTGTAGAGCGAGTCGGCCTCCGTGTAGAAGGCGGCCTTGCCCTGGGTGAAGATCGCCATTGCCTCGGGCCAGCTCATGTCGGTGCTGACGTTGGCGGGGCCGTAGTTCTTGATCAGGCCGCCGTAGAACGCGTAGGCCTTCTTCGCAGCGTCGGAGTTGACGGCGGACTTGCCGCTGGCGTCGGTGAAGTCGCCGCCGAAGCTGTACAGGAAGCTGGAGAACTGGGTGACGGCGGCGGACTTGCCGGTGCGGGCCACGAAGCCGGCCGTGCCCGGGGAGGAAGCCTTGATGGCCTTGGCCGCGGCCTCGAGCTCGTCCATCGTCTTGGGAACCTCCAGGCCGGCGGCCTTCAGCAGGTCCTTGCGGTAGTAGAGGACCTCGCGCTCGGTGATGATCGGGACGCCGACCACCTTGCCGTCAGCGGTGGTGGCCTTGACCGGGCCCTCCTGGTAGTCCTTCCAGTCCCACGCGGCGTCCGAGGAGACCTTGGACGTCAGGTCCGCGAGGTAGCCGTTCTTCGCGAACGCCTTTCCTTCCTGGAGCGGGCGGTACATCATGACGTCGATCTCGTCGCTGCCGGCGTTGAGCTTGACGTTGTACTGGTCCGAGAGCTGGTCTTCGCCCAGCTGGGTCAGTTCGACCTTGAGCCCGCTGGACTTCTCGAATTCCGGAATGGCTGCCTTGATGCCCTCGGTCCAGACGTGGTTGGCGAGGGTGACCCGTACGGTGCCGGAGGTCTTGGCGTCGGCGCTGCCGCTGGCCCCGCCGCAGGCAGTCAGGCCCAGGGAAAGGACGGCGGCGACGGCCGCGTACTTCGCAATTGAACGTCGCTTCATTACGACTTCCTTTGGTTTTCAGGGCTGGGCGTCTCTGTCCAGCCGGCTGCAAATGCATCTTTACATCTGCTCTGGAAGTGATCTTAGGTAAATAAAGCAGATTTAGCAAGACCTTGGGGGCTCCCAGTATGATTTATTTATGAAAACTCCAAAGGCGGAGCCAACAGCAGACCTGCACGCCGTGCTGCTCCAGAACCTGGGGCTTGCCATCGCCGAAGGGACGCTGGCACCGCACTCGATCCTGCGCCTGGACGAGATTGAGGCCCGGCACAACGTCTCCCGGTCCGTGGTGCGGGAAGCCACCCGCGTGCTGTCCTCCAAGGGGATGCTGGAGTCGCGGCGGCGGCTGGGGACGGTGGTGCAGCCGGAGGAATCGTGGAATGCGTACGACCCGCAGGTAATCCGCTGGCGGCTGGCCTCGTCAAAGCGGCTGGCGCAGCTGCAGGCCCTGAACGAGCTCCGCGGGGCAATCGAACCGGCGGCCGCCCGCCTCGCCGCCGGGAGGGCTTCCTGGGATGCCGGGAGCGACCTCGTCTCGCTGGCCGCTCGGCTGTGGGCATCCGGCCAGCGCGGAGACCGGGACGAGTTCCTGCGGCTCGACATCGAATTCCACGCGTCAGTACTCCGGGCCTCCGGCAACGCCATGTTCGCCCAGCTGCATAACCTGGTCACCGAGGTCCTGACCGGGCGCACCCAGCACGGCCTCATGCCGCACTTGCCACACCACGAGGCCCTGCAGCTGCACGTCGATGTGGCCAGCGCCATTCAGCGCGGCGAGGCGGACGTCGCGCACGCCGGCATGAGCAGGATCGTGGAGCAGTCCACGGAGGAAATGGGCGACATCTGGTCCAGCTATCATGCCGGCGGCCCCGCCTCCCCGGAAGGGCAGCACTCCCCCGAATGACAGCGCGGGGTCACCTCCGGCCCATCGCCACCCCCCGGACCGGCGCTACGTGACCCCGCGTTGCCTTGTTAGCCCGTTGCCTTGTTAGCGGCCGCCCTCGAGCTTCCGGCTGCGCTGTTCCTGGGCCATCGGCCCGTACGGATAGACTCCGACGCGCGGCCGGCTGGCCTCGGTCAGCCGCTCCGTCTCCCCCGCGGTGAGCCGCAGATCCGCGGCCGCGAGATTGTCCGCCAGCTGCGCGGTGGTGCGGGCGCCCAGGATCACCGAGGTGACCGCCGGCCGGTCCGCCAACCAGGCCAGCGCCACCTGGGAAGGGCTCACGCCGTGGCGCCCGGCGGTCTGCTCCACCTCGGCAATCACGTCCCAGGTGCGGGGATCGGCGTTGCGGGCCGCCCAGGCCTCCATCCCCCGTTTCGGGTTTTCGCCCAGACGGGTGGCCCCGGCCGGCGGCTGGTCGCGCTTGTACTTGCCGGACAGCCACCCGCCGCCCAGCGGCGACCACGGCAGCAGCCCGATCCCGGCGTCGAGTGCGGCCGGCACAATTTCCGACTCGATCTCACGGACCAGCAGGCTGTACTGCGGCTGCAGCGTCACCGGGGCATTCCAGCCATGTGCCTTCGCCACATGGACCGCCTTGGTCAACTGCCAGCCCAGGAAGTTGGAGAAGCCGTAGTAGGCGATTTTGCCGCTGGTGACGGCGTCGTGCAGGAACCGGAGTGTCTCCTCGAGGGGCGTAACAGGGTCCCACGCGTGCAGCTGGTAGAGATCGATCTGTTCTACGCCGAGCCGGCGCAGCGAGTCATCGAGTGCCCGGACAAGGTGCCGGCGGGAGGTTCCGACGTCGTTGGGGGCCTGGCCCATCGGGAAGCGGCCCTTCGTGGCCACCACCGCCCGGTCCCGGACCTCGGCCCGGTCCGCCAGCCACCGGCCGATGATTTCCTCCGACACCCCCGAGCTGTAGACGTCGGCGGTGTCGATGAAGTTGCCGCCCGCCGCGAAGTAGTCATCCAGGATCGCGCGGGATTGCTCCTCGGTGGCCTCGGCGCCAAAAGTCATGGTGCCCAGCGCATAGTTGGAGACGACGGCGCCGCTGTTGCCCAGGGTGCGGTATTGCATGGAGCTCCTCAAGTTGGGGTCAGTCTTCAGTGGGGGTGGTGCGCAGCGGGTGGTAGTTCCGCCAGGTGTGCTCCGGCGCGTAACCCAGCAGCCGTTTGGCCTTGTCGATCGAGAGCATGGTCTCGTGCTCGGCCAGGTCCTTGACCACTTTGACGTTCGGGAACACCTCGGCGGCCAGGCTGGCGCTGGAGCGGCTCATCACCGTGTCCTCGTTGGCGATGATGAACGCCTCGAACCCGGGCTTGCCGTGCTCCAGGGCTCGGGCCACGGCCTGGGCGCCGTCCCGGCCGTCAATGTAGCCCCAGAGATTCCACTTGCGCGCCCGCGCGTCGTGGTCGAAGGAGGGGAATTCCTCATAGTCCTCCGGGTCCATCACATTGGAGAACCGCAGGCCGGTGATGCTCAGGGCCGGGTCCCAGCGGGTCAGCTGGATGGCCATCTGCTCCTCAAGGTGTTTGACCAGGGAGTACGTGCTTTCCGGCCGGGCGGGGTAGTCCTCGTCCACCGGGATGTAGGGAGGGTCCACGTCGAAAGGCAGCCCCAGCACCGTCTCACTGGACGCGTAGACGATTTTCTTGATCCCGGCCCGCCGGGCAGCCTGGAACACGTTGTAGGTGGACTGCATGTTGTTCTCGAAGGTGGCGGCATCCGGGGCATGTCCCGGTGCGGGAATCGCGGCCAGGTGCACCACGGCGTCAAAGCCGGCATGGCGGTCCTCCAGGCCGAGGAACACGTCCACCACCTGGCCGTAGTTGCGCAGGTCCACCTCCGTGAAGCCCGGGCCGCGCACACCGGTGCGGTCAAGGTTGGTCACCTCGTGCCCGTCATCGCTGAGCCGCCGCACGACGTTTCGGCCCAGCTTTCCGCTTCCTCCGGTAACAGCAACTTTCATCAGGAACTCCTCGGGTGGCAGGCTCGGCTGACCGTCATGGTCCGGCCGGGGGGCCGGCACCTGCTCCGGTGCCGGCGGTCCCCGTTCCACCCTAAGCGGAGGCGGCCACGGTGCCCAGCCCCGCGTGACTTTCGGCCCTAGGCAGTCCCGGGGGCAGGGGCAAGGCTGGGGAGCATGAACGGTGATCAGCGCATTGTCGTGGGTGTGGACGGTTCCGAGTTTTCGACGACGGCGCTCCGCCTCGCCGGGCGCATGTCCACCGCTCTGAACATCCCGTTGGAAGTCATCACATGCCTGGGAACTTCCGATTTCTTCCTGGCCTCCCACCTGCCCGAGGACAGAACGCCCACCCTCGATGAGCTGGAGGAGACCGCCGAACGCCTCGTGGACCAGGCACTGGAGCGGGCCTTCGGCGAATCGCGTCCGGAAGGACTTAACCGCTCGGTCAAGTTCGGGGCGCCCGCCAAGGTCCTCGTCGAGGAAAGCCAGCACGCCGAAATGCTCGTGGTGGGCCGGCGCGGCAAGGGCGGCTTCCTCCATCAGGTCATGGGCTCGGTGAGCGCGGCCGTCGCGGCCCACTCCCACTGCCCGGTGGTGGTGGTCGGGCCGGAATCGGACGACCCCAGGGGCCGGACCAGCGCATGAGGTCCCTCGCGTGAGCGGTCAGCACGTCCCCGGCCGGTTGCGCGGACCGCTCGCGGCGCTGGCTGCGGCATCGGCGGGCGCAGCCTACGTCCTGGCTGTCCGGCCGCGGCTCCTGCGCTGGGGGGCTACCACCCAGGAGGCCGCCGGCCCGCTCGCCGGGGACGAGATCGTGCCCGCCCCGCGCATGCAAAGCACCCGCGCGATCACTATTGCGGCCCCGGTGGCAGAGGTCTGGCCGTGGCTTGTCCAGATGGGCGCCGGGCGGGGCGGCTTCTACTCCTACGACTGGCTCGAACGCGGCGCGGGTCTGGGCATCCGGAGTGCGGACCGGATTCTCCCGGAGCTGCAACGCCTGAAAGTTGGCGACGTCGTTCCGCTGTCCCCCGACGGCGGTCTTCCGGTCCGGCTCATCCAGTCCGGGGCGGCGCTGGGGCTGGGCGGAACCATCGATCTGCGCACGGGGAGGATGTCGCCGGCAGGGGTCCGTCCCATCGGGCGCCGGCTGGACGTCGGCTGGACGTTCGTGTTGCGACCTGCTGGGCCCCAGGCCACCAGGCTGCTGTCCCGCACCCGGTACGACTTTTCGCCCCTGGCGGAGGGTCTGGCCCTGCGTGCACTGCTGGAACCGGTGCAGTTCCTGATGGAACGGCGGATGCTCCTGGGGATCCGGTCCAGGGCAGAGGGCCGCCGGAGCTAGGGTCCGCGGGATTCGTGGTCCCTGCACTCCCCGGTTCTGGCCACCTCAGACGCCCGCGGCCCCTCAGACGCCCGCGGCCCGCGCGCCGGCACCGTTCGGGGGCAGCAGGTAGTCGATAAACCAGTCCCGCGCCAGGATGGCCGCCGCCGCGAGCGTGCCCGGCTCTTCAAACAAGTGCGTTGCCCCCTGCACGACGGCGAGCTGGCTGGGACTGCGCATCATCGCCTTCGCCCGGCGGTTCAGTTCCAGGACCTCGTGGTCCAGGCTCCCCACAATCAGGAGCGTGGGCGCCTTGACGGCGGACAACCGCGGGCCGGCGAGGTCGGGGCGGCCGCCGCGGGACACGACAGCCGCGATCCGCGCCGACGGCTCCGACGCCGCCCACAGTGCAGCCCCGGCTCCCGTGCTCGCACCGAAGTACCCCAGAGCGCAGGAGGCCGTGTCCGCCCGGGTGGAAAGCCAGTCCGTTGCCGAGGACAGCCTGCGGGCCAGGAGTTCGATGTCAAAGACGTTGGCGCGGTGGCGCTCCTCCGCCGGCGTCAGCAGGTCCAGCAGCAGCGTGCCGAGACCGGCCTGCTGCAGGACGCCGGCCACGTACCGGTTCCGGGGGCTGTGGCGGCTGCTGCCGCTGCCATGGGCGAACAGCACCACGGCGCTGGCCGGCACCGGAAGGTGCAGCTGGGCCTGGAGCCGCACCGCGCGGGACGGGATCTCCACTTCCTCGTCGACGTCGGCGGCAGTGCCGGCGCGGGTCGCCGTCGAGGTCCAGAAGGGCGGCGGTGCGGCCTCGACGCGTTTGGCCGCAAGATCGAGCAGGCGCAACACCTCGTCGTCGTCAGTCGGCGAGAAGTCCCGGTAGTGGTATCCGACGGCGGTGAACTGGCGCGGCGTCGCCAGGCAGACCACTTCGTCCGGTTCCGTCAGGTCGGCGAGGGTCTCGGCGGGGGCAACCGGAACGGCCAGGATCACGCGGGCCGCACCCTGTTTGCGGGCGACCCGGCAGGCCACGCGGGCGGTGGAGCCGGTGGCGATCCCGTCGTCGACGATCACCGCGATGCGTCCGGTCAGGTCGTGCCGGGTCCGGCCCTTCCGGAACAGGACCACCCGGTTTTCCAGCACGCCGCGTTCGCGTTCTTCAACAGCCTGGAGTTCCGCACCGCTGATCCGCGCATGGGCCAGGACCTCCTCGTCCAGGACTTTGGCACCGCCTTCACCGATAGCCCCCATGGCGAGCTCGGGCTGGTAGGGAAGCCCAAGTTTCCGCACCACAATCACATCCAGGGGAGCATCCAGGGCTGCGGCGACTTCGAAGGCCACAGGCACGCCGCCGCGCGGCAGRCCCAAGACCACAATGTCCTGGCCACGCAATTCCGCCAGACGCCTGCCGAGCTGCCTGCCGGCGTCGACCCTGTCTTCAAAAATGCTCATGGGCTATGGCTTTCAAGTCGAAGCGTGGGCCATCGGCCATCAGTCGTGTGCTGCTGAAACTGGTGCGCTCCTACGGGTTCCCCTAACCCGAACAGGACCAGGTGGCCGCTGACTCCAACTATCCGCCCGCGCCCGAAACCCTGTGAGGGCCTTTATGCCCGAGTTTGCGTCGGCGGCGCCAGCCCGGGCCACGGTGGACGAGCAGCGGCCTGGCCGCCGGGATGCTGAAGCGGGCGGCCCGGCGGGCAATGCGGTGGGTCTGGCCGCGGTGCCGGAGCGCCGCCGGCTCGCGTGAAACAGGCTGCTGGGCGGCCCGGGAGTAGAACCAGACTTTCGCCATTTCCACCAGCACCAGGTACACGACCGCCATCCCGAGCAAGGCGAGGAAGAACGGCACAGGCAGCGGATCGAAGCCCAGCACGCCGGCCAGGGGCGAGAACGGCAGGTACACCCCGAGGGCCACCACGCCCAGGGAGGCCCCGACCAGGCCAAGCGACGGCCTGCTCCGGAAGAAGGGCACTCGCCGGGTCCTGATGACGAAGATGATCAGCGTCTGCGTCACGATGGACTCGATGAACCAGCCGGCCCGGAATTCGCCCGGAACCGCGTCGAAGACGAAAAGCATGAGGGCGAAGGTCGCGAAGTCGAAGATGGAGCTGATGGGGCCAAACAGGAACATGAAACGCCGGATGAAGCCGATGTCCCAGTGCGATGGGGCCACCAGCTGTTCCTTGTCCACCCGGTCGCCCGGAATGGCCAGCTGGCCGGCATCGTAGAGCAGGTTGTTGAGCAGAATCTGGCCCGGCAGCATGGGCAGGAAACTCAACACCACGGAGGCCGTGGCCGCGCTGAACATGTTGCCGAAGTTGCTGGACGTGCCCATGAGAACGTACTTGATGGTGTTGGCGAAGATCCGCCGGCCTTCCATGACGCCCTCGGCCAACACCCCCAGGTCCTTGTCGAGCAGCACGACGTCGGCGGCGTCCTTCGCGACGTCGGTGGCGCTGTCGACCGAGATGCCGATGTCCGCGGCATGCAGTGCAAGGGCGTCGTTGACGCCGTCGCCCATGAACCCGACGGCGCCGCCGCTTAGCCGCAGCAGCCGGATGATCCGTGCCTTCTGTTCCGGCGACACGCGGGCGAAGATGCTCGCCTCCCGTGCGGCGGCGGCCAGCTCCGGATCGGACATGGCCTCCACGGCGGCGCCGCTGAGCGTCCCGCCGGAGAGCACGCCGAGTTCGTCACAGACCTTTTCGGCGACCCTGGCGTTGTCGCCGGTGGCGATCTTGACCGTAATGCCGAGCGCCTCGAGCTGGTCAAGGGAGGCCCGTGCATTGGCTTTGGGCCGGTCCAGGAAGATGAGGAAACCGGCAAGGACCAGATCCTTCTCGTCGGGCGGCGTCAGGTCCTCCAGGCTGCCAGCGGGTCGCGTTCCGACAGCCACCACCCGGGATCCGGCGTCGAACTGCTTGTCCAGCATCGCCTGCACGTCCGCCGGCGTGCCCACGCAGAGGGCCAGGACATCTTCCGGCGAGCCCTTTGTGATGATGCGGGCAGGTCCGTTCGCTTCGCGCACCAGCACGCTGGTCCGGCGGCGCTGGTGGTCGAAGTCTATGACGTCCATGCATTCGTAGCGCTCCGGCCGGAAGCCCGCCGCGTCGGGTGATTCCCAGAGGGCGGCATCCAAGGGGTTCAGGCCGACCGTGGAGAGCCTCGCCTCGGCGTAGTCGGCCTCTGTCGCCAGCAGTCCGAGCGTGAGCAGCTCAGCGGGCTCGATGCCCGCGCCGACGGGCAGCGCGGCGGTGAAGCTGATCCGGCCCTCGGTCAGCGTCCCGGTCTTGTCCGTGACCAGGATGTCCATGTCGCCCAGGTCCTCGATGCAGACCAGGCGCTTCACCAGGACCTTGCGCCGGGCCAGCTGCCGGGTGCCTGTGGCCAGGCTGGTGCTGACCACCGCGGGCAGCAGCTGCGGAGTGATGCCGACCGCGATCGCCAGGGAGAACAGCAGGGATTCGATCACGGGCCGGTGCAGCAGCAGGTTCGCGACGAAGATGAGCGAGCTCAGTCCGATGGCCACCTGCAGCAGCAGGAAGGAGAACCGCTTGAGGCCCAGCTGGAACTCGGTCTGCGGCTGCCGTTCGCCCAGGCCCAGTGCAATCCGGCCGAATTCCGCCCGGCCTCCGGTGGCTACCACCACTGCCGTGCAGCTGCCGGACTGGAGCACGGTCCCCATGAAGACGCAGCTGGTCAGGTCCGCCAGCGGGGCATCCTGCGGCACGGGCGCAGGATCCTTGGCGACCGGCAGCGATTCCCCGGTCAGGATGCTTTCATCACACAGGAGGTCCTTGGCCGTCAGCACCCGCATGTCCGCCGGAATGATCGCGCCGATCCCCAGGTGGACGACGTCGCCGGGCACCAGCGCGGTGACGTCGATTTCGCCCGGACTTCCGTCGCGGACGACGACGGCGCGGTGCGTGACGCGGGAATGCAAGGCCTCCGCAGCGCGTTCGGCCCGGTATTCGTTGCTGAACCCCAGCCCGACGCTGACCAGCAGGATCACGCCGATGACGATCGCGTTCGTGGCGTCCCCGAGAAACAGTGAAAGCCCGGCGGTGATGAGCAGGAGGAGCAGGATGGGGCTGGCCAGCTGCCGGCCCAACACCGCCCACCCGCTGGCCATGTGGGTCCGCACCGCATTCGGGCCCATTTCCGTCAGGCGCCTGCCCGCTTCGGCACCCGTCAGTCCATTCTCGCCCGAGCCCAGCTCGTCCAACACGGCGGCAACAGGCCGGCCCGCGGCGCGGGCGATCGCCAGCGGGGCGGAGGGTAAGTCCTTGACGTCCAGCTCTGGCATACGGAATCCGTTCGCGATATTTCGCCTAAGGCACAGCTTATGCCCGGGACGAACGGTTCAGGAGCCGTCCGGCCCGGAGCCCTGTGTGGAACCTGCGTTTCCCGGATGTATATACTCTCCCGGTACGGTTTTGCAGCGAGCCGTTGGATTGTTCTTCGATCCGGCCGCTGCCGTATCCGCCCCTTGCCGCGGTGGGAAGCTCGGCCGGGTCGTCTTGACCTGAGTGAAACGGCACAACAGATAAGTGGTCAGCGAGTCAACCGCAAAGTCAATAAACCAGCAGCTGCATGAACTGGTGCTCAGCAGCTCCGACGTCGAGGACTTCCTCTGGGAGCTGGCCCGCGTATCCGCGCGCAGCCTGTCCGAGCCCGGGGACGAGATCCTGTGCGGCATCACGCTCCTTCGGGAAAAGAAGGCGGCCACCGTCGCGAGCAGCAGCCCCGCCGCGCAGGCCATGGACGAAATCCAGTACACCTTCGGTGACGGCCCTTGCATGACGGCTTCCCGGGAACAGGTAACCGTCCACGTTGAGGACCTTGAACTCGATGGCCGTTGGCCGCAGTACGCCGCGGCGGTGCGGGGGCACGGCTTCCGGTCGATCCTGGCGCTGCCGTTCCTGCTGGAAGGCGAGACCCGGGCCGCCCTGAACCTTTATTCGCACCGGCCGGGCCGGTTCGATCACCGCGCCACGGAGCTGGCCCGTGACTTCGTCCACCAGACCTCCATGGCCCTGCGCCTCGCCGTCCGGTTCGCGCACAGCAGCGATACAGCCGCCAACCTCAAGGCCACCCTGGAGACGCGGACCGTGATCGACGTCGCCGTCGGCATCATCATGGCGCAGAATCGCTGCAGCCAGGACGAGGCGTTCGAGCTCCTGAAGTCGGCCTCGAGCGCCCGGAACATCAAGCTCCACGCCGTCGCGGCCGGCGTGGTCGAGTCACTCGGGCAGGGCCCCACCCGGACCCACTTCGACGTCTAACCCCGGCCCCGAGCAGCCAGTGCGGTCAGGCCGGGCTTCCGGGCAGCGGCTCGCCCGCCGCCGCGCCAAGGCCCGTGAACGCCAGAATGCCGTCCCGCACTTCGAGGGCCCGGTTGTGCTGGACGACATGCCCGGTTCCCTGCACTTCCAGCAGCCGCCCGCGGCTGGCGAGCCCGGCCAGCCGGCGGCACCAGTCTGCATCCGCGATGGGGTCGTTGGCGCCGCGCACCACGAGGACCGGTGCGCTGACGCCGGCGATCTTCTGTTCCATCGGGTACTCCATCATGACCTGCAGGGTCTTGAAGTACCAGGACGGGCCGCAACGCAGGTAGTCGGTGAAAACCAAGGCGTTCGAGGAGGGACTCTCGTAGAACAGGCAGTCACGGCCCAGCGCCAGGCCCATCTGTGCCACGGATCCGTGCCTGGGGTCCACCACGGGACCCATCAGCACCACATTCGAGATCTGTTCCGGCTGCTGAAGGGCCGCTTCCAGAGCCATCTGTGTTCCCATTGAGTGCCCCACCAGCACTATTTCCGCCACGCCAAGCTGTTCCATGGCGCCGAGGATGTAACGGGCGTGGTCGGCAATGGACAGCTGGTACGCGGGCTTGGGGGTGGCACCGAATCCCGGCAGGTCGATGGAGTAGGTCTCCCTCGACCCGGCCAGGAGCCGGTGCAGCCGGCGCAGGTAGCGGTGTGACGCGCCGATTCCGTGGATGAGCACGACGGCGGGCGCGGACCCGCCGGCCATTTCGCGCGAGGCGAAGACGTGGCCGGCGTGGCCCGCGGCTGAAATCTCCAGGCGGACCGGACCGGTCATGCTGTAAACGACCGCGGCGGGGAGCACGGGTACAGGAGGGACCGCGTGGCAGCTGCCGGGGTCATGAAGGGCTCGTTTCGTCGCCGGGTGGTCAGCCCAGTCTAGTAAGCCTGCTGGCTAGAACCCTGACGCCGTGCGGGGCGGCCGGCCCTTCAGGATGATCGGGCGGATCAGTTGTCCCGTTTGTCCCGCTCCTCGAACTCCTCATCGAGGTCATAGTGCCGGAATTCCGTCTCCGGATTCGGCTCGCCCTCCACCACGTACTCATAGTCCAGTTGGCGCTCGACTTGGCTGTCGAGTACCTGAAGATCCTTGTCCGGCAACTTGCTGAGATCCTCCGGGAAGTCATCTTCCGGGCTGAGGTGCAGCTTCTCGGTCATTGCATGGCTCCCTTGGCCAGGGGTTGGACTCGCGCTTGCACTGTCCTGGCTGCATTCAGGATAGCCCTTACTGCCGGCGCGGCCGAGGGCCCGTTTTAGGCGGGCTCGGAGCCGACGTTTACCAGCCAGTCCACACCAAACCGGTCCTTGCACATGCCGAAGACGTCGCCCCAGGGTGCCTTCTCCAGCGGCATGGCGACTGTGCCGCCATCGGCCAGCTTGTCGAAGTAGCCGCGGAGCTCAGCTTCGTTGGATCCGCTCAGGGACACGGAAAAGTTGTTGCCCGCGGTGTAGTCCATGCTGTTGGGCGTGTCCGCGCCCATCAGCACCATGCCGGCGTCCGTCCTGAGCTGGGCATGCATGATTTTCTCCTGCTCCGCCGGGTCTTCGCTGGCGTGGTATTCGGCGAAGGTACTCATGGTCAGTTCCCCGCCGAACACCGACTGGTAGAAGGTCATGGCGTCTTTCGCGTTGTCGCGGAAGCCGAGGTAGGGATTGAGCGTAGTCATGTCCGAAACTCCTTGCTGTTGGGGGCGCCGGCCGGGCGGCAACGACGACGGTGCACGGTACAGGGCATATCCTGCCGCAAAACCAACAGCGTGGGTAGATGTCCGGCCGCGGAACCGGGCAGCCGGCGACTAAGCAGGTGAACGGCCGGCCGAGGGCGTCCGACGGCGGCCGGTGCCGCCGTCGGACGCTGCGGCGGGAGTGCGGCTACGGCGTCTGGCCTGCGTGCTCGCCTTCGGCGATTTCCTCAAGGAATTTGGCGTTGAAGGCCGGAAGGTCACGCGGGCTGCGGCTGGTCACCAGGCCCTGGTCCACCACGACCTCCTCGTCAGTCCAGATCGCGCCGGCATTCCTCAGGTCCGTCTGCAGCGTGTGGTAGGAGGTCAGGTTCCTGCCGCTGACCACGCCGGCGTCGATGAGCAGCCACGGCCCGTGGCAGATGGCGGCGACGGGCTTGTGCTGCTCGAAGAAGGCACGCGTGAACGCCTGGGCCTCCTTGTCGACCCTGAGGTGATCGGCGTTGACCACGCCGCCGGGGATGACCAGGGCGTGGAAATCAGCGGCGTCGGCCCGCCCCACGGCGAGGTCGACGGCGAACCGCTGCCCCTTTTCGGTGCCGTCATAGCCCTGCAGCTCTCCGGTCTTCGGCGAGACCAGGGTTGGCACACCGCCGGCTTCCTTGACGGCATCCCACGGGCTGGTCAGCTCCACTTGCTCCACACCGTCCGTCAGCAGGAACGCGACCTTCTTGCCGGAAAGATTGTGCTCTGACATGTGTCCTCCTCGTGCCGGGCGCGGGCCGGGCAATATTCGTTCAGTGCCGGCACCAGCGCAGTGTCCCACTTGGTTTGCAGTCTTAACTCTAGAAAGCCGCCAAGTCGTAAGCAAGCTGATGATGCATTGCAGGGATCCCGCCGGCACCGGACGGGAAGCTGAGAGAATGGGCCCATGGAAGTCGCTTTCGGGCTGCTGGCCCTCGTCGCCATCGTCTGTGCCTGCAGCGCACTGGGCCAAAGGATCAACATCTCCGTCCCCCTGTTGCTGGTGCTGGCCGGCGTGGTGTGCTCGTTCCTACCGTTCGTTCCGACCATCGAGCTGAACCCCGAAATCGTTCTGGTCGGGCTGTTGCCGCCGCTGCTCTATGCGGCGGCGCTGCAGACCTCGCTGTTCGATTTCCGTTCCAACCGCCGCTCCATCGGCCTGTTGTCGGTCGGCTACGTCATTTTCGGCACCGTCAGCGTCGGGCTGGTGGTCGCCTGGCTGTTTCCCGAGATCCCGCTGGCGGCCGCCATGGCCCTGGGCGCCGTCGTCGCGCCCCCTGACGCCGTGGCGGCGACGGCGATTGCGCGAAAGGTGGGCATGCCCCGCCGGGTTGTCACCATCCTGGAGGGCGAATCGCTGGTCAACGACGCCACGGCGCTGGTCTGCCTGCGTGCTGCCATCGCCGCGATCGCCGGAGTTGTCTCCGCCGCGGAGATTGCCGGCGGCTTCGTCCTGGCGGCCGGCGGGGGCGTGGCGGTGGGCGTTGCCGCGGCCTTCATGCTCACCGCGCTCCGCAAGCGGATCCGCAACGTGGCCATCAACACTTCCACTTCCCTGATCGCCCCGCTTGTCGCCTACCTCCCGGCGGAAGCGATCCACGCCTCCGGCGTCCTGGCCGTCGTCGTCACCGGGCTGATCATGGGGACCAAGGCGCCGTCCATGCCAAACGGGGCGGCCCGGCTGAGCCAGCGCAGCAATTGGCACACGGTCCAGTTCCTGCTGGAGAACTCCGTTTTCCTGCTGATCGGGCTGCAGGTCCGGACCATCATCGAGGGCGTCCGGGATGACTCGCTGGGGCCGGAACGGATCTGGTTCGGCTGTGCCGCCGTGCTGCTGGCCGTGCTGGCCCTGCGCCCGGTCTGGGTCTTCCCCGCAACGTACCTGCCGCGGCTCATTCCCGCGGTCCGGCGCAAGGATCCCGCGCCGCCCTGGCAATTTCCGGCGATCGTCTCCTGGGCCGGCATGCGCGGCGTGGTGACGCTTGCCGCCGTCCTGGTCCTGCCGGCGGAGCTGGAGCACCGGTCGGTCCTGATCCTGATGGCCCTCGTGGTGGTGGCCGGCACGCTGACCCTGCAGGGTTTCACGCTCCCGGCGCTGGTCCGGTTGCTGCGCGTGAAGGGACCGGACCCGCGCGAGGACGCGCTCAACGAGGCGTCGCTGATGCAGATGGCGACGGCGGCTGGCGTGCAGCGGCTCCAGGAACTGCGTTCGGACGCCGATCCCCCCGAAGTCGTGGCGATGCTCAAACGGCGCACCCAGGAGCGCGGGCTGGCCGCATGGGAGCGGCTGGGCCGGCCGTCCGCCGAAGCCGCCACCCCCAGCCAGCGGTACGCCCAACTCCGGCTGGCGATGCTGGACGCCGAGCGCACCAAGGTCCTCGAGCTGCGGCGCGGCGGCGGATACGCGCACGAGGTCCTGGTCAACGTCCTTGACCGCCTCGACGTCGAAGAGTCCATGCTGGACGCCGCACTGGAGGAACCGGACGCGGACGGCAGCGGCGGCGAGGGAATCGCCCGGCCCCGCGGCGTTTGTCCGCACCTGGAGTCCGCCCCGGATCTCACCGTCCCGTCTGGTCCCTTCTGCGAGGCGTGCGAACGGGAAGGGACGACGACGGTGCATCTGCGGATGTGCCTGCAGTGCGGCAACGTGGCCTGCTGCGATTCCTCGCCGGGAACCCACGCGTACAAACACTTCCAGCTCAGCGGCCACCCCGTCATGCGCAGCGTCGAGCCCGGCGAGGACTGGCGCTGGTGCTACCCGGACGAACTTCTTGGCTAGGCCGCAGGCGCCGGCCAGTGCCGTCCGGCGTCGGTCCCGGGCGCCCCTGTTCACCGCACCATCCCCTCCGTAGGCTGGAAGGGGACCTGCTGGAAGTGGACCCTGCGAAGAGAAGGCTGCCTGCCGCCGTCGGACGAAAAGAGGACACCATGGACAACCAAGACATCCTGGAGCGCATCAAGGCCCTGGTGGAGGAGGAACACGGCCTCCGCGAAGGCTCAACCCAGTCTGGCGGGACCGGAGGCCCGGACATCCTCCGGCTGCAGCAGGTGGAAGAACAACTGGATCAGTGCTGGGACCTGCTCCGCCAGCGGCGCGCGAAAAAAGACTATGGCGAGAACCCCGACGAGGCGGAAGTGCGGCCGGTCAGCGAGGTCGAAGGATACCAAAGCTAGCCCCCGGGCCCTGACCTGACAGGCAGGCAGGCAGGCAGTCCATGCTGATCGCGCTGCTGGGAGACGTCATGCTGGGCCGGCTGGTGAACCGGCACCTGGCAGCGGCCCGGCCTGCCTATCCGTGGGGCGACACGCTGGCGGTCCTGAAGCAGGCGGACGTCCGCATCGCCAACCTCGAGTGTGTCCTGGCGGCCGGCGGCGAGCCCGAACCCGGCAAGATCTTCCATTTCCGCTCGGACCCGAAGAACGTCGCCAGCCTCCTCGCGGCCGGGATCGACGTCGTTTCGCTCGCCAACAACCACGTCCTGGATTTCGGCCAGGACGCGTTCGGGGAGATGCTGCCGGCGCTGGACGGCGGCGGCATCCTCCATGCCGGGGCCGGCCCCGACCTGGAGGCCGCCCGCCGCCCGGCCGTGTGGCGCGTGGGCGCCGTCGCCGTCGGATTCATTGCCTTCACGGACAACGAGCCCGGCTGGGAGGCGGGCACCGCGGCTCCCGGGGTCTACTACGTCCCGGTGGAGGATGTCCCCATCGATGACGCCGGCCGGCGCGGCGGGACACGATTGGACGGACTCTTGGAACTGGTCGCCAGGACCAAGGCCCGCGTCCAGGTCCTCATCGTGTCAGCCCATTGGGGCGGCAACTGGGGCTACGACGTCCCGGCCGGGCACCAGGACCTTGCCCGGGACCTCATCGAGGCCGGGGCCGACGTCGTGTTCGGCCACTCGCCGCACATATTTCGCGGCGTCGGCATCCACCGGAACCGTCCCATGATCTTCAGCGCCGGGGACTTCATTGACGACTACGCTGTGGACCCGGTCGAGCGCAATGACCAGTCTTTCGTGTTCATGCTCGACACCGACGCCGGCGCACCCCGAACGCTTCGGCTGCATCCGACCATCATCGCCGGATTCCAGGCGCGCCTGGCCCGCGGATCGGCACCCGGCATTGCCGCCCGGATGCAGCGGCTGAGCGGTCAGCTGGGCACGCTGGGCTACTGGAACGCCTCCGGCCGCTGCCTGGAGATTCCGCTCCACCAAAACTGAATCGCTGTAGCGGGCCAGCCGGTGGGCTGATTGTCAGGCTGGTTGCTTGCCGGTCCGGCTGCTTACCAGGGCGGCCGAGACCTCCCTGTTGACGGYGGGCATGATCTCCGTGGCCAGCAGTTCAATCGACCGGGCCGTCTCGGCAAAGGGTAGGCCGCCCAGTCCGATCTGGGCCAGGTATCGCGAGTTCCCCAGAGTCTCGTGGATCTCCAGGAGCTTCTCGGTGATCTGCTGCGGGCTCCCCACCAGCAACCCGCCGCCGGGCTCGGTCCAGGAATCGAAGGTGGATCGGGGGAAGTGGTCTACGGGTCGCGGCATGTTTTGTTCGAAGTAGGCCCGGTAGTAGGGGTAGAACGTGTCGCGCGCCTGCTGTGACGTCGGCGCCGCGTAGAAGTGACCGCCAGCCCCCACCGGCAGCGCGCCGGCATCGTGGCCGGCCTCGGCAGCGCTCTCGCGGTAGAGCTCAACAAGGCGGCGGAAACGGGCCGGCCCTGACAGCAGGGCGATGAAAAGAGGAAGCCCGAGCCTGCCCGCCCGGGAAAAACTCGCCGGGGTGCCACCGACGCCCACCCAGACTGGCAGCTTCGCCTGCACCGGGCGCGGGGCGATGTCCATGTCCGGGATGCTCTGAGTCAGTCTTCCGGCCCACTGCACTGTGGAGTTGTCCCGGGCGTTGTCCCGCAGTTCCAGCAGCAGGCGCAGCTTCTCATCAAACAGGGCGTCGTAGTCGTCGAGCTTGTGGCCGAACAATGGATACGACTCCACGAACGCGCCGCGGCCCGCAATGATCTCGGCCCGGCCGTCGGAGATCAGGTCCAGAGTGGCGAACTGTTCAAAGAGCCGCACGGGGTCCTGGGTGGAGAGCACAGTCACGGCCGTGCCCAGCCGGAGATTGGATGTTTCCCGGGCGATCGCGGCGAGGACGACTTCCGGGGCCGAGAGGGCGAAGTCGCGCCGATGATGCTCCCCCAACCCCAGGAATCCGAGGCCCGCCTGATCGGCCAGCTTGGCGAGTTCGATGATCTCTTTTAGCCGCTGCTGCGGGGACAGCGCGATGCCGGTGCTGCTGTCGCGGGTGAGCTCGCCGAAAGTGAAGATACCAAAGTCCATATTTATTGAACATTCAATCATTTGAATTCATTCCTGGCCCCACCCGGCAGCATCAAAACCGGCGGGCATATGAGGCCGCGTTTACATTCCTGAAACATGCCGGTCACGCGAACTTCACGCCGTCGCGATTCCCGTAACGTGCCCGCAACTTTTCGCCTCACTCCCGGAAACATGGCTCCGCGAGGATTAAATCCGGATCGGGGGGCCGGCGGCGACGTGTCCCGGTACGGAAGACTGACGAGAAGGGACCCGCCGGTGGAGCTCACTGCTGGAAGCGTCTGGATGATTGTGTCGGCAGCGATGGTTCTGCTGATGACCCCGGCCCTGGGCTTGTTTTACGGCGGGATGACCCGGGCCAAGGCCTCGCTCAACATGATGATGATGAGCTTCGTCTCGGTGGGGATCGTCGGCGTGRTGTGGGTCCTCTGGGGCTACTCCATGAGCACCGGGCAAGGTGTCCTCGGCGTGTTCGGCAACCCGTTCGCGAGCTTCGGCCTGAGCAGCCTCATCGGTTCGCCGGACCTGATCAAGGCCGGCTACAGCGCCACTTTTGCCATCCTCACCGTGGCCCTCATCAGCGGCGCCATCGCGGACCGCGCGAAGTTCACCTCGTGGGCCCTCTTCGTCCCCATCTGGATCACCCTCGTGTACTGCCCCCTGGCCTTCATGGTCTGGGGCGGAGGCCTCATGAGTGCCGGCGGCGCCGTAAGTGCCGTCTTCGGCCAGGTCATCGACTTCGCCGGCGGCACCGTAGTGGAAATCGCGTCCGGAACCGCGGCGCTGGTCCTGGTCCTGATCCTGGGCAACCGGCACGGCTTCGGCAAGGACCCCGGCCACCGCCCCCACAACATCCCCTTCATTATGCTCGGCGCGGGCATCCTGTGGTTCGGCTGGTTCGGCTTCAACGCCGGCGCCGCCACCACAGTGGAGCAGGCCGGCCTGATCTGGGTGAACACCCTGGCCGCCCCTGCCGCAGCCATGATCAGCTGGCTGGTGACGGAGAAGGTCCGCCACGGCCACCACACCTCCTTGGGCGCGGCGTCCGGCGCCGTCGCCGGCCTGGTGGCGATCACGCCGTCGTGCGCCAACATCAGCCCGCTCGCCGCGCTGGGCCTTGGCTTCGTGGCCGGTGCGGCCTGCGCCGTGTTCGTGGACCTGAAATTCAAGTTTGGCTTCGATGACTCGCTCGACGTCGTCGGCGTCCACCTCGGCGGCGGCCTGATCGGCACGCTCGCCCTCGGTTTCATTGCGCTCCCGGTGGACGGTGCCGGCGGCGGGCTGTTCTACGGCGGCGGGCTCCACCAGGTCATCGCGCAGGCCGTGGCCGTCCTCATCACGGTGGCCGTGTCCGGCCTCGGGACCGCGGTGATCGGACTCGCCATCCACAAGACGCTGGGTTTCCGGGTCAGCCGCGAGGACGAACTCGCCGGAGTCGACCGGTCCGAACACGCCGAGACCGCGTATGCCTTTGCCGAGCTCGGTTTCAGCCGGTTCAACCCGTTCGGCCACCACACCGGTACGGCCCACGCCGCGACGCCTGCCCACGCCGCGACGTCGGCCCACGCGGCCGGCCGGGCACCGGAAAACGCCTCCGCACGCGCAAAGGAAGACAGCCTCGTCTGAGCCGGCCGCTGGGGCCGGCTCAAGTTTTTCCAAAGGGCCCGGGTGTAAGACGCGGTCGGAGGCTTAAGATATGGGCGGGGGGCACTCGAATTAGCGAACTCGCTTAATGGGAGGCCACGATGTTCAGCCAAGCCAGCCGCAAGGCATCAAAACCGAAGCTAACATCGGTGGCGCGGACCCCGCGCAGACACCGGCGCAGCTCCCTTCCCAGACCGGACACATTTTGGTTCGGGCGCGGGCTGGCCTCGCTGGCGGCCTTTGCCCTGGCGGCGGGCGGCGGCCTGGTGGCGGCCGCTCCTTCGAACGCCGCCAACCCGGCACAAAACTACATCGTGGTGCTCAAGGACGGCGTCGTGGACGCCGGAGCGGCGGCGGCCGCCCAGCAAAGCGCCTACGGATTCACGGCATCGAAGGTCTACCGCAACGCTGTGAACGGCTACTCTGCCACCCTGACGGCGGCCCAGGCGCAACGCGTCAAGGCCGACCCCAACGTCGACTTCGTCACGGCAGGCCGGACCTTCCAGCAACCGCGGGATCTTGGAACCGCGGCCACCCAGGAGACGCCGTTTTGGCGCAAGCGGATCGCCGGAACCAGCTCAGACGTCCGGAAGGCCCTCGACCGGGGGCCAAGCCGGATCAACGTCAACGTAGCGGTGATCGACAGCGGCATCGATGCGACCCATCCGGACCTGAACGTCAAGGGCGGCGTTGACTGCCAGTCCGGCTCGCCCGTCGAGGTGACCCCCGTTGACGTCCTGGGGCACGGGACATTCGTTGCGGGCGTGATCGGCGCCCGGAACAACCGTCTGGGCGTCATCGGGACCGCCCCGGGCACTCCGCTGTGGTCTGTCCGGGTGGTTGACGACAACGGCCTGATCTCCGAGCAGAGCCTGATCTGCGCGATTGACTGGGTGACCTCGACGCGCAAGGACCATGACGACAGCAACGACATCGCCGTGGCCAACATCAGCATCGCCGGCGGCGCCGCGGACACGCCCAACTGCGGCAAGGGCACGGACCCAATGCACTACGCCATCTGCCGCTCGGTCCGGGCCGGTGTCACCTATGCCGTCGCGGCCGGCAACGCCGGTGAGGACTTCGCCAACACAGTGCCGGCCACGTACGACCAAGTACTGACCGCCACCGCCATGGGCGATTTCGACGGAAAGTCCGGCGGGGATGCCGCCCCGATCTGCGGCCCCGACGACTTTTCGAAGTACGGGCAAAAGGATGACCAGCCCGCGTTCTTCTCCAACTTCGCCACCACGAGTGACGACAAGGCCCACACCGTCTCCGGCCCCGGCGTGTGCATGCTCTCCACCTGGCCCGGCGGCTACAACGTAAGCAACGGCACCAGCTTCGCCAGCCCGGCCGTGGCAGGGTCGGTGGCCCTCTGCATCAGCCAGAAGGCCTGCACGGGTTCAGCCGAGCACGTCATGGAGCAGTACCTTGACCTGACAAAGTCGTACTCGAAGCGGCACCACGACTACGGCTTCGGCGGCGATCCCATCCACCCGATCTCGGGGCAGTACTACGGATACCTGACCCAGACGGTGAGCTTCTGACGCTGCGGCGGTGAGGAATCCGGCGGCGCAAGTCGCCGCGCCAGCGGCCCTCGGCGAGTCTCAGCCGGGGGCCCAGCCGGGTTTCGGCCCTGCAGCGGGTTTCAGCCCAGCAGCCGGCGTTCATAGGCGAAGGCCACCAGCTGGAGCCGGGTCCCGAGGCCCAGCTTGCCCAGCACGCTCCTGAGGTGTGTCTTGACTGTCGCCTCGGATACGAACAGGCTTCCGGCGATCTCACCGTTGGCCAGCCCCTTGGCCGCGAGCAGGAAGACATCCCGTTCCCGGACAGACAGCACCTCCAGCGCGGACAGGTCCGGTCCCCCGGCCGGCACGGTCCGGGCGGCATGCTGGAACAAATCCTGCACTGATCCCGGCGCAATCACGGAGTACCCGGAGTACACCGTCCGGATCGCGGCGAGGAGGAACTCCGGTTCGGCGCTCTTGAGCAGGTAGCCGCTGGCCCCGGCGTGCACGGCGTCAACCACCGCCTGGTCCCGATTGAACGTGGTCAGGGCGATGATCTTCGGCGCGCCGGTGCCCGCGGCCTCCGCCTGCCGCACGATCCGCCGTGTGGCGCCGACACCGTCAAGGACCGGCATGCGCAGGTCCATGAGCATCACGTCCGGGCACCGTTCGATGGCGAATGCCGCCGCCTGCGCGCCGTCGCCGGCTTCCCAGGCCATCTCCATGTCCGGCTGGCTCTCCACCAGCATCCGGATTCCCGCCCGGAACAGGGCCTGGTCATCGACAATCGCCACGGTAATGGCCGCCCCGGCATCAGCCACGGTCGCCGGCTTCGGCCAGCGGCATTCCCGGGCGCGCTGCTGGGCTTCCCGCGGGAACCAGGTCCGGCTCCGCGCTGGCGGCGGCAGCGGCAGCGTCGGCGTCGGCCGTCCTTGTGCCGTAGGGGATAAAGACGGTCACCCGGTACTGCTCGCCATCCGGGCCGGACGTCATCCAGCCTCCTGCGAGGTGGGCGCGTTCCCGCATCCCGGCGAGGCCGCGGCCCACCCGCGTTTCGGCGGCGGGGTCCGGGCTGTCCCTGCCTGTGGTCTCCGGGATCCCGGACGCCGCATGCAGGGTCAGCCCCGGGCCGCTCCAGTCCAGGTGCAGCCGCACCGCGGTGCCGCGGCCGCCGTGTTTCAGTGCGTTGGTCAGGCATTCCTGGATGATCCGGAATACGGCGAGCTGCTGCCCGGCGGAAAGCTCGGCGGGTGCGCCGGACTCGCTCTGTTCGATCTCGAGGCTGCCCTGCATGCGCGCCACGAGGGGCCCGACGTCGCTGAGCCGGGGCTGGGGCGTGACCATGCCGTCGTCGTGCACCCCCTCGATGACGCGCTGCGCGTCCACCAGGGCGCTCCGGGCCGACGTCGCGATGTTCTCCAGGGCGTTTAGCACTGCCCTCGGCTGGTCCTTGCTCAGGTAGCGGGTGCCATCCGCCTGCGCCGCGATCACGGCGAGTGAGTGGGCCAGGACGTCGTGCAGGTCCCGGCCGATCCGGGTCCGTTCCTGCTCCACGATCAGGTCCACCTCGGCTTCCCTGAGGCTGGTCTGGGCGATGGTCCTGGCCTGGAACAGGCTGCCGCGTTCCTGGTACATCGCCAGCAGAAGTCCGACGGCGGCGCAGGCTGCCGCGATCACCAGCAGCAGCGAAAAGAGTTGCCAGCCGTAGGCTTGAAAGGTCCACCGGTCGCCCATGTACAGCGGAAGGAGCCAGCCGACGCCGTTGCCGTAGCGCCAGGACAGCATCAGGAAGGTCATGGCGCCGGCGAACACCACGTTGGCGGCCGCCGCGATGAAGCGTGTCCTTCGCCGGGCCGTCCATTGGATGAAAGCCAGGGACACGAACGCCCCGAGGTAAATGGCCCAGTGGTTGGCGTGCATCGCGGGAATGGCGTACCCCAGTTGGCCCGCGAGCAGCCCTGCCGTGAATCCGAGCGACGCGTAGGGCTTCCAGGCAGCGCAGG
Source organism: Arthrobacter sp. 05N33_2 (assembly GCF_056397425.1). Classification (NCBI taxonomy): domain Bacteria; kingdom Bacillati; phylum Actinomycetota; class Actinomycetes; order Micrococcales; family Micrococcaceae; genus Arthrobacter; species Arthrobacter sp. 05N33_2. The sequence goes on from NZ_JBFTNJ010000040.1 coordinate 28,337, forward strand.
CAATCGCTGCCGTCATGAGGATCAGCGGCCACGTCCCCTCCCAGGTGTGGAGGCCGGGGCCCATCCGCCCGGCCTCGGCCACGCACCACAGCGTGAAGAAGAGAACGGCCGCCGCGGGGGCGCCCCAATGCCGCAAAACTTTCAGTAGTGGTTCCATGCTGTCACCCTATCCACGGCGGCTGTCACAGGCAGGTCACATCCGGCCGCACTCCACCTTGGGGCCAGAAGATTCATCTTTCGAGCCAGCCCTCCGTCGATAGCGGGCGTAGTATGGCGGCCATGACCAAGGCAGCGGTTGAGGTCACAGCTCCCGCCGAAGCGGTGCCGTACTCCGTGCTGGACAGCGTGTTCTTCGTGGTGGGCGGCGTTGCGGCTGTGTGGCTGACCGCGCTGCTGGTGCAGTTGAGCTTCGAATGGGGCTGGGCGCAGGTCTGGTTCCTCTTCATCTTCTGGGCCCTACTCGCCTATCTGGTGCTTCCCCGTCTGCACCGGATCCTGACCCGGCTCTACGTTCCGGACTACTTCATCGGCCGGGCGCGCACCAGCGACGGGCTGCTGGGCGATCCCGTGAACATCGCCCTGCTGGGATCGGAACCGCAGATCCATGGCGTGATGCGGTCCGCGGGCTGGACAAGGGCCGATGACGTGACCCTGGCCAGCAGCCGGCGGATCGTCTCCTCCACCCTCCTGCGCCGCAGCTATCTCGAGGCCCCGGTCAGTCCGCTGTTCCTGTTCGGCCGCCAGCAGGATTTTGCCTACCAGCAGGAAGTCGACGGCACCCCGGGCAAACGGCACCACGTCCGCTTCTGGCGGTGCCCGCCCGGCTGGCTGCTGCCGGGCGGGCTGGCCGTCGACTGGTTGGCGGCCGGCACGTATGACCGCAGCGTCGGGCTGTCCCTGTTTACCCTGCAGATCACCCACAAGATCGATGAGAACACCGACGCCGAACGCGACCATGTGGTCGGCGCCATTACCGGGGCCGATCCCGCGGCCGGGCTCAGGGTGATCCGTGATTTTTCCACCGGCTATCACGCGCGCAACGGCGGGGGCGACACCATCACCACCGATGGCAATCTCCCCATCGTCGATCTCAGGCAGACCGTCGCGGAGCCGACCGCTGCGGGCTCGCTTGGGAGCGACACGCCCCCGGGCGAGGGCCGCGCCAGGCGTCCTTCGACCACGATTGTCGGGGCGGTCTTCGTCGGTGCCCGCGCGGCGGCGGCCGCGCTGCTGGCACTGTCCCTGGTGCTCTTCAAGGACGCGCACGTCAGCTCACTGGTGCAGCCCGTAGCCGGCCCGGCGGTCACGGAAGCCCAGGCGGAATTGGCCGTCAGCGCCGCAACGGTGGTTGTCCTGCTCTTTGCCGTGGCCGAGATCCTGCTGGCGTGGTTCGTGTTCCTCGGCCGAAACTGGGCCCGGACGGTGGCCATGGCGCTGAGCACGGCCGCCATCTGCTTCCAGGCCGTCGATGTTTTCCACGGCGGCCCGGACATCACCCTGAAGTCCAATCTCCCCGGCCTGACCCTGGACATCCTGTTGCTTCTGGCGCTCTCCAGCAAGCGGTCCCGCAACTATGCCCTGCGCCCCCGCAAGGAAATCAAACGGGATTCCAGCCGTCCCGGCGGCCGGACGCCCGTCTGAATCCGCAGGATCCAGGGGCCCTTGACAGCCCTCTCGCTGCGGGAGCTAGATGTTCAAATAGCCAGCAATCCACCGCAGGAGCAGCTAAGGAGCGGACATGAGCGACGACTCACAGGCGCCGGAGCGCCACCACAGCGAGACCCCGGCCGAAGGTGATGCAACGGCTGAACCCTTCGACGACCGCGCCCATTCCCAGGACGCGGCAGAGGGCCCGGACACCGACGACGAACCGGGCCCCACGGCCTAGCCTCCCTAGGCGCTAGCCTCTCTACGAGCGAACTCGCCGGAACTCTGCGGGCTCGCCGGAACTTTCCGGCGAGCGGGGAGGCTTCCGGCGACTTGGACTCGTCTGCCCCGACCGGTGTCCTGACGGTCCCCGGCGCACACAGTCCTTAACCGGCGAAATATCTTCGCTCGCCCGGGTGTTTCTCCGGCATGACAACAATCGGAATCATCGGTGCAGGACACATTGGCGGCCAGATCGCCCGCAAGGCCGTGGAGCTCGGCTACGACGTCGTGATCAGCAACTCGCGCGGGCCGGAAACCCTGGCGGAGCTCGTCGCGGAACTGGGGCCCAGGGCCCGGGCCGCAACGCCGGCCGAGGCGGCCGCAGCCGGCGACTTCGCCGTCGTCACCGTGCCGCTCAGGAGCCTCCCGGACGTCCCCGTGGAACCGCTGGCCGGCAAGATCGTCCTCGACACCAACAATTACTACTGGGAACGCGACGGGCATATCCCGGCCCTGGATGCCGGCGAGGCCACCACGTCCGGCCTGTTGCAGGAGCACCTTCCCCAGTCGAAGGTGGCCAAAGCCTTCAACCACATCATGTACTCCCAGATCACCACGGACGGGACGCCGGCCGGCACCCCGAACCGCCGGGCCCTGGCCACGGCGAGCGATTTCCCGGAGGCGGCCGAGCTGGTGACCAGGCTCTACGACGAATTCGGCTTCGACACCGTCAACATGGGCCCGCTCGCCGAAAGCTGGCGCACGGAACGGGACCGCCCGGCCTACGTAATCCGGCAGAACGCGGCCGAGCTCACAGAGAACCTGGCCAAGGCTCCGCGCACCATCTGACCCGTCCTGCCCCGGGCGCGCGAATTCGCCGGAAGCCTGCGAGGTCGCCGGACTTTTCCGGCGGGCTCGCAGCCTTCCGGCGAATTCGGCCGGGGGGGTTAGGGGTCAGCGCTGGAC
>NZ_JBFTNJ010000041.1:0-30265 GCF_056397425.1 Arthrobacter sp. 05N33_2
GAACCCGTAGGCCTCGGGGTGCTTATTCAATTCATGCAGCCGGAGCGGCCGCGGGTCTGTGATCAGGAGGCCGAGGACGCCGTGGCCGGTCGGCAGCGGACCGATCTGACGCGCCAGTTGGCCATCGATGCCGACAGTGATGAAGTGGCTGAGCGCGTGGTCATCACCGATGACGCCAAGGGCGCCGAACCTGGCGTGCAACAACCGGCAGGCCGATTCGACGACGCGTTCCAGGACGGCATCCAGGCTCAGGTCCTCGGCCAGGGCGACGACGGCTTCCAGCAGGCCGGTGATGCGTTCCTTGGATTGGAGCAGCTCTTCCGTCCGGGCGCCGAACCCCATCAGCAGTTCCTCAACGACGGGATTTGGTTCGGACACGGTATGGCCTGAGCCCTCACCCGCTGAATGCATGTCATTGCCCCCATTCGCTCCGGCCAATGTAGACGCTGACGGCCTTTTGCCAGAATACCGCGAACCACTCAGGAAAGCCTCAGAATTCGCAGATTAACCCGGCGGCTGGGTCCATTTGCCCTAGCCGCCGTCAGCCCGGCCGCGTACGCTCGCCGGCATGAGCACTGAATCGAGCCCGGGCCGTCACGAGCCAAAGGACCAGACCCACGCCGTCGAAGACCTCGACCACCACGAATGCTGGCGGCTGTTGCGCAGCGTCTCCGTCGGCAGGCTGGCGGTCTGGGTGGACGACCATCCCGACATTTTCCCCATTAACTACAAAGTGGACCACGGCACGCTGGTGTTCCGCACCGCGGAGGGCACCAAGCTGCAGGCGGCCACAGGCGGCACGCCGGTGGCGCTGGAGGCCGACGGCATCAATGCTGACACCGGAGTCGCCTGGAGCGTCGTCATCAAGGGCCAGGCCGCGCCGGTGCAGAACCCCCAGGAAGTCATGGACACGGTGGGCCTGTTGCTGTTCCCGTGGCAGGCCGGAAAGAAGGAACATTTCGTCCGGATTGCGCCGGACACCGTCACGGGCCGGCGGTTCAAGGTGGTGCCGCCCCAGACGTGGTGGACGCCGTTGGACGACGCCACGCGCTCCGGCCTCGAATAACCCCCCACCCCCCTAAAAACACATCTTGCGCTTTCAGATCGGGTTGCCCTGAGGGCTTCAGGGCAACCCGATCTGATAGCGCAACGTGGGGCGCGGCGTGCGGTCAGGCGACGCGGGTGATCTCCACGCTGACGCTGAGGGCCGATCCCCCGCCGCCGGACAGGATGCCCTTGAGCGGCGGCACGTCGCGGTAGTCGCGGCCCCGGGCCACGGTGACGTGGAAGTCCCCCGCGGGTTTGTGGTTGGTCGGGTCCCAGCTGCGCCATTCGCCGTCCCACCACTCGAGCCACGCATGCGACTGGCCGGCAACTGTCTCGCCGAGCTCCGCCGTCGAACGCGGGTGAAGGTAACCGGACACGTAGCGGGCCGGGATACCGCAGCTGCGCAGTGACCCGATGGCGAGGTGCGCCAGGTCCTGGCAGACGCCCTGCCGCTGGTTCCACGCCTGTTCGGCGTTGGTGGTGACGCCGGTGGAGCCCTTCATGTAGGTCATTTCACCGCGCATCCAGGCAAAGACCGCCATGGCGGCCTCGTGCGGCGATTTCCCGTCGACGACGCCGGGAATGATGGCGAGCACCTCGGAGCCGGGACCTGTCAGCTGGGACTGTGGAATCCAGTCGCTGAACTGGTTCAGGGTTTCCGCTGCGGCCAGGACGTCCCACCCGACGATGTCGGCCTCGGTTGCGATCTTCTCGACCCGGTGCACCTCGACGGTGGTGGTGGACAGCACCTCGAGGTGCTCGTGCGGCATCTGCATGTCGAAGGCGGTCACCCGGGTGCCCCAGTAGTCGCGGTAGCTGCTCAGGGCCGCCTGTGAGGGCGAAACCTTCATGGAGGACTCCAGTACCACCTGCTGCGGGTCCGTCAGCGGGGTCATCCGGGCCTCGTTGTAGGACAGGGTCACGCGTTTGTTGTACTTGTAGGCCGTCTTGTGGACGATGTTCAGCCGGGTCATGAAACTTCCCCCACCCAGGCCAGTTCGTCTGCCTGATTGAAGTACTTACGGGAAATGGCGTCCGAGGCCTGCGACACGGCCTTTTGCACACGCTCCATGTGCTCCGGCAGCTCCGACATGAGGTCATCGGTGCGGTGGAACTCCAGGAAGGTGCGGGCCTGCCCGACGATCCGGCGGGCGTCGTTGATGAAGCCGACGCGCTGGGCCGAGGGGTCGAGCTTCGCCAGGCACTCGTCGGCGTCGCGCAGCGCGTAGACGATGGACCGCGGGAACAGCCGGTCCAGCAGCAGGAATTCGGCCGCGTGCTGGTCCCCGAACGCAGCCCGGCGGGTCCGCAGGAAGGATTCGTAGGCCCCGGCGCAGCGGAGCATGTTCACCCAGGACATGCCGGCCGAGAGGACATCGCGGGTGGAGAGCATGCGCGCGGTCATGTCCGCACGCTCCAGCGACCGGCCCAGGACCAGGAACTGCCAGCTCTCGTCGTGGCTGACGGTGGTGTCGGCGAGGCCGCTGACCATGGCGGTGCGCTCCAGGACCCAGTTGCAGAACCGGTAGGTGCCCACCACGTCCTTGCGGTGCTGGTTGAGCCCGTAGTAGGTCGTGTTGAGGCTTTCCCAGAGCCCGGAGGAGACGGTCTCGCGGGCTCGGCGGGCGTTTTCCCGTGCGGCACCGAGGGAACCGGCAATGGAGGTGGCACTCTGCTTGTCGTAGGCGAGGGCGTTGAGCAGTTCGGGCAGGCCGAAATCGTCGCTTTGTGCGCGGGCACCCATGACGGCGAGGAGTTCCTGCGCCACGCTGCGCTGTTCCTCCATGGGCAGATGGTTGAGCCGTTCGAGGTGGACGTCGAGGATCCGGGCGGTGCCGTCGGCCCGTTCCACGTAGCGGCCGATCCAAAACAGTGACTCGGCAATACGGCTAAGCATTCGCGGTTACCTCCTGCGCGTCAGAAATCTGCTGCTGCTGTTGCTGCTCTTTCTGGCTGTCGCGCCAGTTGCTCTCCACCGGCCWGACCGAAACCCGCTCGCGGACTGCGATGGTGGGTCGCGGGATCACTTCGACGGGGACCTGCGGGGAATCGGCCAGGACCCAGGTGTCCTTGGAACCGCCGCCCTGGCTGGAATTGACGATCAGCGAGCCCTCCTTGAGCGCCACGCGGGTCAGTCCGCCGGGGAGAACCCAGACGTCCTCGCCGTCGTTGACGGCGAAGGGGCGGAGGTCCACGTGGCGGGGGCCGAACTTGTCGCCGCTGAGCGTCGGCACCGTGGACAGCTGCAGCACCGGCTGGGCGATCCATCCGCGGGGGTCGGCGATGATCCGCTTGCGCAGGGCGTCGAGTTCCTCCCTGGACGCGTCCGGGCCGATCACGAGGCCCTTGCCGCCCGAGCCGTCCACCGGTTTGACCACGAGCTCGTCCAGGCGGTCCAGGACGTGTTCCCGGGCTTCCTTCTCTTCGAGCCGGAACGTGTCCACGTTGGCGATCACGGGCTCCTCGTTGAGGTAGTACCGGATGAGGTCGGGCACGTAGCTGTAGACCAGCTTGTCATCGGCGACGCCGTTGCCCACKGCRTTGGCGATCGTGACGCCKCCGGCGCGKGCGGCGTTGACCAGGCCSGGGCAGCCGAGCATGGAGTCGGCRCGGAACTGCAGCGGGTCCAGGAATTCGTCGTCGATGCGTTTGTAGATGACGTCCACGCGCTGCTCGCCCGCGGTGGTGCGCATGTAGACCCGGTTGCCGCGGCAGATGAGGTCGCGGCCCTCGACGAGTTCGACACCCATGAGTCCGGCGAGCAGGGTGTGCTCGAAGTAGGCGCTGTTGAACACGCCGGGGGTCAGGACCACCACGGTGGGATCGTCGACGCCGGAGRGCGCCGTCTTCCGCAGGGCGGACAGGAGCCGGCGGGGGTACTCCTCGACCGGGCGGATGAGCTGCTGACCGAAAGCCTCGGGCAGGCCCTTGGCCATGGCCCGGCGGTTCTCGAGGACGTAGCTGACGCCCGAGGGKACGCGSACRTTGTCCTCSAGSACMCGGAASGTGCCSKCGGCGTCGCGGACGACGTCGATKCCGGARATRTGGACSCGGACGCCKCCGGCCGGCTCAAAGCCGTGCACCTGGCGGTGGAAGTGCGCGCTCGTCGTGACGAGCTGGCGCGGGATGACGCCGTCGGACACCACGGTCATCTTGTCGTAGACGTCATTKAGGAAGGCTTCAAGGGCGCGGACGCGCTGGGCCACACCGCGTTCCAGGACGCTCCACTCATCGGCGGGGATCACGCGGGGGACGATGTCCAGGGGGAAGGGCCGTTCCTCACCCGCGAAGTCGAAGGTCACGCCGCGGTCCAGGAAGGTCCGGGCCATGGAATCGGCGCGGGCGCTGACGTCAGCCAACGAGAGTTCGCGCAGGGCCAGGGCCACCTGCCCGTAAGATCTCCGGGCCTGCTGGCCGGGGGCAAACATCTCGTCGTAGGCGCCGGTGCGGCCGGCGGCCTCGGAGTATTCCTGGAATAGGTCAGACATGGTCACTAGCCAACCACTTTTTTGTTGCGAAATCATTTCGGCGGCCCGCGGCGCGGCGCTCAGTGCTGGCCGCGCAGTCCGGGCCGCCTGCCGGGACGGCCGCGGTTACGGCTTTTCCGGCCGGGTACGGCAATGTAGGGGCGTGCCCCCCAAGAGATCCGCCACCGCCTCAGGCCTGAGAGAGGCCGCGCCAGGCCTGGCCGGCGCCGCGGCGGCCGTCGCCGTCGCCGTCGCCGCCCACCTGCTTCTTCCCGCGCTGCCGGCGATGACAATGGCCGTGCTCCTCGGGCTGCTGGCGGCCAACCTGCCGGGCGTGTCTGGCTGGACCGCCGGGCCGGCGCGGCCCGGGCTGGACTTCGCCGGCAAGCACCTCATGCGGGCCGGGATCGTGCTGCTGGGGCTGAAAGTCAGCCTCGGCGACGTGCTGGGCCTGGGCTGGGCTGCGCTCCTGCTCGTGACCGCCGTCGTGCTGGCCGCTTTCGCCGGGACGTACGGAATCAGCAGACTCTTCCGGCTGCCGCCCCGCGTGGCGCTGCTGGTGGCCACGGGATTCGCCATCTGCGGGGCGTCCGCGATCGGGGCGATGGCCGCCGTGCGCCGAATCCGGCAGGAGGAAACCGTGCTGCCGGTGGCGCTCGTGACCCTGTGCGGCACGCTGGCGATCGGTGTGCTGCCGCTGCTCGCGCGGCTGCTGGGCCTGGGTCCGGAGATCTTCGGGGCGTGGACCGGCGCCTCCGTCCACGACGTCGGGCAGGTGGTCGCCACCGCCCAGACCGCCGGCACCGCGGCGCTGGCCGTCGCCGTCGTCGTTAAACTCACCCGGGTGATCCTGCTGGCACCGATGGTCGCCGCCGCGGGCTTCCATCACCGGCTGGGCACCGCAGCCGACGGCGCCAAGCGCCCCCCGGTGGTCCCGCTGTTCGTCATCGGATTCGTGGCCCTGGCGGGCCTGCGCACCACCGGATGGCTCTCCCCCGCGGCCCTGGACGCGGCCGCCGCCGTCCAGGACGTGCTGCTCGGCATGGCGCTGTTCGGGCTGGGCTCCGCCGTCCGGGTGGGCCAGCTGCTGCACACCGGCGCACGCGCGCTGCTGGCCGCGCTGGCGTCCTGGCTGCTGATCGCCCTGCTGGGCCTGGCGGCCGCCTTCCTGATGTTCCCGCCGGCGTGACCGGGCACACACGCTCCCGTGATTAGATAGCGGGGTGTCAAACCAGAATCTGAGCCGCGACGAGGCCGCGGACCGCGCCGCCCTCATCACCACTCACAGCTACGATGTCTCCCTCGACGTCCGGCAGGCGGCCGACCCGAACGTCGCCGGCTACACGAGCCGCAGCATCATCTCCTTCTCGGCCAGCGAACCCGGCGCGACGACCTTCGTGGATTTCATCGCCGGCAGCGTGCACAGCGTCTTCCTCAACGGCAAGGGACTCGCCGTCGCCGACGTCGTGGACGGTTCCCGGATCCGGCTCGAAAACCTGCAGCCGGAGAACCAGGTCACCATCACGGGAACCGCCCTGTACAGCACCTCCGGTGAAGGCATGCACCGCTTCGTCGATCCCGCCGACGGCCAGTGCTACCTCTACACGCAGTATGAACCCGCCGACGCCCGCCGGGTGTTCGCGAACTTCGAACAGCCCGACCTGAAGGCCGAGTTCACCTTCCACGTCATGGCCCCCTCCGACTGGCAGGTGTCCTCCAACGGCGCCGAGGTGCTGCGCACCCAACTGACGAGTGATCCCGCCACGAGCCGCTGGGACTTCGCGCCCACCAAGGCGATGTCCACCTACATCACCACCGTCCTCGCCGGACCGTACTTCAAGGCCGAGGACGCCTGGCGCGGCACGCTCGCCGACGGCACCGTTCTGGACGTACCGCTGGCGCTCTACTGCCGAGCCTCCATGGCCGCGTCCTTCGACACCGACGCCCTGTTCCGCCTCACCAGGAACGGGCTGTCCTTCTTCAACGAACTCTTTGATTTCCCTTACCCGTGGGGCAAATACGAGCAGGCGTTCGTCCCCGAGTACAACCTCGGCGCCATGGAAAACCCGGGCCTGGTGACCTTCACCGAAAGCTACGTCTTCACCTCCCGGGCCGCCGATTCGCAGTACCAGGCCCGCGCCAACACGCTCCTCCACGAGATGGCGCACATGTGGTTCGGGGACCTCGTCACCATGAAGTGGTGGGATGATTTGTGGCTCAAGGAATCCTTCGCTGATTACATGGGCACCCTCGGTGTGGACCGGACCACGGACTGGGACACGGCCTGGGTGAACTTCGCCAACAACCGCAAGGCGTGGGCCTACGTCCAGGACCAGCTGCCCACCACCCACCCGATCGTCGCCGACATCCCGGACCTGGAAGCCGCGAAGCAGAACTTCGACGGCATCACCTACGCCAAGGGCGCATCGGTGCTCAAGCAGCTGGTGGCCTACGTCGGGTTCGAGGCCTTCATCGCCGGGTCCCGCCAGTACTTCCGGGACCACGCCTACGGCAACACCACCCTCGCCGAACTGTTGGCCGCCCTCAGCGCCGCGTCCGGCCGCGACCTCAGCGAATGGGCCCGCCAATGGCTCCAGACCTCCGGCATCTCCACCCTGTCCAGCGAGATCACCGAATCCACCGAATCCACCGAAGACAGCAGCGCGCTCAGCTCCGTCGCCGTCCTGCAGGACGCCGTGGATCCCACCACCGGCCGGCAGGAGCCCCGCCCGCACCGGCTGCGGATCGGCCTCTACGATTTCGACGACGCCGGCGCCTTGGTCCGCACTGACAGCGTCGAGACCGATGTCCGCGGCGCCCGGACCGATGTGACCGCGCTGGCCGGCAAACCGCGCCCTGCGCTGCTGCTGGTCAATGACGAGGACCTCAGCTACGCCAAGGTCCGGCTGGACCCGCATTCCGAGGCGACTGTCCGCGGCTCCCTGGACAAGCTGGACGACCCCATGGCGCGGGCGCTGTGCTGGACGGCGCTGTGGGACTCGGCCCGGGATGCCGTCACACCGGCCGCACTCTACGTCGACGCCGTCGAGCGCTTCGGGCCCGCCGAGCCGGGCATCGGCGTCCTCCTCAATGTCCTGGGCAATGCCTCGACGGCAGTGGAACGCTACGTGCCCCGGGGCCAGCGCGATGCCGTGCGCCACGGCTTCCTCACCACGGCCGCCGAACAGCTGCACGCGGCAGCGCCGGGTTCCGACCAGCAATTGGCCTGGGCCCGGACCCTTGCCGCAACCAGCCGCTACGACGCCGGCCGGCTGGACCTGCTCAGGGGCATCCTGGACGGCAGCACGGTGATCGATGGCCTCGCCGTGGACGCCGAACTGCGCTGGAATCTCTGGCATGCCCTGGCGGCCAACGGCCAGGCCCCGCAGGAGCAGCTCGACCAGGAGCTCGCCCGGGACAACACGGCGGCAGGCAAGTCCGGGCACGCCACGGCCCTCGCCGCGCGCCCCGAGGCATCCGTCAAGGCGGCCGCCTGGGAGGCCGCCGTCCACGGCACCGGCCTGTCCAACCAGCTCCTMGGCGCCACGATTGCCGGGTTCAACACCGGCGCGGCCTCCCTGCTGGCCGGGTTCATCGACCCGTACTTCGAATCCCTCGAGGACGTCTGGGCGGACCGGAGCATCGAGATCGCCAGCCGGATTATCCGCGGCTTCTACCCCGCGGCACAGGACCTGGACGGCGGAACGCCCGAAACCCACGCCGTGATTGTCCGCACCGACCAGTGGCTGGCCGCCCACCCTGATGCGCCGCGTGCCCTGCGCCGGATCATCATCGAACAGCGCAGCCAGCTGCACCGTTCCCTCAGGGCGCAGGCACTGACAGCACCGGCCCAGGCACCATCGACTGCTCCGTAACGGCCCTTTTGACGGCTGAAATCGGCGGCTGGGCCCACGCCGGCAGGGTTCCCTGGCCGAGCTTGCGAGGCGAGGGTGCCGGTGGGGAGCAGCCGATGGGGATGAAGGCTGTTAGGGAGCGGGCTTCTTAAAGAACAGGCTCCTACGGGACCCGGTGCAGCCACTCCGTGGTGCCGAACTTGGTCTCCACGCGGCGGCGGGCGGCCTCCAGCTCGGCGTCGGTGAGGACGGACGGTGTCGCGCCGTAGCGTTCGGCGAAGACGTCCATCATCGCTGCAACGATTTCGGCGCGGGCCAGGCCGGTCTGGCGGCGGAGCGGATCCACGCGCTTCTTGGCGCTCCTGGTGCCCTTGTCGGACAGTTTCTCCTTGCCGATCCGCAGGACCTCCACCATCTTCCCGGCGTCGATGTCGTAGCTCATGGTGACGTGGTGCAGCATCCCTCCGTTGGCGAGCCGCTTCTGCGCCGCCCCGCCGATCTTGCCGTGCTCCGTAGCGATGTCGTTGAGCGGCACGTAGAAGGCGCTGATGCCGACCTTTTCCAGGGCCGCCATCACCCAGGCGTCGAGGAAACGGTACGAGTCCGCGAAGCTGATGCCGTCCACGAGGGTCTGCGGCAGGTACAGCGAGTAGGTGATGCAGTTCCCGGCCTCCATGAACATYGCTCCCCCGCCGCTGATCCGCCGGACCACGCTGATGCCGTGCCGGGCCACGCCCTCGGGATGGAGTTCGTTGCGGACGGACTGGAAGCTACCGATCACCACGGAGGRCTCCTCCCAGTCCCAGAACCGCAGGGTGGGATTGCGCCGCCCGGCGCCGACTTCCTCGGTGAGGACCTCATCCAGGGCGACGTTGACGTGGGTGGGGAGGACTGACGGGGCGATGATGTTCCAGTGGTGGTCCGCCCAGCCGGTGGCCTTCGCCAGGGCGCGGCGGACGGTGACGGCGACGGCGTCGGCGGAAAAACCGAACAGCACGGTGCCTTCGGGCAGCGCCGCCGTCACGGCGTCCGCGATGTCCGAGGCACTGGTCTCGACGGGCAGCCCGGTGAGCGCCCGRTTAATCTCCGGCAGCGCCTCGTCGGGTTCGAGGAAGAAGTCCCCGCTCAGCGAGACGTGGGCCAGGACGCCGTCGACGACGTCGAAGTCGGCGACCACGAGCTTGCCGCCCGGGACCTTGTATTCGCCGTGGTGACGGCCGCCGCCGTCGTCGTCGGGGCTGGGGGCGGTGGCCGCGGGATGGGATGTCATGACCTCCATCCTGCCGCATGCGTCCGGGAACCCGGGAACCCGGGTCACCCGTTTAGCCGGAACAGCAGCAGAGACGCAGAAAGCCCGCACCGTTGCCGGTGCGGGCTTTCCATAAGACCTTGGGGAAGAAAGTTACTTCTTGCCGCCGAAGCCCTTGAAGCGAGCGTTGAAGCGCTCGACGCGGCCTGCGGAGTCCATGATGCGCTGCTTGCCCGTGTAGAACGGGTGGGACTCGGAGGAGATTTCGACGTCGATGACCGGGTAGGTGTTGCCGTCTTCCCACTCGATGGTCTTCGAAGAAGACACGGTGGACTTGGTCAGGAACTTGACGCCGGAAGCCAGGTCGTTGAAAACAACAGCTTCGTACTTCGGGTGAGTATTAGACTTCATAATKGGACCTTTGTTCRCRCAACTGGATTTTGCCAGYTGCCAGGTATGAATGGGATGGCCGGCGGAAAGCACCGGACGGCCAGCTATCAATGATAGCCGATCCCCGGACCGCTGACGAACACCATTGGCGCACGTCAGCGCGGCGCGGCCGCCGCACGATGCAGGGGCCTCAGTCCTTCGGGCGGAGCTCCCAGAACGCCACCGCCGACGCCGCGGCGACGTTGAGCGAATCGACGCCCGGGCGCATCGGGATTTTCACTGCGAGGTCGACGGCGGCCAGGGTTCCTTCGCTCATGCCCGCGCCTTCCGTGCCCAGCACCAGGGCCAGCCGCTCCGGGCGGCGCGCCGCGAGCACGTCGAGGTCCACCGCGTCATCCGTGAGTTCCATGGCCGCCACGGTGAAGCCTTGCTCCTGCAGCGCGGCCAGGCCTTCCGCCCAGTCCTCCAGCCGGGCCCACGGAACCTGGAACACGGTGCCCATGCTGACCCGCACGCTGCGGCGGTAGAGCGGATCCCCGCAGCGCGGCGAGACCAGGACGGCATCCACGCCCAAGGCCGCGGCCGAGCGGAAAATGGCCCCGACGTTCGTGTGGTCCACGATGTCCTCCAGCACCGCAACCCGGCGGGCTCCGGCGAGCAGGTCCGCCAGCGGCACCGGGGCGGGCCGGTGCATGGCGGCCATGGCGCCGCGGTGCAGGTGGAAACCGGTGATTTGCTCCAGCAGCGCCGCGGGGCCGATGTAGGCCGGGACGTCCGGGTACTGCTCAAAGACGTCGGAGAGGTCCCYGGCCCACTTCTCGGCCAGGAAGAAGGACCGCGGCCGGTGCCCTGCGGCCAGGGCCCGGCGCAGGACGCGGGAGGACTCGGCGATGTACAGGCCCTCGGCGGGTTCCCGGATTTTGCGCAGGTGCACGTCCGTGAGCTGCGTGTAGTCCGCAACCCGCGGGTCGTCGGCGGATTCAAGAAAGTGAAAGGTCACGGGCAGGTCATTCCTGGGAGGCTGTTGGAAGGGCTATTTGAACAGGTTGGCGGTCATGAACCCCAGCGCCACCAGGCCCAGGGTGAAGATGACCCCGCGCAGGACCGCCGGAGAGAGCCGGCGCCCCACCCTGGAGCCAATCACGCCGCCGATCAGGGAGCTCACGGCGATCAGCCCGACCACACCCCAGTCGATCCGGTCGAAGGCGAACAGGAGGTAGGAGGCTGCGGCCACCACGTTCACGCCCAGGACCAGGAAGTTCTTCATCGCGTTGGCGTTCTGGATGGTCCCGGTCATGAACACGCCCAGGATGCCGACTAGCAGGATGCCCTGGGCCGCGACGAAGTAGCCGCCGTAGACGCCGGCGAGGTACACCAGCACCACGAGCAGGACACCGTGGCGGCGGTCCCGGATCGCGTGCTCGGGGTTCTCCTCGCGGTTCCTCACCCACCGCTGCAGCCGCGGCTGGAAGACCACCATCAGCAGGGCCAGCACGATCAGGACGGGGGCGGCGTAGTAGAAGACTTTCTCGGGCAGGTGCAACAGCAGATAAGCGCCGGTGACGGCACCCAGCAGGGAGGCCGGCAGGAGCCGGAGCAGCTGCTTGCCGCGGCCCTCGAGTTCTTTCCGGTAGCCCCAGGCGCCGGTGGCGTTGCCGGCCACGAGCCCCATGGCGTTGCTGATGGAGGCCGTGACGGGGGCGTAGCCCAGGGCGATCAGCACCGGGAACGTGACCAGGGTGCCGGATCCGACGACGCTGTTGATGGTGCCCGCCCACAGCCCGGCGAAGAATATGAGGGCGCTATTGAGGAGCTCCACGCGCGGTCAGCGGCCCCGTCAGCGGCTGGCGGTCGCGGTGTACCGGCCCGCGTTGACGCTGACGTCCAGCGGCAGGCCGAACGTTTCGCTCAGGTTTTCCGCCGTGAGGACCTCCTGCAGCGGGCCGGAAGCCACGACGCCGCCGTCGCGCATGAGCATCGCGTGCGTGAAGCCTGGCGGCACTTCTTCGAGGTGGTGGGTGACCAGGACGATCGCCGGGGCGGCGTCGTCGCGGGCGAGTTCGCTCAGGCGCTGGACCAGGTCCTCGYGGCCGCCGAGGTCGAGCCCCGCGGCCGGCTCGTCCAGGAGCAGGAGCTCGGGATCGGTCATGAGGGCGCGGGCAATCTGGACGCGCTTGCGCTCCCCCTCGGAAAGCGAGGCGAAGGGGCGGTTGAGCAGCGGGCCCATCCCCCACTCGTTCAGCAGCCCGAAGGCGCGCCGCTCGTCGTCCTTCTCGTAGCCCTCGCGCCAGCGGCCGGTCACGCCGTACGCGGCGGTGACCACCACGTTGAGGACCTTCTCGTGCTCGGGGATCTGGCTGGCCAGCGCAGCGGAGGACAGCCCGATCCGGGGGCGGAGCTCGAAGACGTCGACGGCGCCGAGGACTTCCTCGAGGATGCCCGCCATTCCGGAGGTCGGGTGGATGCGGGCCGCGGCCAGCTGGAGGAGCGTGGTCTTGCCGGCGCCGTTGGGGCCCAGGATCACCCAGCGTTCGCCCTCTTTGACCTGCCAGTCGACCTTGTCCAGGAGCGTCTTCGCCCCACGTACAACACTGACCCCGGCCATTTCAAGAACATCACTCATAGGAGTAGACACTAGGACAAAAAAGCGGGCGACTGATAACCGGCGCCGCGCCCTGCCGTGGAGCGTCACGCGGCGCCCGCCCGGGCGCAACGAATTCGGGCCGCCCGCCGCCCGCTCGCTAGGATTGAGGCCATGAGTTCGAACGTGACCGCAGTGAGCTACGGCCTGAAACTGTCCCTTCCCGACATCCAGCGGCTGCGTTCGCTCCTGACGGCCGCCGGGCTGGGCGTCGGGGCGGAAACCCGGACCGGCGACGCCCGCTTCGAGGTATACGCCGTCGACTGCGCCCTGGACAGTGTGCAGGACGACTCACTGGACTCCTCCCGGGGCGACTCCCAGGCCGGCGGAGCGGACAGCCGCCCGGACACCGGACGGGACGGACGGACTGCAGACGCCGCCACAGCCGCCGCGGTTGCGGAAGCCCGCCTGGACGGTGCGCGCCGTGCGCTGGCGGCCGCCGGCATCGAGGGCGTCGACACGGCCCTGGTTCCGGCAGCACTGCGCAGCGCGCCCCGGAAGTTCCTCATCATGGACGTGGACTCCACCCTCATCCAGCAGGAAGTGATCGAGCTGCTGGCCGCCTACGCCGGCAAGCGCGAGGAAGTGACGGCGGTGACCGAGGCGGCCATGCGCGGCGAGCTGGACTTCGCCCAGAGCCTGCACGCCCGGGTGGCGGTCCTCGCGGGGCTGCCCGCGGACGTCGTCGAGTCGGTCCGCGCCGAGGTCAGGCTGACCGAGGGCGCCGCCGAGCTGGTGGCGGCGTTCCAGGCTGCCGGCCATGCCGTGGCCGTCGTGTCCGGCGGCTTCAACCAGATCCTCCGGCCGATCGCCGAAGACCTGGGGCTGCACTACTGGATCGCGAACGAACTCGAAATCGTCGACGGCGCCTTGACCGGCAAGGTGCTCGGCGACGTGATCGACCGGGCGGCCAAGGAGAAGTACCTGCGCGAATGGGCTGCGGCCGAGGGCATCCCGATGGAACACACGATCGCCGTGGGCGACGGCGCGAACGACCTCGACATGCTGGGCGCCGCCGGGATCGGCATCGCCTTCAACGCGAAGCCGGCCGTCCGCGCTGCCGCGGACGCCGCCGTCAACCTTCCCTATCTTGACGCCGTCCGGTATATCGCCGGAGTCTGATGCATTAACCGGGAAGGCACGTTCCGGCAATGTTTAGTCAAGCATTGCCGGGACGTGCCTTCTCTACGCGACATCCCGGCGCGCGTGGCGGCCTGCGCCTAGCTGGAGCTCTTATCCGCTGCCTGGTCCGCGGTCTTACCGAAATAATCCGCACCGCCAACGTATTCCGTGTGGCCGGTTTCGACATCGGCCGAGGCCATCTTGGCGACCTCGGCGGCAAACTCCTTGACYGAGTACAGCTTGCCGGCTTCTGCGCGGCGGGCCTCGATGGCGCCGGGGTTGGACCGGTCAAGCAGGGTGGCCGTGACGGTGCCCTCGATCATGTCGCCGGAGACGACCACGAGCGTGATCCCCTTCTCGGCCAGGTTCGGGACGAGTGCCCGGAGTGCATCCTCGCCGGCGCGCTTGCTGCGGGCCACGGGCTCGTACTCGGGCATGGTGGGCACCGTGTCGATGAAGTGGGCCTGGTGGCTGGTCACGAAGACCACGCGCGAGCCGTGGGGCATGAGCGCGACGGCGGCGTTGAGCATGTTCACCTGGGCGTCGCGGTTCAGCTTCAGCGCGTAGCCCTCTTCCATGCCGGTCTCCATGCCGCCGGAGGCGTTGAGGACCAGGAGGTCGAGCGAGCCGAAGTTCTCCATCGCGGCGCTGGCGAGGGCCTGGACGCCTTCCTGGGTGGTGAGGTCCGCCCCGACGGCCGCGGCACGGCCGCCGTCGGCTTCGATCTCGGCGACGACCTTGTTGGCGCGCGGCGCCTTCTGGCGGTAGTTGACGACGACGGCCGCACCCTCGGCGGCGAGGATTTTGGCCACTTCGGCGCCGATTCCGCGCGACGAACCGGTCACGATCGCAGTCTTGTTCTCCAGCAGTCCCATACGAGCTCCTTTGTTCCAAACGTCCAAATACTGTGGGTCTGCAATCCATCATGCCAGCGGACCGCACCATTACAGTTGTTCAGCATCCACAAAGAAGCCCCGGCGGCGTAGTTCCGTCGTCACGTGGCTTGAACATGCCGGGGGTGGGTCAGCCGCGGTCGATCCGGATCTTCGTCGTCGCTTCACCGGTCACAACCTTGGGCGCCGGTGCGCGGACTTCCAGGACGCCGTCCTTGTACGTGGCGGTGATGTCTTCTTCCCTCACCCCCGCGGGCAGCGCGATGCTCCGGGCGGCCCGGCCGTAGCGGAACTCCGAGCGGTAACCGTCCTTGCTCTTGTGCTCGGACGACTCCCGCCGCTCGACCGCAATATTTAGCACGCCCTCGCCGACCGAGACGTCGACGTCCCGGTCCGGGTCGATCCCCGGCGCTTCCGCCCGCACCACCAGGGTGGTGCCCTCCTGGAACTGTTCGATCTTGATCCCTGGCGCTATGGACAGATCACCGTCAAGGAAGCGGCGGACCGGTTCCAGCATGTCCGAGGGCGTCCATTTGCTGAGATCACTCATGATTTCCTCCTGCGTCCACGCCCCTGCCGCGGCATGGTCAGGGGCTGTGAGCCCATTACACGCTCCAGGAGCCCCGGAGCCAAGGGCAAAAAGGCCCGGCGCGGAACCCGGCCCGGAACCCGGCCCGGAACCCGGCCCGGAAAACTGTGCGTCTCCAGTGGCCCGGTCCGGGTTGCAATAGACAGCGGACTCAGAACAAGCGGACACAGAACAAGCGGACACAGCACAGCGGACGACGGCGGAATCCGCCGTCGTCCGCTGTGCTCCGCAGGAGTCCTGCGTCGTCCTGCTGCGTCAGGGGCTAGTGGCCCATTCCGAGGCCGCCGTCGACCGGAATGACCGCACCGGAAATGTAGGACGCTTCGTCGCTGGCGATCCAGCGCACGACGTTGGCGACCTCGGAGGCCTCGGCGAAGCGGCCGGCGGGAACCTTGGTCAGGTAGTCCTTCTGCGTGGCCTCGGGCAGCTCGGCCGTCATGTCGGTGTTGATGAAGCCGGGCGCSACCACATTCGCGGTGATSCCGCGSGCGCCSAGCTCGCGGGTSAGSGASCGGGCGATKCCSACCAGGCCKGCCTTGGASGCRGAGTAGTTGATCTGGCCCGGCGCGCCGTAGAGGCCGGAGACGGAGGAAATCAGCACCACGCGGCCCTTGCGCGCCCGGATCATGCCCTTGGATGCGCGCTTGATCACCCGGAAGGCGCCCGTGAGGTTCGTGTCGATCACCGAGGTGAAGTCGTCTTCGCTCATCCGCATCAGGAGCGTGTCCTTGGTGATGCCGGCATTGGCCACAAGGACTTCCACCGGGCCGTGGGCGGCTTCGACTTCCGCGAACGCGGCGTCCACCGACGCTTCGTCCGTGACGTCCGCTTTGACGCCGAGGATGCCCTCGGGCAGCGACGATTCGCTGCGGAAGGTCACGGCCACCTTGTCGCCGTTGGCCAGGAAGGACTCGGCGATGGCCAGGCCGATCCCGCGGTTTCCGCCGGTGATCAGAACGCTGCGGCCAGTGGTGGTTGTGTCAGTCATATGGGGCTCCGGGATTCTGCGGCAGGGAGGGCCGCGCTGGGGGCTGGAATTTTCCTGCCTCCGATCTTAGCGCCCGGTTCGCTCCCGTTTGGGCGGCTCCGCCGATGGTGAGAGAATCGAAGTAAGCCTTGGGAGCGTGATCTGACAGCCGTGACACTCAAAAACCGACCCGGTGCGCATGTGCCCGGGAGGCCGGACTCCGAGTCCGGCGGTACCGAGGTGCACAGCATCACCGACGCCGCTGCTGCGCACTCGGACGAGATGCACCAGCGGATGGTGAAGTATGCCATCGCCATGGGCATCCGCATGGTCTGCCTGATCCTGATTTTTGTCGTGGATGGCTGGTTCAAGCTCCTGCCGATTGCCGGCGCCGTCTTCCTGCCCTGGGTGGCGGTGGTGATCGCCAATGGCAGCGACAAGGCGGAAATCCACAGTGACTCGCTCCTGGACTATGCTCCGCTCGCAGAGCTGGACGCACCGGAAACCGCGGGCCCCGCCGGGCAGGATCCAAACGGGCAGGATTTGAACGACGGCGCAGACGGTGCAGGGACGCTGCTGCAGGGTGAGCTGATCGAAGATGAGAACGACGACGACCACGGACGGGCAGCTTCATGAATCTCTTTGACCTGGCCGGGACCGGGGGGGACAAGGCCGCGGCCCCGGGCACCGTCTGCTCGCGGAAAGCCTGCCGCGCGGCGGCGGAATGGCAGCTGCTGTGGAACAATCCCAAGATCCACACCCCGGAGCGGCGCAAGATCTGGCTGGCGTGCGGGGAGCACCGCGCGTGGCTTGAGGACTACCTCCAGACGCGCGGACTGTGGAAAGAGACTGTGGTCCTCGGCGCAGAGAACGTCCCCCTCCCGCCAGTGACCGCCCCTCTCGACCCGTCAGGCAGGATCGGCTGAATGTACCGCTTTCTCTTCTCCAGTAAATGGCTGGGGTACTTGTTGCTGGCCGCGATTTTCGCTGCCGGCTGCGTTGGGCTGGGCCGGTGGCAGATGGACCGCCGCGCCGAGACCCTGGCCGAAATCAACCGGGTGGTCTCCAACTACTCGGCCACCCCCGTGCCGTTCGCCGATGTCCGCGACCAGTTCAGCCGGCTGAATCCGGAGCGGGAGTGGACCCAGGTGGAACTGAAGGGCAGCTACGACGCCGCCGGCCAGCGCATTGTCCGCAACCGCCCGCTCAACGGCCAGCCCGGCTACGAGGTGGTGGTCCCCTTCAAGCTCCAGTCCGGCGAAACCGTGGTGATCGACCGTGGCTGGCTGCCCATCGGCAACAACACCCCGGGACGGCCCGACTCAGTGCCTGCCCCGCCGCAGGGGCCGGTGACGGTGGTTGCCCGCCTCAAGCCGGCCGAGCCCGAGCTGCAGCGCGGCGCCCCTGACGGACAGCTGGCCTCGATCGACCTTTCCGCCTATTCCGGGCAGCTGGGCTATCCGCTGCTGACGGGCGCCTACGGACAGCTGGCCTCCGAGTCGCCGTCGGTGCAGGACATGCCGTTCCCGTTCCCTAAACCGACCACTGATGAGGGCACCCACCTGTCCTACTCCCTGCAGTGGTTCGCGTTCGGCGTGCTGATGTTCGTCGGGTTCGGCTACGCGGCCAGGCAGCAGGCCCGCAACGCCGCGATCGACGCGGAGGACGCCGAAGCCGAGGCCGCCGAGGGCGTGTTCCTGCACTCCAGCGGCCCGGTGGCCCGCCGTCGTCCTGCTCCGCGGAAGCGCAAGAACGCGACGGCGGAAGAAGAGGAAGACGCCATCCTCGACGCCCAGGGGTTCTGAGCGATGAGCCCTGACGCCTTTCCCGGCCCGGTGGCCAACGTCAAGCGTGCCCTCACCGCCCTGGGCGCCCAGGACACCGTGACGGTGTTCGACGCGAAGGTGCCGACGGCGGCAGCGGCCGCCGCCGCGCTGGGCTGCAATGTCGCGGCGATCACCAACAGCCTGGTGTTCGAGCTCGAAGGCACCCCGCTGCTCATCCTGGCCAGCGGCGCGGCCAAGGTGGACGTCCGCAAGGTCGCGGACCGGCTGGGCACGGGCAAGATCCGTCGTGCCTCCCCCGAGTTCGTCCTGGCCCACACCGGCCAGGAGGTCGGCGGCGTCGCCCCGGTAGGCCACTCGGAGAAGATCCGGACCCTGCTGGATGAGTCGTTGTCGGCCCACCGCGTGCTCTGGGCGGGGGCAGGGGACCACAACTCGATGTTCTCGATCAGCTACGCGGACCTGCACCGGATCACGGGCGCGGAAGAGATGCCGGTCCGCTGACCCGGCTGCCTCGCTGCTGGGGCCGTTTTCAGTGCCGGGCACGGCCCCGGCTGCGGGTCGGTTGGGTGACTTACGCCAGCGTGATGAGGTCCAGGTAGTCTTCGTTCCAGTGGTCCTCGATGCCGTCGGGAARCAGGACGACACGCTCCGGGYTGAGCGCCTCGACGGCGCCCTCATCGTGGCTGACCAGGACGACGGCGCCGGTGTAGTTGCTCAGGGCCCCGAGGATTTCGGCGCGGCTGGCGGGGTCCAGGTTGTTGGTGGGTTCGTCGAGGAGCAGCACGTTCGCGCTCGAGGCCACGATGGTGGCCAGCGCCAGCCGGGTCTTCTCGCCGCCGGAGAGCACACCGGCGGGCTTGTCGACGTCGTCGCCGGAGAACAGGAATGAGCCCAGGATGTTGCGGACTTCCGCGTCGTTCATGTCCGGGGCGGAGGAGCGCATGTTCTGCAGGACAGTGCGGTCCACGTCGAGCGTCTCGTGCTCCTGCGCGTAGTAGCCCACCTTCAGGCCGTGGCCCGCAACGACTTCGCCGGTGTCCGGCTTGTCGACGCCGGCCAGCATCCGCAGCAGCGTGGTCTTGCCGGCGCCGTTGAGGCCCAGGATGACCACCTTGGACCCGCGGTCAATGGCAAGGTCGACGTCGGTGAAGATCTCCAGCGAGCCGTAGGACTTGCTGAGGCCGTCCGCGGTGAGCGGGGTCTTGCCGCAGGGTGACGGATCCGGGAAGCGCAGTGCTGCCACGCGGTCGGTCGCGCGGACGGCTTCGAGGCCGCCGAGCAGGCGCTCGGCACGCTTGGCCATGTTCTGGGCGGCGACGGCCTTGGTGGCCTTGGCGCGCATTTTGTTGGCCTGGTCGATGAGGACCTGGGCCTTCTTTTCCGCATTGGCCCGCTCACGCTTGCGGGCGCGCTCGTCCGTTTCGCGCTGGTTGAGGTAGCGCTTCCAGTCCATGTTGTAGAAGTCGATCTGCGCGCGGTTGGGGTCGAGGAGGAAGACCTTGTTGACCGTCGCTTCGAGCAGTTCGGTGTCGTGGCTGATGACGATCAGCCCGCCCTGGTGGTTCTTGAGGAACTCACGGAGCCAGGAGATGGAATCGGCGTCGAGGTGGTTGGTGGGCTCATCGAGGAGCATGGTTTCGGCGTCCGAGTACAGGATGCGCGCAAGCTCGACGCGGCGCCGCTGTCCACCGGACAGGGTCTTGAGCGGCTGGTTCAGCAGCCGGTCCGGCAGGGCGAGGTTCGAGCAGATCGCTGCCGCCTCGGCTTCGGCGGCATAGCCGCCGGCGGCCAGGAATTCGGATTCAAGCCGGTCATAGCGGTTCATCGCCTTGCGCTGGACCGTAGCGTCCTCGCTGGCCATCTCTTCGTGCGCCAGGCGGAGCTTGCCCACGGCAATGTCCAGGCCGCGGACGGACAGGATCCGGTCCCGCGCGAGCTGCTCCATGTCCGGGGTGCGCGGATCCTGCGGCAGGTAGCCGATTTCGCCGGTGCGGGTTACCTTACCGGCGGCGGGCAGGCCCTCGCCCGCAAGCACCCGGGTCAGCGTTGTCTTGCCTGCACCGTTACGGCCGACCAGACCGATCTTGTCTCCCTTGTCGATCCGGAAGCTCACCYGGTCCATGAGGAGGCGGGCGCCGGCGCGCAGTTCRAGATCCTGGACGGTAATCAATGCAGCTAAGGCCTTTCACAACAGGGAATGCCGCGGCACGACGGGTGGAGTCTGGGCGGGGCCGGGGCAGGGCGATGCGAGAGCACGGCCTCTGCAAGTCTACCGGCACCACCCCGGCTCCCTGACATTGGCACGTATGGCAGCAGGCAGCCGCCGTCGCGATGCTGGCCCGGCCGGCTGGCCGTGTTCATTGGCGGTGCCCTCCAGCAACCGGGCCGCGCGTTAGTGGGGCGCCTACAAAAAACCGTCCGCGCGGCGGCCGTACAGTCAATATCACAATCCATATTTCCGCCGCAGCTCCCTGAGCAGCACCCCGACAGGAACATCATGACGCAAACCGACCGTCCCGCCGCAGCCAGGACCCCGCGCCGCCGGGTCCGCTGGAATGCCACCGACCTTGGCCTCATCGCCGTCTTCGCCGCCCTGGTGGCCGCTTCGGCACTGATCGCCGCCATTCCCGTAGGCGGCCTCGGCGTGCCCATCACGCTGCAGACCCTAGCCGTCATGCTCACGGGCCTGGCCCTGGGCCCTGGCCGGGCCTTCGCCGCCGTCGGCCTGTACCTGCTCCTGGGCTTCGCCGGCTTGCCGATCTTCAGTGGCGGCCGCAGCGGGCTGGGCGTCCTCGCCGGACCCTCCGCCGGCTACATCATCGGGTTCCTGCTGGCCGCCACGGCCGTCGGCTGGCTGACCGTCGTCGTGCTCAAGCGCACCGCCAACCGCAAAGGCAGACTGCGTGCCATCCTCTTGTTCGCCGCCGCCATGGTGAGCAGCATCGTCTTCATCCACGGCCTGGGCATCCTGGGCATGATGGTCAACGCCAAGCTGGACTTCTCCAAAGCCTTCCTGGCCGATCTCGTGTTCTACCCCGGCGACATCATCAAGAACGTCCTGGCCGTCAGCATCGCCTTGGCCCTGCACAAGGCCTTCCCGGACCTGCTGCTGCGCCGTGTCCGGACGGTTGACACCCGCCCGTGAGCATCATCGTCCTGGACCGGGTTTCGGTGCGGGTGCCGGTTGACGGCCGCCCCGCACCCAAGACGCTGCTCCAGGAGTTTTCGCTCGACCTGACGGAACGGCGGATCGGGGTTATCGGGGCCAACGGCTCGGGCAAGTCCACCCTCCTGAGGCTCCTGAACGGCCTCGTGGCACCCAGCGACGGCACCGTGAGAGTCGACGGCGCCGATACCGTCCGGGCCGTCCGTGAGGTCCGCCGCCGCGTGGGCTTCGTGTTCACCGACCCGCTCTCCCAGCTCGTCATGCCCACCGGACGCGAGGATGTGGAACTGTCCCTGCGCCGCTCCATCCGCAACGCCACCGAGCGCAGGGCCCACGCGGAGTCGGTGCTGGAACGGTTCGGTCTCCTGCCGCTGGCGGACCAAAGCATCTATGAGCTCTCCGGCGGCGAACGCCAGCTCCTGGCGCTGGCCGCGGTCCTGGCCGTCGATCCGGAGGTGCTGGTCCTGGACGAGCCGTCCACGCTGCTGGATCTGCGGAACCGCGAACTCCTGCGGCGCACCCTCGCCGGGCTCCGCCAGCAGGTGATTCTGTCCACCCACGACCTCGAGCTGGCACTGGACATGGACCGCGTCCTGGTGGTGGATGCCGGGAAGGTGGTGTTCGACGGCGAACCGGCAACCGCCGTCGCCCGTTACCGCGCCCTGTGCGCGGCGGGCCTGCCAGCGGCTGACGGCGTCCCAGCAGGCGGTGGGCTCGGCGGCGTAGCCGGCGGCCGGCTGGAGCGGGCCGTGCCCGACCAGGCCCGGCGGGAGCAGGCGTGAGCGGTCACGGCTTCCTGCTGGCGGCGTATGTGCCGGGCTCGTCCCTGGTCCACCGTGCGCCGCTGTGGCTGAAGTTCCTGCTGGTCGTTGGGTGCGGAATGACGTCGTTCCTGATCGCGGACTGGGCCGTGTCGGCCGTCATGCTGGTGCTGCTCTGCGGACTGTTCCTGCTCAGCGGGGCCGGCCCGGCCCGGCTGTTCCGCGCGGTGCGTCCGGTTCTTCCGGTACTCGTGGCGATCGGGCTTTTTCAATGGTGGCAGCTGGGCGCACCGACCGCCGCCCGGATCGTCCTGAACGTCCTGGTCTGCGTCGTCGCGGCGTCTATCCTGACCGCCACCACTCCTGTGCAGGCACTCCTCGACGGCGTGGCGTCGCTTGCCCGGCCGTTCCGGCGCTTCGGTGCGGACCCGGAACGCTTCGCCCTGACCATCGCCATCATGCTCCGCAGCATCCCGTTCGTTGCCGGGGCCTACACGGACGTGCGCGACTCGGCCCGGGCGCGCGGGCTCGAACGCAACCCGCGGGCCCTGGTGTTGCCCGTCTTCATCAGCACGGTGGCCTTCGCCCGGCAGACCGGCGAAGCCCTCGCCGCCCGTGGGCTGGGCGAGCCGGAGGACCCGGAGGACTAGGCCCGGATGGCCGGGCCGCGGTTCCGCTGCCTCCCCCGGTGGACATGCCCTCCCCCGGCCGCGAACTGCTCCCCGGGAGTCGGAACTGAATATCTCAGTCCAACTTCCGGGGAGCAGTTCACCGCCGCAAGTGGAGATTTGGCCTATATGTCCACCCTGCGCCGCGAAGAATGGGCATGTCCCCCCGGTGTCCAGGCGAAGAATGGGCATGCCCTCCCCTGCCCGCAGCCAGTGAACATGTGGCCCATATGTCCACTCCTCGTGCCCAGGACCGGGCATGTCCCCCGCCGGCACCTGCCACGCACATGTCCCCCCTCCCGGGGTCAGGTCAGGCGCGCGTACCCCAGCAGTGCGGCCGTGCCCATGCCGCCTGCGATGCTGATCATCGCCAGGGAAAGCTGCCCCGGCTCCGGGGACCTGCGGGCCTGTGCCAGCAGCCGGGTGACCAGCACCGCGCCCGAGGCTCCATAGGCGTGACCAAGGGCCAGGGCCCCGCCGTCGAGGTTCGCCAGCTCTGGGTCAATCCCCAGCTGGTCAAAGCATGCGAGCGTCTGGGCCGCGAAGGCCTCGTTGAATTCCACCAGGCCCACGTCCGCGGCCGTCAGTCCGTGTGCCGCGAGGAGCCGTTCGGCCGCCGCGGCCGCGCCGATGCCGAGCAGCTGCGGCGCCACCCCGGCAGTGTCGGTTCCCAGGACCAGCAGCCCGTCGGCGGCGCCCAGCTGCCGGGCCCGCTCCATGGACGTGACAACGACGGCGGCGGCACCGTCGGCGTCGAAACAGGAGTTACCGGCCGTGACCGTGCCGCCGCTGGCAAATACAGGCGGGAAACGGGCCATCAGGGCCGGGCCAAGACTCGGCCGCGGACCGTCGTCGGCTGCCGCGGACTCGCCGGAGCCGGCGGCGAGGGGCACGATTTCGGCGTCGAACGTCCCGGCGGCCGCGGCTGCCGAGGCGCGTTGGTGGCTGCGGAGCGCGAAAGCGTCCTGGCGTTGCCGGCTGATGCCGAAGTGGGCGGCGACGTTTTCGGCCGCCACCCCCATGTCGGGGTCGCCGAAGCTCAGCGGCGCGAACTGGGCCCGGCTGTAGAAGTCCGGGCTGCCGTCGTCGTTGCGGTGGGCGCGGAGCGGAGCCGTGCTGATGCTCTCGACGCCGCCCGCGAGGTACAGGCCGCCGCCGCCCGCCGCGACCAGCCGGGAGGCCAGGACGATCGCGTCCAGACCGGAGCCGCATTGCCGGTCCACGGTGACGCCGGGGACGGTGACCGGCAGGCCCGCCTCCAGCGCGGCGAGCCGGGCCACGTTCCCGCCGCCGCCCACGGCGTTGCCGATCACGACGTCGGTCACGGCCTCTGCGGTTGCGCCGGCGCCGGCATCGGCGAGCAGGCTGCGGAGCACCGGAGCCAGGAGTTCGTGGGCACGGAGCTTCTTCAGGGCCCCGTTGGCCCGGCACAGCGGCGTCCGGCGCGCGGCGATGATCACCGGCTGCCTGTCCTCGGGCAGTAGCCCGAGGAACGACAGCCCGGGAACAGACCGCCCGCGAAAAGACGGTCCGCGGGTCGGCTGCCCGGGTGCTGCCGGCCCGCTGCCCGCGCGCGGCTCAGCCAAGACGCCGGATCCTGGGATCGTTCCGGGCCACCCAGTCCAGCAGCAGCTGCCGGCTGATTTTGCCGCGGTCCGTCAGGGGCAGCTCAGTCAGCACGAAGTACTCCAGGGGGCGCTTGTTCCGGGCCAGCACATCGTCGATCCCGGACCGCAGCTGGGTGGCGGTGACCGCCCCGTGCGAGGGCACGACGCCGGCCACGACGCGCTGGCCGCGAAGATCGTCAAGCATGCCGGCCGCCACGGCCGCCGCGACGCCCGGGACGGAGGCCAGCGCCATCTCGACCTCATGCGGGTAGACGTTGGTGCCGGCGGTGATGATCATGTCGGAGCGGCGGCCCAGCATGTGCAGGGTCCCGTCGGAGAGGTAGCCCTGGTCCCCCACGGTGTACCAGCCGTCGAAACAGCGCAGCGCCTGGCCGTCGTCACCCCACAGGTAGCCGTTGCTGACCATGCCGCTGCGGACGCAGATGTTGCCGTCGCTGCCGTCCGGGAGTTCGGCGCCGTCGTCGCCGAGGATGCGGATTTCGACGCCGGGAAAGGGCTTCCCGATGCCGGTCCCGCCCGGCTCGACGGGCTCGCCCGGGCGCAACCCGGCGCCCGAGRCGAAGCTGAGCTCGGAGGCGCCGTAGTACTCGAAAATGGTCGCGTTGGGGGCCCAGCGCCGGGCCGCCTCCAGCGTCCGGGCGTCCAGCTTGGAACCGGCGCAGATGATGCTGCGGATGCCGGAGGCATCGACACCGCCGGTAAGGCCCCGCTCGCTGAGCAGCCGGAGCATGGTGGGCACCACGACCAGGCGGGTGATGCCGTCGTGGCTGACGGCCGCGTGGGCGGCACCGACGTCGAAGTGGTCCAGGCTGTGGAACTCGGCGCCGGCATACAGGCATTCGGCGAGGGCGTAGAGGTTCAGGCTTGCCGCGAGCGGCCCGGGAGCCAGGGACTTGTCGTCCTGCGTCAGTGCGAAGAATTCGATGGAGGCCTCGAAGGATTCCTGCCAGGACCGCCGCGAGCGGGTGAACGCCTTGGGCACCGAGGTCGTGCCGGACGTCAGGCCGACCAGGAACGAGGTCTCCGGCGGCCCGTCGACCAAGAACGGGTCCGGCCCGGGAACTGCACGCGCCGGACCCGTTTCCGTCCCGGCGATGCGGGCGGTGATGCCGTCCTGGAGTTGCTGGGGCCAGGCCGGGTCCAACACGGCGCACTGCCGCTCACCAGCCACGGCCGCGGCGAACGCTATGGCGAAGTGAGTTGAATTTTGTTCGGACAGCACAGTGATGGCCGGCGCCGAGGGCACCAGGGCCGCCGCGTTGTCCCGCAGGGCAGACCAGCTGAGGTGCTCTCCGGACACGACGACGGCTGTCTCGTCGGGACGGTCATCGGCCCAGCGCTGGAGTCTGTCGAGAAAAGGCATCGAACCAACTTTAGCGTTGCCGGGCGCCGCGGCTGCGTGTGCGGGATATTGTGACTCCATGAGCTTTAACGACAACGCCCCGCTGGACCCGTCACAAGTCCAGGACCGTCGCAGGATGGGCCGCGGCCCGATGATCGGCGGCGGGATCGGCGGCGGCATCATCCTGCTGCTGGCAGCCCTCTTTGGCATCAACCCCCAGCTTCTCGAGGGTCTGGCCGGCACCGTCCAGGAGCCCCAGTCGCAGAGCCAGGGCTCTGCCCCCGCCTGCCAGACCGGCGCCGACGCCGACGCCCGCCTCGACTGCAGGATCACCGGCACGGTGAACAGCCTGAACGCCTTCTGGCCGGCCTATTTGTCGCAGTACAACACCAAGTACCCGCGGCCGAAGGCAGTGATCTTCACCGGCGGAACCAACACCGGCTGCGGCGCCGCCACCTCGGACGTGGGGCCGTTCTACTGCCCCGTTGACACCACGGCGTACTTCGATCCCGGCTTCTTCCAGGAGCTTGTGGACCGGTTTGGCTCCTCAGGCGGTCCCCTGGCGCAGGAATATGTGGTGGCCCACGAATTCGGCCACCACGTCCAGAACCTGCTTGGCGACCTCGACCGGGCGCAACAGGATCCGCAGGGCCCCGGCTCCGGGGGTGTCCGGGTTGAGCTCCAGGCAGACTGCTACGCAGGGCTGTGGGCCCACTATGCAACGACGCAGGCGGATCCCAAGACCGGCCAGCCCTATCTCGACCCCTTCACTGACCAGGACGTGAAGGACGCCCTGTCGGCGGCCTCCGCCGTCGGTGATGACCGCATCCAGAAGGCCGCCACGGGCCGCGTCTCACCGGAGGCATGGACCCATGGCTCAAGTGCCCAGCGGCAGAAGTGGTTCTACCAGGGGTACACCACCGGGGACATCAACAAGTGCGACACGTTCGCGGTGGCAACGCCTTAGCCCCACCCCCTGGCCCCAACCCTTCGGCCCAACTCTCGGGCCTAAACCCGAGGCCTCACCCGCGCTGCCGGCGCCGGATCGGGACCTCGACGTAGCTGAGGAATCCGGCGTGGCCCAGGTGCCGGTGCTTTGCGTGCCACACGGGCCGGTATTGGTGCCCGAAGGGGTCGGTCACGAGGACCGATTCCAGCCGGTCGTTTCCGGCCAGGAGGCGGTCGACGTCGGCCAGCGCATTGCGCCGCGTCGCCAGACCGTCGATGTCCAGGCTCCAAAGTCCCAGCTCAGCATCGGTTCCGCGTTCCAGCTGCAGCGTCTCGAACAGTCCGGCCACGAGCCCGGCGAGCCCGACGGGGTCAACCCGTTGCAGCCGGAGGGATTCGGGATGCACGTCACGCGCCTCGGCGAGGGCCTGGCGCAGCCAGTGGAACTCCACCGATCCCAGGGGCGGTCCCATGCGCAGGTGGCGGTTCTCGTCCAGCTCCAGCCGGTAGGTAGTGGCGCTGCGGTCCATGATGCACGGAGCTTCGCCGACATATTCGAAGTCGGCCAGCAGGGCTTCCCGGGACCGGTAGTAGGAGAACTCGCCGCTGTCCTCGACAACCACGAAGTCCTTGCCCGCATCGGAGGGCCGCGGCGGTGGCGTGGCATCCATTCCCGTGTGCCTCCTGTTCGACGGCGTGCCCGGCCCGAAGCGTGTGGACCCGTTGTCTTTATCAGACCACCGCCGGGACGATATGGGAACGGCGGCGGGAACGCCGGAACGAAATGACGACGGCGGCCCCGCCTCAATGAGGAGGGGCCGCCGTCGGCGTAATTAGGGAGGCGGTGGGGACCTAGATGTTGAAGCCCAGGGCTCGCATCTGGTCGCGGCCGTCCTCGGTGATCCGTTCCGGACCCCATGGCGGCATCCACACCCAGTTGAGCCGCCAGTCGTCGACGATCCCGTCCAGGGCCTTGCCGACCTGCTCCTCGATCACGTCGGTGAGCGGGCAGGCAGCGGTGGTGAGCGTCATGTCGATCAGCAGGGCGCCGTCGTCGTCCGAGTACTTCAGACCGTACAGCAGGCCCAGATCAACGATGTTCACCCCGAGTTCCGGGTCGATCACATCCTTGAGCGCCTCTTCGACATCCTCGAGGCCCGTGCGGGCCACATTGAGTTCGGTCATTGCGGAGTCCTAACTACGCCTGGGCTGCAGCCRTGGCGGCAGCGATGGTGGCCGCCCCTGCGCCGGTGGCGTAGCGGTCGTAGCCTTCGTCTTCGAGGCGGTCGGCGAGCTCCGGGCCGCCCTCTTCCACAACCTGGCCATCGACGAACACGTGCACGAAGTCCGGCTTGATGTAGCGCAGGATCCGGGTGTAGTGCGTGATGAGCAGGGTGCCCATGTTGCCTTCGCCGTGGGCGCGGTTGACGCCCTCGGAGACAACCTTGAGCGCGTCGACGTCCAGGCCGGAGTCGGTCTCGTCGAGGATGGCGAACTTCGGCTTGAAGAGCTCGAGCTGGAGGATCTCGACGCGCTTCTTCTCGCCGCCGGAGAAGCCTTCGTTGACGTTGCGCTGGGTGAAGTCGGCGTCGATGCGCAGCTGCGCCATGGCGGCCTTGACGTCCTTGGTCCACGTGCGCAGCTTGGGGGCTTCGCCGTCGATCGCGGTCTTGGCGGTGCGCAGGAAGTTGGTCATGCTCACGCCCGGGACCTCGACAGGGTACTGCATGGCGAGGAACAGGCCGGCGCGGGCGCGCTCGTCGACGCTCATGGCGAGGACGTCTTCACCGTCGAGGGTGATCGTGCCGGAGGTGACGTTGTAGCGCGGGTGCCCGGCGATGGTGGACGCCAGCGTGGACTTGCCGGAGCCGTTGGGGCCCATGATGGCGTGCGTCTCGCCGGTCCTGATGGTCAGGCTGACGCCCTTCAGGATTTCCTTGGTGCCCTGCTCGGTGTCAATGCTGACGTGCAGGTCCTTGATCTCAAGAGTCGACATGTGTCTTGTTCTCCTCTGCACCGTGCCCTCGGCACTGTGCGTTTTCTTGGCGATAAGTTTTCTTGTGCGGGTTGCCGGCTGCAGGCAGCTAGCTGAAGTTGGGAGCCTCGGCGCCGTTCAGGACGTTGGTGAAGTCCACGTAGACCTCGTCATCCAGGACGGTCACGGCAAACACGGGAACGGGATCATAGGCCGGCAGCTGGAGCGGCTCGCCGCTGCGCAGGTCGAACTGGGAGCCGTGGCCCCAGCACTCGATCTTGCAGCCTTCGACTTCTCCTTCGGAGAGCGAAATGTCCGCGTGCGAGCAGGTGTCGCCGATGGCGTGGATCTCCCCCATCGAGTCCTTCACGATCGCTACCGGGTAGTCGTCGATCAGGATCCGCAGCGCCTGCTTGAGTTGGATCTCGCTGGCGTTGCAGACTAGCTCGCCCTTTGGCTGTTCAGTCATTGATGTCGTCCGTGTTCTCTGGTGCTGCGCACTAGTGGTTGGTCGCCGCGAGTTCGCGCTCGACGGCTTCCGTGAGGCGCTCTTCGATGGCCGGAACGTTGATCTTCTGGATGATCTCGTTCAGGAACCCGCGGACCACCAGGCGGCGGGCCACCTCTTCCGGGATGCCACGGGCCATCAGGTAGAACAGGTGCTGATCATCGAATCGTCCGGTGGCGCTGGCGTGGCCGGCGCCGGCGATCAGGCCGGTCTCAATCTCAAGGTTCGGCACGGAATCGGCGCGGGCACCGTCGGTCAGGACCAGGTTGCGGTTGGCCTCGTAGGTGTCGGTGCCTTCTGCTTCCTTGCGGATCAGAACGTCACCGACCCACACGGTGTGCGCGTTGCGGCCCTGCAGGGCGCCCTTGTACAGGACGTTGGACTTGCAGTTGGCCACGGCGTGGTCAACGAACAGGCGCTGCTCGAGGTGCTGGCCGGCGTCGGCGAAGTACAGGCCGAACAGTTCCACTTCGGCGCCCGGGGCGGTGAAGCGTGCCGAAGGCGTGACCCGCACAAGGTCGCCGCCGAGGCTGACGACGATGTGCTTGAACTTCGCGTCGCGGCCGAGCTTCGCCTGCTGGGAGGAGGCGTGGACGGCGTCGTCGTTCCATTCCTGGAGCGAGATGACGGTCAGCTGCGCGCCGTCCTCAACGAGGATTTCGATGTTTTCCGAGACGACGGCGGTGCCCTGGTGGTCCAGGACGACGACGGACTTGGAGAACTTTTCCGCGACGATCACGACGTGCTGCGCGGAAGCTTCGGTGCCCTGGCCGGTCAGCAGCACGCTGACCTCGCCCTCCACCTCGACCTCGGACGGGACCGTGATGACGGTGGCCTCGGCGAAGTTCTCCCAGGCGTTCGCGGAGACGCGGTCCTCGGGGATGGCGGCGGAGCCGATCCGGCGGTCGTCACGGCCGACGGTCTCGACCCTGACGCTGTCCGGAGCGGTGACGCTCACGGCCGGCGCCGCACCGGTGAGGACCTCGGTGTGMAGGCCGCGGAGSCGCTTGAGCGGGGTGAAGCGCCAGTCCTCCTCCATGCCGGTCAGCGGTTTGAAGTCCGCCAGCTTGTAGGAGGTCAGGCGGCCGGCGCGTGAGCTGTCCGGTACGCCGACGCCGCCGCCGTGCGAGTGGCGCTTGACGGCTTCGCCGGCGAACGCGATGGAAAGGGTCTCGCCCTTGGCGCCTTCGCCCACGAGGTAGACGGCCGGGTACTTCATGGTGACCTTGGAGCCGATGTTGCCATCGATCCACTCCATGGTGG
>NZ_JBFTNJ010000042.1:0-28485 GCF_056397425.1 Arthrobacter sp. 05N33_2
GTCGTACTGCTCGCCCGTGCGGATGTCTTTGACCTGGTGCTTGCCGTCGTCGTCAGTGAACCAGACAAARGGAATGCCGCGACGGTCGGCGAACTTGATCTGCTTGCCGAACTTCTCGGCCTTCGCGGCGACCTCCGTGGCGATGCCCCGGCTGCGCAGCTGCGCGGCGACATCCTGTGCGGCGGCCCAGCTGTCGTCGTTGTTGAGCGTCACCAGCACGGCGGTCGGCACGGAGCGGGTGGCTTTGGCCAGGTCCTGGCTCAGGATCCGCGACACCAGCCGGGTCACGCCGATCGAGAGGCCGACGCCGGGGAACTTGCGGTTGCCCTTGCTCGCCAGGGCGTCGTAGCGGCCGCCGGAGCAGATCGAGCCCAGCTGCTCGTGCCCCACCAGGACGGTTTCCACCACGGTGCCGGTGTAGTAATCGAGGCCGCGGGCGATGCTGAGATCGGCGACGACCCGTCCCGGCGCGTGCTGGACGGCGGCCGCAATGACCTGCTCCAGCTCGTTCAGGCCTTCCTCCAACAGCTCGTTGGTGACGCCGAGCGCCCGGACCTGCTCCACAAAGGACGTGTCCGTGGTGCGGATGCCCGCGAGCTTCAGGGCAGCCTGCGCCTGATCGTCAGTGGCGCCGAGTTCCTCCTTGAGCAACTCGGCCACCTTCGCCGGGCCGACCTTCTCGAGTTTGTCGATGCTGCGCAGGACGCCCGCGGTGTCCGTGAGGCCGATCCCGGTGTAGAAGCCCTCGGCCAGCTTGCGGTTGTTGATCCGCAGCAGGAAGTCGGGGATGGGCAGCGCGTTGAGCGCCTCGGCAATCACCAGCGCGATTTCAACGTCGTACCGGAACGGCAGTTCGCCGTCGCCGACGACGTCGATGTCCGCCTGGGTGAACTCGCGGGCCCGTCCCTCCTGGGGACGTTCGCCGCGCCAGACCTTCTGGATCTGGTAACGGCGGAACGGGAACGCCAGGTAGCCGGCGTTTTCCACGACATACCGGGCGAAGGGCACGGTGAGGTCGAAGTGCAGGGCAAGGGCATGCGGGTCAACCTTGGCCGCGGAGTCCTCATCGTCCTGGAGCCGGCTCAGGCCATAGACCTCTTTATCGATTTCCCCCTTGCGCAGCAACTGGCCCACCGTCTCCACGGCGCGGGTCTCGATCGAGGAGAAACCATGAAGCTCGAAGGTCCGGCGCAGCGTGTCCAGCACATGGAGTTCCACCAGCCGCTCCTC
The DNA here is from genome assembly GCF_056397425.1 of Arthrobacter sp. 05N33_2. NCBI lineage: Bacteria > Bacillati > Actinomycetota > Actinomycetes > Micrococcales > Micrococcaceae > Arthrobacter > Arthrobacter sp. 05N33_2. The sequence continues at coordinate 1,231 of NZ_JBFTNJ010000042.1, forward strand.
GGGAAGCCACTCGGGGAATCCTGACAGGGAGGCTGTGCGTGCCATGGTGAAATTTTCTCCTCTGGTTACCACTGCGGTATCGCGTTGCTACTGCAGTATCTTCGGGCGCGGGCGTCAGGCGGCATTCTCTCTGTCGAAACGTAACGAAGATAAGCGGCAGACCGGCCAGTCGTGCATAAACTGTGTGCGGCAGTCAGTTTATGCGTTCGGCGCCCGCTTCTTCCAACGGAGCCGGACCCTGCGGGACTGCCGGCAGCTTGCTGCTGCTACCGCGACGGCGCCTACGGCCCCGTCATGGTGGCGGCCATACAACCAGGAGGACCTTTGGCGGCCAGTTCACGCAGCGCACGCGAGGCGAAGCGGCGCGTCCAGCAGATGGAGGCCAGGCGCGGCCTGCGCCGGGACCAGGACAAGCGCCGCAAGCGCGACAACGTCTTCGCCATCAGCGCCGGCACGGCCGCAATTGGCCTGGCCTTGGTGCTTCAGCTGACCGCCTTCGCCTCAAACCCAACCGAAGAGGAATTCGCGGCCGCGCAGGAGGGACTGAACAGCCCGTCGGCGTCCGCCTCACCCACAGCGGCCCCGACGAACGGTGCGAACATCCCCAAGCCGGAGACTGCCGCGGGCAAGACGTTCACGGGCGAGCTCAAGCTGAACCGCGGCACGCTCGGCGTCGAACTCGACGGCACGAAGGCCCCCCAGGCCGCGGCGGTCTTCAAATCCCTTGCCGACCAAAAGTTCTACGACGGCGTCAGCTGCCACCGGCTGACCACGGCGGAGAACTTCGGCGTACTCCAGTGCGGTTCCAAGGCAGGTGACGGCAGCAGCGATCCGAGCTACACCTGGGGCCCGCTGGAAAACACCCCGACGGACAACAAGTACCCCGCCGGAACCATCGCAGTGGCCCGGACCGGCGGGAACGCCAACGGTAACGGCACCCAATTCTTCATTGTGTACAAGGACACCGTCATTCCAGCGGATGCCGCCGGGGGCTATACGGTGGTGGGCAAGGTGACCTCTGGACTCGACGTGGTGGGCGGTATTGCCGCTGCCGGACTGAAGCCCGGCGACAACGCCACCGACGGCGCACCTGCGGAACCAGTCACGATAGACTCGTTCTCACTGAAGTAACCAGCCGCGGCCCCCAAGGCCCTGGTCCCGGTATTTCCCTCCAAGCGAAAGACTTCTAGCGGTGACAGACAGTCAGAAATCCGACGAAACATTGGCAACAGCAGCTGCCAACGAAACCGAAACCGAGGCGACCCCCGCCGAGAGTGCAGGCGCTGCCGTAGACGCCGACGGCGAGACTGCGGCACCCGAGGCCCCAACCGCGACCAGCGAGGAACCCGCCGAGGCACCCGCCGAGGCACCCGAGGCCACTGTGCCCGCCGTTCCGGCAGAACCTGCCGAGCCGGCGGAGACGGCCGTTCCGGCAGAACCTGCCGAGCCGGCGGAGACGGCCGTTCCGGCAGAACCTGCCGAGCCGGCGGAGACGGCCGAGCCTGTTGACCAAGCTGCAGCCACCGCCGCCCCGGTTCCGACGCCGGGTCCCGCGCCGGCCGCGCGTCCCGCGCCGAGCCCGGCAGCGTTTGCCGGCCGGCCGAAGGCCAAGCCGTCCGCGGCCGCACCGGCTCCGGCCCCGGCGGCCGTGTCCTCCGCAGCTTCACTGGCCGAAGCGGCCCGCTGGGGCCGTGTTGAAGGCGACGGCCACGTCTTCCTGACCGTTGACGGCACGGAATACCCCGTAGGCCAGTACCCGGGTGTCAGCGAGGACGAGGCCCTGGGCTACTTCGCCCGGAAGTTCGAGGACGTCGTGGCCCAGATCGTCCTGCTGGAACAGCGGGTGAGCTCCAAGGCGCCCACCGCGGACATGCAGAAGACCGTCACGCACCTGCGCGAGCAGCTCGCCGAGCGGAACATGGTGGGCGACATCCGCTCCGCCGAGGCCCGGCTGGACGCTCTGGTGACACAGATCGGCGAGCTGGAAAAGGCTGAGAAGGCCGAGCACGACGCTGTCCGCGCCGCTGAGCTTGCCGCCCGCGAGGCCATCGTGGCCGAGGCCGAGGAAATTGCCGGCCACGATCCCGCGCAGATCCAGTGGAAGACCTCCAGCGCGCGGATGAACGAACTCTTCGAGAGCTGGAAGACCGCCCAGAAGAGCGGCGTCCGCCTCGGCCGCAGCAACGAGGACGCACTGTGGAAGCGATTCCGCGCCGCCCGCACGGTGTTTGACCGGCACCGCCGCGCGTACTTCTCCCAGCTGGACAGCAACAATTCGGCGGCCAAGGCCGCAAAGGAGAAGCTGATCACCGAGGCCGAGGCCCTTTCCTCCTCGACCGACTGGGGTTTTGCCGCCGGCGAGTACCGCCGCCTGATGGATGAGTGGAAAGCCTCACCCCGCGCCAGCCGCAAGGACGACGACGCGCTGTGGGCCCGCTTCCGCGCCGCCCAGGACGTCTTCTTCACCAACCGCCAGGCAGCCAACGACGAGATCGACCAGGAGTACGGTGCGAACCTGGTGGTAAAGGAAGCGCTCCTGGTGGAAGCCAACGAGCTCCTGCCGATCAAGGATCTCGCGGCAGCCAAGAAGTCGCTGCAGTCCATCCGGGACCGCTGGGAAGAGGCCGGCAAGGTGCCGCGCGCCGACATGGGCCGCATCGAAGCCGGTCTGAGGAAGGTGGAGGACRCTGTCCGCCACGCCGAGGACGAAAACTGGAAGCGTTCCAACCCGGAGACAAAGGCGCGCACCAACAGCGCCCTCACCCAGCTCGAGGCCGCTATTGCCGGCCTCAAGGAAGATCTGGCCAAGGCGGAGAAGGCCGGCGACGAGCGCAAGATCAAGGCCGCCCGGGAAGCCCTCGAGGCACGCCAGGCCTGGCTGGAGCAGCTCGAACGCTCAGCGAGCGAACTCTCCTAGGCACACGGCACCCCAGTACGAAGTACACCAGCAGGTCAGTCCAGGCCCCGTTTCGGTTATCCACATGACCGGTACGGGGCCTGTTCTATGTCCGGGGAACCGGGAACGATGGCGGAATGGTAATCATGCCCCGCGCTCCCACCGCTCCGCCGGATCCGGGCCGGCACGCCCTGGTGCCGGGAGCTCCGGTGCCGGGGACTCCAAGTCCAGGTCCGGGGCCGGAACACTGCGAGCTCTACTCCCCCGGCGCGCTGTTCTCCTGGCCGGAGCTGCAGGCCATGGCCGCCGACGGCGTGCTGACGCAGCTGTATCAGCGCGGCTACCTGCCGCCCGGATCCCATGCCAGTCCCCAGCTTCGCGCGCGGGCCGCGGCCCTGGTGGTGGCGCCGGCGATCCGGCAGCGGGTCGTGGCTGGCCGGATGACCGCGGCATGGATCTATGGGTGTGCCACGGAACCGGACCGCCTGGCGCTGCTGGTTGACGCCAACCGGCGGATTTCCAGTCTGCGGTCCGTGCGCGGCTGCACCTTCCACGAAGTTCGGCTGGGGCCGTTCGACGTCGTGAGCATGGGAGGCCTGATGGTGTCCAGCCCGCTGCGCACGGCGGTGGACGTGGCGATGCACGTGGACGCGGAGCGGGCCGTGCCGGCCCTCAGGGCGCTGTTGGCTCGTCCCGAGCTGGGCGTCCGCCTGCGGCTGCTCAGGCTCGCCGTGGAGGCGAGTCCGCGCGTTCCGCATAAGCGGGCGGCCCTGGCGAAGCTCGCCGCCCTCGCGGCAGAGCCGGCGGCGCCAGAAGATCCCGTCCAGTAAGCCTGGACCGAGGCCTGAACTGCCGGGTCAGCTGCGGCGGCGGTTTCCGGTGGTGCGGTACACGTCGAAGACGCCGTCGATCCTGCGGACCGCGCTGAGCACGTGGCTAAGGTACTTCGGGTCGCCCATCTCGAAGGCAAACTTGGAGATTGCCACCCGGTCCGTGGACGTGTGCACGCTCGCCGCCAGGATGTTGAMGTGGTTTTCCGAGAGCACCCGGGTGACGTCGGAGAGCAACGATTTGCGGTCCAGCGCCTCGACCTGGATCTCCACCAGGAACACGCTGGACTGTGTGGGGGCCCAGTCCACCTCCACGATCCTGTCCGGCTGGTCCATCAGGCCGCTCACGTTGGTGCAGTCGGTCCGGTGCACGGAGACCCCGGAGCCACGGGTGACGAAGCCCAGGATCGGATCCGGCGGGACCGGCGTGCAGCACCGGGCGAGCTTGACCCAGACGTCGTCCACGCCGCGGACAACGACGCCGGAATCGGAGAACCGGGCCTTGCTGACCTGGGTGGGGATGGAGACCTCGGTGAGGGCATCGTCCGGGTGCTCATTCCCGCCCAGGCTCTCCACCAGGCGTTCCATCACGGACTGGGCGGAGGTATGGCCGTCGCCCACGCCGGCGTAGAGCCCGGAGATGTCAGCGTATTTGAAGTCCTCTGCGATCGCAGCGAGGGCGTCGTGGGTCATGAGCCGCTGCAGTGGAAGGTTTTGCTTCCGCATCGCTTTGGTCAGGAGGTCCTTGCCGCGGTCAATCGCTTCCTCGCGGCGTTCCTTGCTGAACCATTGCCTGATCTTGTTCCGGGCCCGGGCACTCTTGACGAAGTGCTGCCAGTCCTGGCTGGGGCCGGCGCCTTCGGCCTTCGAGGTGAAGATCTCGACCCAGTCGCCGTGGTTCAGTTCGCTGTTGAGCGGAACGAGCTTGCCGTTGACGCGTGCGCCGATAGTCCGGTGGCCCACCTCGGTGTGCACGGCGTACGCGAAGTCGACGGGCGTGGACCCGGCGGGGAGTGCCATGACCTCGCCCTTGGGGGTGAAGACGAACACTTCCCGGGCGTTGATTTCAAAGCGCAGGGAGTCAAGGAATTCGCCGGGGTCCGACGTTTCCTGCTGCCAGTCCACGAGGGAACGCAGCCAGCCCATGTCGCCGTCGCGCGGGCTGCCGGGGCCGGCCGCCGTCCGGTTCGGCTGGTCCTTGTACTTCCAGTGCGCGGCSACGCCGTACTCGGCCCGCCGGTGCATCTCGTGGGTGCGGATCTGGATTTCCACCGGCTTGCCGCCGGGACCGATCACCGTGGTGTGCAGCGACTGGTACATGTTGAACTTGGGCATCGCGATGTAGTCCTTGAACCGCCCGGGCAGGGGGTTCCAGCGCGAGTGCATCGCGCCCAGGGCCGCGTAACAGTCCCGGACAGAATCGACCAGGACGCGCACGCCCATGAGGTCGTTGATGTCGTCGAAGTCTTTGTCGCGGACGATCATCTTCTGATAGATCGAGTAGTAGTGCTTTGGCCGCCCGGTGATCGTGGCCTTGATCTTCGCGGCCCTGAGGTCCTCGGTGATTTGGTTGCGGATGACAGCCAGGTTCTTTTCGCGTTCCGGGGTCCGGTCCCCCACCATGCGCACGATTTCCTCGTACACCTTGGGATAGAGGGCAGCGAAGGACAGATCCTCCAGCTCCCACTTGATGGTATTCATGCCAAGCCGGTGGGCCAGCGGCGCGAAGATTTCCAGCGTTTCCCGGGCCTTGCGGGCCGAGGACTCAGCCGAGACAAAACGCCACGTGCGGGCATTGTGGAGCCGGTCGGCRAGTTTGATCATCAGGACSCGGATGTCCTTGGCCATCGCGACGACCATCTTGCGCACGGTCTCGGACTGGGCYGCYTCACCGAAGCTGACCTTGTCCAGYTTCGTSACGCCGTCCACSAGCATGGCCACTTCCGGACCGAACTCGGTCTTGAGGTCGGCGAGGGTGTAAGACGTGTCTTCGACGGTGTCGTGCAGCAGGGCCGCGGCCAGCGTGGTGCCGCTGAGGCCGAGTTCGGCGAGGATGGTGGCCACCGCGACGGGGTGGGTGATGTACGGGTCGCCGCTCTTGCGCTTCTGGCCCCGGTGGCAGCGCTCGGCGACCACGAAGGCACGCTGGATGAGATCGAAATCCTCTTTGGGGTTGTTGGCGCGCACAGTGCGCAGCAACGGCTCCAAAATCGGCGAGTAGGCCGGAGTGCCACGGCCCGTCAGCCGGGCAAGTCGGGACCTCGTGCGCTCGCGCCGGCCGGGAAAAGTGGGCCGGGCACCGGAGTTGTCCACCGGCACGGGAACATCGGGGCGTCCGGGAACCACCAGGCCAGTCTGTGAACCCTGGCCTTGGCCCTTGTCCGCAGGTGCCTCCGGCACCGGCGTCGAACGTTCTTCCAATGGAGCACCTCTCGCGACCGGTTAATTATTCAAGTGTATTCCCGCAGCAGGATACTTCGATAACCGGCGGGGATACGGCGACGGGCCGGAGGCCGTCGAAAACGACGGTCTCCGGCCCGTTTGTGGCCGCTGGGGACGGTTCAGGCCGTGGCGGGCGACGCCGGCGACTCGGCCTTGGCTGCCGCGTCAGCACGCCTCTGTTCCACCCGTTTGGCCTGCTTGACCAGGTCGGGTTCTCCCTGCCGCAGCGCGGCGTAAAGCGGAGCCGCGATGAAGATCGTGGCGGCAGTGCCCACCAGGATGCCCACGAACAGCGCCAGGGACAGGTCCCGCAGCGTTCCGGCACCGAGCAGCCCGGCCCCGATGAAGAGGATCGCACCGACCGGCAGGATGGCCACCACCATGGTGTTGATGGACCGGACCAGGGTCTGGTTGATGGCGAGGTTGACCTCTTCGGCGAAGGTCCGCCGGGTGGAGGCCTGCATGTCCGAGGTGTTCTCCCGGATCTTGTCGAACACCACCACGGTGTCGTACAGCGAGTAGCTGAGCACCGTGAGGAAGCCGATGATGGCCGACGGCGTTACTTCGAAGTCGCTGAGGCCGTAAACACCGGCGGTCACGAACATCGTGACGGCCATGCCGACAAGTGCCGAGAGCGACATCTTCCAGGTCCGGAAGTASAGCGCCATCAGSACSGCGGCSAGKCCSACRAAGATYGCCAGGCCCAWCAGSGCCTGCTTCGTGACGTCCGCACCCCAGGTGGGGCCGACGAAGGTCGAGGTGACTTCGTTATCGGTCACACCGTAGGCCTTGGTGAGGCCTTCCTTAATCTGCAGCGTCTCGTCGTCGGAGAGCTTGTCCGTCTGGATGCGCATGGTGGTACCCGCGACGTTAGCCACGCGCGGCACGGATCCCGACACGACGTCCTTGACGGCCTTCTCGCCGAGGGAGGCCTCGGTGGTCTTGACGTTGGAGACCGTGAACTCGGAGCCGCCGCGGAACTCGATGCCGAGGTTGAACCCACCCTTGGCGACCGGGATCAGGATGGAGAGGGCGACGGCGATCCCGGCAATCAGGAACCACAGCTTCCTGTAGCCGACGAAGTCGTACGAGCGCTTGCCCGTGTACAGCTCATTGCCGAATGTTGAGAAGTTGACCATTTACTTGCCCTCCTTGGACGCGCTCTTGGAGGTACCGGCGAGCTGTGCCTGTTGTGCCTGCTCCTGCTTTTCGGCGAGGCGGCGTTCTGCAATGGTCATCCGGCGTTCTGCCTCGGCGGCGGCGCCGGTGTTCTTCGCGCGCACCACTGCCACGGGCTTGTCCTCCGGGGTCCGGACCCGGCCGGCACCGCGGTACAGCGGGACGGCGCCGAGGCGCTTCGGGTCCAGGCCCGAGAACCGGTGGCCTTCGCCGAAGAACTTGGTCCGGGCCAGCAGCTGCAGGGTGGGGTGGGTGAACATGAAGACGACGATGAGGTCGGCGATCGCGGTGAGGCCGAGGGTGAACGCGAAGCCGCGGACGTTGCCCACTGCCACGAAGAACAGCACGACGGCGGCGAGAAGGTTCACGGCCTTGGACGCGAGGATGGTGCGCTTGGCCCGCTTCCAGCCGTTTTCGACGGCCGAGACCAGGCCGCGGCCTTCGCGGAGCTCATCGCGGATGCGTTCGAAGTAGACGATGAACGAGTCGGCTGTCTGGCCGATGGCCACGATCAGGCCCGCGACGCCGGCGAGCGAAAGCCGGTAGTTTTCGGTCCAGCCGAGGATGGCGATGGCCAAGAACGTCAGCACCCCGGCGATCACGAGGGATGCCACGGTCACGAGGCCAAGGGCCCGGTACTGGAACAGCGAGTAGACAAACACCAACAGGAGGCCGATCACGCCGGCGAGCATACCCATGCGGAGCTGCTCACCGCCGAGGGTTGCCGAGATCTGCTGTTCGCTCTGGATTTCGAAGCTGATCGGCAGGGCACCGAAACGGAGCTGGTCGGAGAGGGCCTTGGCCGACTCCTCGGTGAATCCGCCGGTGATCTGCGGCCGGCCGTCGGTGATGACGGCGAGGGAGCGCGGGGCGGAGATGACCTGGTCGTCCAGGACGATTGCGAACTGGGATTTCGGATCCGAGCCGGTCTGGCCGCCGCCGGCGGCGTAGAACTGGTACAGGCGCTCGGTGATTTCCTTGAACTTGGTGGTGCCCGCGTCATCGAACTGGATGTTGACGGCCCATTCATTGGTCACGGCACCCTGGGCGCCGCGCTGCAGCTGGAACGAGGAGGACTTGATGTTCGAGCCCTTCACCTCCACCGGACCGAGGATGTACTTGATGGCCGGCGACTTGGCCGAGGCCGGCTCGCAGGTCACCAGCGGCTTGGTCGGGTCGGAGCGCTGCTGCTTGTCCTGGGAGGGGTTGTCGCAGTCGAGGGCCTCGAACTGCTTGTAGACCTCGGGGGTAATCCAGTTCTCATCGCTGCTGTTGGCGGGCGCGGCTGTCGGCTTCGGCAGCTGGGCATCCGGGGTCCTGGAGGCGGCGGGGACCGCTGCGCCGGGGCCGGTCTGGATGACCGGGCGGAAGTTCATGTCGGCGGAAGCCTGGATCAGCGCACGGGTTTCCTTGGCAGGGGTTCCCGGGAGGCTGACGACGACGTTGCGGCCGGACTGCGTGCTGATTTCCGCTTCCGCGACGCCCGAGCCGTCCACGCGCTGGCGAATGATCGCCACGGCCTGGTTGAGCTGGTCTTCGGTGATACCCGAACCGCCCTCAACCTTGGGCGCCAGGATCATCTGGGTGCCACCTTCAAGGTCCAGTGCGAGCTTTGGAGCCCAGCCCGCCTGGCCGGCCATCGTGCCGCCCGCCAGGACAGCCGTCATGGCGGCGATGATTACGCCAAGCCAGACCAGCATCCTGATGGCTGAGTTTTTGGGGCCAGTTCGTGCCATTGTCGATCTTTCTATTATTTACGGCGGATCCGCCGGCGCGGGCTCTGGGCCCCGCCGACGGATGCCCGCAACCGTTGCTTCGCGGGATAGCTCAGGTAGGCAGACTAGCTGTCTTTTTTGCCTTCGTCGTTGAGGCGGCGCAGGGTTTCCTCGGGCGTTTCGGTGCGCGGCGCGTCGTGGACGGGGGCGCTGGCGTCGGTCCCCTCAGCACCCAGCTTCTCGGTGGTCAGCGAGGACGCGTCGTCGGGAACGACCGTGGGCTCCTCGGCGGCGACAACCGGCTCCACAATTTTGGTGACGGCCTGGCGGTGCACCGTGGCCGTGTTGCCCGGGGAAAGCTCAAGCGTGACCTTGTTCTCCGCTTCGTCAATGTCGACGATCCGGCCGAACAGCCCGAAACTCGTCATGACCTCGACGCCCGGGCCGAACTTCGACTGGAGCTGCGCCTGCTGCTGCTGCGTTTTCTTGTTGCGGCGGAACATCATGAAGACGAACACGCCAAGCATCACGAACAGGAGAATTGTCATTAGATCCAAGGGGAAAGTTCCGTTCTGTACTTGCATAGCTGTTTTTCAGCAACGTCCGTTTGCTCCTGACGGCGCGGGCAGGGGTCTGCGCAGCAAACTGGCCGCGAGACCGTCCCCCAGACCGCCGGCGGCTACCTGCTCTCCGCCCACGGAAACAAAACCCGGACGTGCCGAGCGTCATACCAGTCTAAAGGGAAAAGCTGAAAGAACGGTGCTAGCGGCTGTTTCGGATCCACTGAGGATCGGTTTCTTCGCCGAGATCCCCACCGGACCCGCCGATCGGGCTCTCGCCCGGCTCGTCGGCCTGGAACAGTTCCAGCGGGTCCTGGCCGAAGGCGCCGGCCGGAATGGCGAAGCCCAGGTGCGTCCATGCCGGCGCCAGGGCTATCCGGCCGCGCGGCGTCCGGCCCAGGAGTCCTTCGCGCACCAGATAGGGCTCGGCGACCGTTTCCACGGTCTCCGTTTCCTCGCCGACGGCGATCGCGAGCGTGGACAGGCCTACCGGGCCGCCGCCGAACTTGGTGATGAGGGCCTCGAGAACGGCACGGTCCAGCCGGTCCAGGCCCCGCTTGTCCACCTCATACATGTCCAGGGCCGCGGAGGCCGCCCGCGCGTCGATTTGCTCGATGCCGTGCACAAGCGCCCAGTCCCGGACCCGGCGCAGGAGCCGGTTGGCGATGCGCGGCGTGCCCCGGGACCGGCCGGCAATCTCGCTGAATCCGGCGGAGTTGACCTTCAGGTCCAGCAGGCCGGCGGAGCGGCGCAGGACCAGTTCCAGCTCCTCGACGGAGTAAAACTCGAGGTGGCCGGTGAAACCGAACCGGTCCCGCAGCGGGCCGGGAAGGAGGCCGGCCCGCGTGGTGGCGCCGACGAGCGTGAAGGGCGGCAGCTCCAGCGGAATGGCCGTGGCGCCGGCGCCCTTGCCGACGACGATATCGACGCGGAAATCTTCCATCGCCATGTACAGCATTTCCTCGGCCGGCCGGGACATGCGGTGGATTTCATCCAGGAACAGGACCTCGCCCTCAGAGAGTGAGGACAGGATGGCCGCAAGGTCGCCCGCGTGTTGGATGGCCGGGCCGCTGCTGATCCGCAGCGGAACGTTCATTTCGGCGGCGATGATCATGGACAGTGTGGTCTTGCCCAGGCCGGGAGGGCCCGAGAGTAGCACGTGGTCCGCGCTGCGCCCACGCATGCGCGAGGCCTCCAACACGAGGGAGAGCTGCTTGCGGACCCGGTGCTGGCCCACGAAGTCGTGCAGGTTCTTGGGCCGCAGGGCGGCTTCGATGACCCGCTCCTCCGGTTCCTCTCCCCCGGCGACGATCGACGGCTCAGCCACGCGCGCCCACCCGGTTCCCGGCGCGGGCGCCGTCCTGGCCCAGCCAGCGCAGCGTCGCGCGGAGAATCTCCGCCACATTGCCGTTCGCCGCGAGGTCCGGGGAATCGGCAAGGGACTTGTCGATGCTGGCCGTGGCATCCTTTTCGGACCAGCCCAGGCTGGTCATCGCGGCCACCACCTGCGGCTTCCAGACGGATTCGGCGGACACGGCCGCGACAGGCGCGCCGGCGGTGCCGTGCGGCACAAGCTTGCCGGCTAGTTCGAGCACGATCCGGCCGGCCACCTTCGGTCCGATGCCGGGGACCTTCGTGAAGGCCTTGCCGTCGCCGGAGTGGGCGGCCACCCGGATGGCTTCGGGCTCGTGGACGGCCAGCACCGCCAGTGCGAGGCGGGGACCGACTCCGCTGACGCTGAGGAGCACATCAAACACCTCGCGTTCGTCATCGCTGGCGAAGCCGAACAGGGTCAGCGAGTCTTCCCGCACGATCAGGGACGTGAATAGCTTTCCCTCCTCACCCACCCGGAGGCCGCTGAGGGTCTGCGGTGTGGCGTTGACGCTCATGCCGGCGCCGTTGAGGTCGATCACGGCGGAGGACAGGCCAACATGCGCAACGGTTCCACGAAGAAAACTGATCAAGGCCGGGCTCCTGGTCTAACTGGCGTCTACAACTGGGTGATGAAAGAACGTACAGCCGGGCACGCCGGCTATCCGAACATATCTACGAATACCCTACCAAGCCCCGCGGCGTCACAGCCGGACATTCAGCGCGCACGGCGCGCTTTTGCCTCCGCGTCCGCCCACGCCCGCTGCGCCGGAGTCAGGGACTGGCTGCCCGGCCCAGTCGTGGCTACGGCGGCCCCGCTGCCGGCCCGCCAAGCGTGGGTGATGGCCAACGCAAGGGCGTCGGCGGCGTCGGCAGGGCGCGGAGGCGCGTCCAGCCGGAGGATCTTGGTCACCAGCTTGGTGACCGCATCCTTGTTCGAGGTCCCGCTTCCCGTCACGGCTGCCTTGACCTCGGACGGGGTGTGCAGAGCCACCGGGATGCCACGGCGCGCGGCGGCCGCAATGACCACACCGGAGGCCTGCGCCACCCCCATGACCGTGCTGACGTTGAGCTGGGAAAAGACCCGCTCCACGGCGAGGACCTGGGGTTCGTAGCGGTCCAGCCACTCGTCGATGGACGTGGCGATGACCAGCAGCCGCTGGTCCAGGCTCTCCTCGGGTGAGGTGCCCACAACGCCGAATGCCACCAAAGTGGCCCGCCGGTTCCGCTCGACGTCGACAACGCCGATCCCGCAACGGGTGAGGCCCGGGTCGACCCCCAACACGCGCAGCGTCACGGTTGGGCCGTCAAGACCGGGCCCCAAAAGTCACGTTTGGGTGAGCGGGTCACTCGGCTTCCAGTGCGGCCTGCACTTCGTCGCTGAGGTCGGCGTTGCTGTACACGTTCTGGACGTCGTCGAGCTCTTCCAGGGCGTCCACCAGCTTCATGAACTTCTTCGCGGCATCAAGGTCCAGCGGCACCTGCATGGACGGCACAAACTCGGCCTCGTCGGTGTCGTACTCAATGCCGGCTTCCGTGAGGGCATCGCGGATGGCCTGGAGGTCGGTCGGCTCGGAGTGGATCTCGAAGCTGTCGCCGTTGTCCTTGACTTCCTCGGCCCCGGCATCCAGCACGGCCATCAGGACGTCGTCCTCGGTCAGGCCGTTCTTCGGCAGCGAGACGACGCCCTTGCGGGAGAAGAGGTAGCTGACGGAGCCGGGATCGGCGATCGTGCCGCCGTTGCGGGAGATGGCGAGCCGGACCTCGGAGGCGGCACGGTTCTTGTTGTCCGTGAGGCACTCGATCAGCAGCGCGGAACCCTGCGGGCCGCGGCACTCGTACATGATTTCGGTGTAATCGACGACCTCGCCGGTGAGCCCGGCGCCGCGCTTGATGGCGCGGTCGATATTGTCAGCGGGCACCGACGTCTTTTTCGCCTTGGTGACGGCCAGTTCCAGGCTGGGGTTGCCGGAGAGGTCGGGGCCGCCCATGCGCGCGGCGACTTCGATGTTCTTGATCAGCTTGGCGAACGACTTGGCCCGGCGGCTGTCAAGGATGGCCTTCTTATGCTTGGTCGTCGCCCATTTGGAGTGGCCTGACATGCTTTACGCTTCTCCTCTGATCATTCGAATAAACAGTTCATGCACGCGCTTCTCCCCCGTCACTTCCGGGTGGAAGGAGGTGGMCAGCAGCTTGCCGGAACGCACTGCAACAATTCTAGCCGTCCCGTCCAGGAATTCGGGGTGGCCGGCTTTGGACGGTTCCACCTGGGCAAGGACTTCGACGCCGTCGCCGACGCGCTCCACCCAGGGCCCGCGGATAAAGACGGCGTGGACCGGGGCGACTGCCCCGCCCGCGGCGCTGAACCCTAACCCCATGAAGTCCAGGTCCGTCTCGAAGGACTCGCGCTGCCGGCCGAAGGCGTTGCGGCGCACGGTGATGTCGAGTCCGCCGAACGTCTGCTGCGGGTTTCCGGCCAGGTCCTTCGCCGGGTCCGCGATCTCGTCCGCCAGCAGGATCATCCCGGCGCACGAGCCGTAAACGGGCAGGCCGGCCTGGATGCGTTCGCGCAGCGGATCCCGGAGCCCGAAGATCCGGGAGAGCTTGTCGATCGTGGTCGATTCGCCGCCGGGGATGATGAGCCCGTCCAGGCCGTCGAGTTCGGCGGGACGCCGGATCCCGACGCCGGCGGCGCCGGCGGCTTCCACGGCATGCAGATGCTCCCGGAAATCGCCCTGCAGCGCCAGGACGCCGATCCGGAGCCCCGTTCCCACGCGGGATTCAGGGGAAAAAGAGGGGGTGGTCATCCCCACAGCATAATGCTCTGCGCCTGCACGGCACGCATGGAAGAAGCATGCAGCGGCCCCGGGCGTCCGGGTTCCATGCCGCTGCTGGGATATATTACAGAGCATGCTTTACTTCAGCGTTCCGCTCGGCAAGTTCGTCCGCCGGGTCTCCCGGCTCAGGGGCGGAGGCTCGGCCCTCCCCGGGCTTGTGGTCGAAAAAATCGACCCCGATTTCATGCGGCGGACGCTGTCCACGCTGCCGCTGGGGGTCGCCGTCGTCAGTGGCACGAACGGGAAGACCACCACCACCAAGATGGTTGTGGAACTGCTCGAGAGCCAGGGACTGAGAGTCTTCACCAACCGCACCGGCAGCAACTTCACCCRCGGCGTGGCCGCGGCCCTCCTGGGCGAGGTCGACTGGCGGGGCCGGCTCGATGCCGACGTCGCGGTCCTGGAACTGGATGAGGCGCATGCCGTCCACTTCGTCAACAAGGTCCCGCCGCAGTACAGCCTCCTGCTCAATGTCCTCCGCGACCAGCTGGACCGGTTCGGCGAGATCGACAAGACCGCCGAAYTGCTCCAGCACATCGCGTCCAAGACCACCGGGACCGTGGTCCTGAACCGGGAAGACCCGCGCGTCGCCCGGATCGCCCAGACCCTGGACGGGCCGGAGGTGCTCTACTTCGGGCTCGACGATTCGCTGCTGAGCACCTTCCCCAACGACGACGACATGCGCGCCGCCCCGGGCAGCCCGGTGCCGGCCGCCCCCGCCCGGCCCGCCGCCGACGTCGTGTTGCGCCGCGTGGGCGCCGACGACGCCGATTTCGAGTACGACGGCGCGACGGTCACCACGGGGATGAAACTGCGCGGCGTCTACAACATCTTCAATGCCGCCGCCGCGCTGACCCTGGCCCGCGGCGTCTCCGGCGCCCGCGGCACCGGGACCGACCAGGCCGGCCTGCTCACGGCGCTGTCCAAGGTGGCGCCGGCGTTCGGCCGCGGCGAAAGCCTCGTGGTCGATGGCCTGCCGCTGGAACTGGTCCTGGTCAAGAACCCCAGCGGTTTCCGGCTCGGCCTCAAATCGTTCCCCGCCGCCGGGTACGCCACGATGATCGCGATCAACGACAACTACGCCGACGGCCGGGACATGTCCTGGCTGTGGGACGTCGAATTCGACACGCTCCGCGACGGCGGCGTGGACCAGCTCACGGGCTCCCGCGCGTATGACATGGCGCTGCGGCTGCAGTACGACAACGTCGCGATCGGCGCCGTCGACACGGACATTGCGCCGGCACTGGCAGCGTTCATCCGCGGCGGCGAGGGCAAGCCGAAGAGGATCTTCTGCACCTACACGGCCATGCTGGCCATCCGCCGCGAGCTGTCCAAAATCACCACAGTGGAGGTGGTCTCATGACCCCCGCGTCCCCCGAATCCCCCGAAACCCCGCACGAGCTGTCCTTCGGGCACGAACTTCCGCCCGAAGATTCCGCGGCCCCCAGCAAGGGAACCATCCGGGTCCTGCAGCTCTACCCGCGGGACATGAACATTTACGGCGACTGGGGCAACGCCCTGGTCCTCGCGCAGCGCCTGCGCTGGCACGGCTACACGCCGGAACTGCTCGAGTACAACGTTGGTGACCCGTTCCCGGCAGATGTGGACCTGATTGTCGGTGGCGGCGGACAGGACAGCGGACAGCTCGTCATCCAGGACGACCTCCTCTCGCGCGAGTCCACCCTGAAGCAGATGGCCGACGAGGGCACCCCGATGCTCGTGATCTGCGGGCTGTACCAGCTCTTCGGGAAATTCTTCAAGACCCGGCTCGGGTCGGTCCTTCCGGGCATCGGCATCCTGGACGTGGAAACCCACGGCACCGACGAGCGCCTGATCGGCAACGTCACGGTCTCCTCCCCCGAATTCGGCAACATCCTCGGCTACGAAAACCACAGCGGCCAGACCACACTGGGACCGGGCGTCGAACCGCTCGGGACGACGGCCAAAGGTACCGGCAACAACAGCACGGACGGCCAGGAGGGAGCCCGCTACCGCAACATCGTGGCGAGCTACCTGCACGGCTCGCTGCTGCCCAAGAACCCGGCTCTCGCGGATTTCCTGATCCGGACCGCCGTCGAACGCAAATACGGCAGCTTCACCCCGGGCACGCCGGATGACTCCTACGCGGTGCTGGCGCGGGAACACGCCGCCCGCCGGCCCCGCTGACCCAGGTGGCAGGCGCCGAGGGCGGCACGGTCCGGATTGGGCGCGACACCCCGGAACGCGAGGACGTCCTGCGGCTCCTGGGCGAACACCTCGCCGACATGTACGCGACCTCCCCGCCGGAAAGCGTCCACGCCCTTGATCCTGCCGCCCTGGCCGGACCCGGCATCAGCTTCTGGACCGCCCGGCAGGACTCCCGGCTCCTGGGCTGCGCGGCACTGAAACACCTGGCTCCCGGCGACGCCGAGATCAAGTCAATGCGCACCGCGAATGCAGCCCGCGGGCGCGGCGTTGCGTCGGCGCTGCTCCGCCACCTCCTGGCCGAGGCCCGGCACAGCGGCTACGAACGCTTGTTCCTGGAGACGGGGAGCCAGGAGTGCTTCGCCCCCGCGCGGCGGCTGTACGAGCGGCACGGCTTCACGGACTGCCCGCCGTTTGCCGGCTACGAAGCCGACCCCAACAGCGTCTTCATGTCCCTGCTCCTGGACGCCGGGTAGCTGCCCGGCAGCCTTCCATGGGCCCCGCCTGCCGTCATCGGCTCCGGACGAAAGCCAGGACATCGCGCGGCACCCGCCGGCTCGATCCTGCCCGGATATGGCCCCATCGCTCGTAGACGATCAGGGTGCAGTCTGGAATCAATTGCGCGGTCTCCTCCGCAACCGTCCTCGGGAAGAACGCGTCCCGGCCGCCGCAGAGCAGCAGGACGGGCGGACGAATGAGCGGCAGTACCGCCCGCGCATCAAACGCGAACTCGGCCCGCGCCTCCGTCAGGACGTCCGCGGCGGGGCATCCGGAGGGGTCCAGCACGCGCCGGCCGACGACAGGTCCCAGCAGTTCCCGCAGCCAGCGGGTCCGCGGCCCCGGTAAGAGGTACTCGGCCAGGACCGTCCCGGCGCGGCCTGGGTCTCCGGCAGCGACGGCGGCGGCCATCCGCTCGTCCACGTCCTTGCCCCACGCGCTCAGTTCGGCCGCCGTGACCACCATCGCGATGTGCCCGAAGGACTCGGGATGGCGGGCGGCCAGGTACTGCCCGATCATCCCGCCGAATGACTCGGCCACCACCAGGCCGACCCGGCCGCCGAACTCCTCGGCGATCAGCTGGGCGTAGTCGTCCGCCATGTCGGCGCTGGTGTGCGACGCCGGCATGTTCCGCCGGCGGGTGACAATCCAGATGGCGTACCCGGCCTCCTGATAGGCGGCAAACTCCCGCCGGAACAGTCCGCGCAGCACCCCCTGGGGCACGAAGCTCCCCGGTCCGCCCTGGACGAACAAGAGCGTCTTCGGGCCCCGGCCCCACGTCAGGTATTCCATCCCGTTGCTGAACGTCCCGCTCCGGGATTCCCGATCCCGCCGGTTTACCCGGGCCATGGCGCCGGCCTACGGTGATATCTGAGTCGTCGGCTGCGGCGTCGGCTGCGGCTGCCGTAGCAGCTCCGCGAACTCCGCCGGCCGGGATGCCGGCCACCAGTGGCCGCTGTCCACCCGGATCACCGTGAGGTCATCCACCCAGGAATCCAGTCCGTCCACGAGGTCCGGCGACAGGAAGGAATCCTTCAGCGGCACCACCACCCGGACGGGCAGCGTCACGCGGCCGCCGGCCGGCCAGTTCACCGCCGAGAAGAAATTTGCGCGGTAAAGAGCCAGGCCGCGGATGGGATCATCGCCGACGTCGCGCTTGGCCATCTGCCCGTAGCGTTTGGTGAGGAAGAGGCGCCAGGCGGCCTCCGGCAGCTTCGGCACAAGGAACGCGGCGATGTACCAGCTGCGGGCCAATTGTCCGGCCAGCTGCAGCCACGCCCGGGGACGTGCATACCGGCTCCGCACCCAGCGGGCGAAGTGCCGCAGGTCCGGGCCCGAGATGGACGTGTACCGGCCGATCAGGCCCGCGGCCCTGGGGTCCTGGACGGCGGCCCAGCCCTGGATCGAGCCCCAGTCATGGCCCACAAGATGGACATCCGTGGCGCCGACGGCGGCCAGCACGGCGAACATGTCATCCACGAGCTTCTTCAGGGTGAAGTCCCCGGGGAGGCCGACGACGGCGGACGCGCCCGCGTTCCGGGTGTCGTAGGCGACCACGTGGTGGCTTCGGGCCAGATCACGGATGGCCGGCAGGAAGACCTGATGATCGTCCGGATAGCCGTGTACCAGCAGCAGCGTCGGCACTTCCGGTCCCGGCTCCCTGCCATACTCGAACACTGCAAGCTCAGCCCCGCTGGACGCGACGGTGCTCCGCCGTTCGTTGATCATCTCCATGCTGCCCAAGCTTAGGACCCCGGGGTGAGAATAAGCTCATGGGCGCCCGCCGCCGCGGCGCCCATCGACTCCAGCACGGCCGCGGTGCGCCGGCGCGTGGCTGCGTCCGCCGCCGTTCCGGCGCAACGGCCCTGCGGCGCGTCGGCCGCCACCGAACACCAGCGGTAGGGTCCGCGGACCATCACTGACGGCGCCCAGGCCAGGTCCGAGGCGGCCCAGAACCCGGACGCGTCCTGGCTGAACCGCACCCGGACCAACAGGCCCTCGTTGTTGACCACGAACGACGGCGAGAGCTCGGTGATGCCGTTGCCGAGCCCGTACACAATCCAGGTTCCCTTGTACTTTTCGATCGGCAGCACCGAATGGCTGTGGTGGCCGTAGATCAGGCTGAACAGGCCGCTGTCCACGAGCGCATGGGCGACGTCCCGCTGCTGGGTGTTGGGCTCGGTTGAGTACTCCTCCCCGGCGTGCATGACCCCCAGCACAATGTCCGCGCCCAAAGCCCTGGCCTTGCGTGCTTTGGAAATCATGACGCCGGGATCGAGCAGGTCGACCTGCCAGGGCTGCTCGGCGCGCAGCCCGTTGAGGCCATATGCGGCATCAATGACGGCGATTTTGGCCGCGGCGGTCTGCAGGATCAGGATGCCCTGCGACTCTGCCTCGGTCCGGTACGAGCCCGTGTGCCGGAGTCCGGCGGCGTCGAGGGCGTCCAGGGTGCGGACGAGTCCCGCGGTGCCGCGGTCAACGGTGTGATTGCTGGCGGTCGTGCAGGCCTGATAGCCCACGCCCCGCACGGCGGTGATGATCTGCGGCGGAACGTTGAAGGAGGGATACCCGGAGAATGGTCCGTCCGGGCCGGCCACCGGGGTCTCCAAGTGGCAGATCGCCACGTCGCTCTGCTCGATGTAGCGCCGCTGGCCCTCCAGCAGCGGCCCGAAGTCCAGCCCCGTCGCTCCGGCGGCGCGGGCGTCCTCGCGGGCCTGCTGCCAGAGCTGGGGGTGGACCAGCATGTCCCCGGTGACGAGGACGGAGGCGCACCGGGCGGCCGCACAGCCTGGCCCCTTCCCGGGCGTCGGCGTCGGCGTCGGCGTCGGGGTCGGAGTCGGGGGCGGGGTCGGAGTCGGAGTCGGGGTGCCCGACGGCTGCTGGGTAACGTCGGACGTTCCCCCGGTACCGCCGGCCGTGGGACCCGGGGGCTTATCCGGCCCGGCGAGGAGTCCGCAGGATGCCAGCATCAACCCGAGAACAACGGCCGTTGCTGCGGTCAGGATCCGGCCCCGCGGCCTCGCGGTCGTGTTCTCCATGCCGCTCATCCTATGGTGGGCGGCATCACAACACACGGAGCCGATCGTTGAGAAGCGGCCGCCTGCATGAAAGAGTCATTTCATGACCAATCCCCTCCTGAGCCCCAGCACCCTGCCCTATGGACTGCCACCGTTTGCGGATATCGACGACGCGCACTACGCCGAGGCCGTCGAGGCCGGCCTGGCCGAGCACCTTGCCGAAATCCAGGCCATCGTGGACACCCCGGCGGCCCCGACCTTCGAAAACACGGCCCTCGCCATGGAACGCTCCGGCCGGCTCCTGGACCGGGCCGCCGCGTCCTTCTTCACGCTGGTGTCCGCAGACGCCTCAGACACCATCCGCGACCTCGAGACCCGCCTGTCCCCGCTCTTGGCCGCCCACCAGGACGCCGTCTACCTCAACCGCGGGCTCTACGAACGCTTCGCGGCGCTGGACGCAACGGTCCTGGACGCGGAGTCAGCCCGGCTCGTGGAGGAATACCTCAAGGAGTTCCGGGCCTCCGGCATCCAGCTCGACGACGCCGGCCAGGAGCGCCTCAGGGACGTCAACGCCGAGCTTTCCCGGCTCGGCACCGAGTTCGGCCAGCGCGTCAAGGAGGGCATGAAGTCCGCTGCCCTGCTGCTGGATGACGCCGCCGACCTCGCGGGCCTGCCCGCCGACGACGTCGCCAGCGCCGCCGAGGCCGCCCGGACCGCCGGGCACGAGGGAAAGTTCCTGCTGACCCTGATCCAGCCSAGCAACCAGCCTGCCATGGCCGCGCTGGCGAACCGGGAAATCCGCCGTCGCCTCTACGAGGCCTCCATCGGCCGCGGCAGCGACGGCGGAAGCTTCGATGTGCTCGACCTGGTCAAGGACATGGTCCGGCTCCGCGCCGAGAAGGCCAGCCTTCTCGGGTTCGCGAACTTCGCCGAACTCAGCGTGGACCGGCAGACTGCACCGGACTTCCAGGCCGTCCAGGCAATGATGAGCCGGCTGGCCCCCGCAGCCGTCCGCAATGCCGACGCAGAGGCCGAGGCGCTGGCCGGGGCCGCCGGCCACCCCCTCGAGGCCTGGGACTGGGCGTATTACTCGGCCAAGGTCAAGCGGGAGCGGTATGCCGTGGACGAACAGGCCCTGCGCCCCTACTTCGAGCTGGACCGGGTTTTGAATGATGGCGTGTTCTTCGCGGCAAACGCCCTGTACGGCGTCACCTTCCACGAACGCGCCGACCTCGCCGGCTACCACCCGGACGTGCGCGTCTGGGAGGTTAAGAATTCCGACGGCACGGACCTGGGCCTTTTCCTGGGCGACTACTACACACGGGAGACGAAGCGCGGGGGCGCGTGGATGAATTCCATCGTGGAGCAGTCAGGGCTCTTGAACACCCGACCCGTGGTGATCAACAACCTCAACATCTCCAAGCCGCCGGCCGGCGAGCCCACCCTGCTGACGCTGGACGAGCTCCGCACCACCTTCCACGAGTTCGGCCACGCCCTGCACGGCCTGTTTTCCGCCGTCACCTATCCCCGGTTCTCCGGCACGAACGTGCCGCGGGACTTCGTGGAATACCCCTCGCAGGTCAACGAAATGTGGATCATGTGGCCCGAAGTCCTGGCCAACTATGCCCGGCACCACGCCACCGGCGAACCCCTGCCGCAGGAGACCGTGGACAAGCTCAACGCCGCCCAGCTCTGGGGCGAAGGCTTCGGCACCACGGAATACCTCGGCGCTGCCCTGCTGGACCTGGCGTGGCATGTCCTGGATGGGTCCGACATCCCGGATGACGCCGTCGAGTTTGAAGCGAAGGCGCTGGCCGCGGCCGGCGTGGCGCACGGCCTGATCCCGCCGCGCTACCGGACCGGCTACTTCCAGCACATCTTCGCGGGAGGCTGGTATGCCGCCGGCTACTACTCCTACATCTGGAGCGAGGTCCTGGACGCTGACACCGTGGAATGGTTCAAGGAAAACGGTGGCCTCAGCCGCGCGAACGGCAATTTCTTCCGCGCCGAACTGCTTTCCCGCGGCAACAGCCGGGACCCGCTGGAGTCTTTCCGCGCCTTCCGCGGCCGGGACTCGGATCTCGGGCCGCTGCTGAAGCGCCGCGGCCTCGACTAACCCCCGCAGAACGCAAACGACGCCGGGCGGTCACCTAAGAAGGTGACCGCCCGGCGTCGTCGTTCAATCAGAAGCGCAAGGCGAAGGGCGGCGTGATCCGGCAGCGTGCGTAAAAGGGGCCCCGCGCCCCGGGCAGCCGCTCAGCTGCCAACAGGGCGCGGGGAATAGCACGCAGAGGATCAGCGCCGTCCGGCGCCGCCAAAGGCGCGAACGCTACCAGCCGCGCTCGGCAAGGCGGTGCGGCTGCGGGATCTCGTCGACGTTGATGCCGACCATGGCCTCGCCCAGGCCGCGGGAGGCCTTGGCGATCTCGTCCGGGTCGTCGTAGAACGTGGTGGCCTTCACGACGGCGGCGGCACGCTGGGCCGGGTTGCCGGACTTGAAGATGCCGGAGCCGACGAACACGCCGTCGGCGCCGAGCTGCATCATCATCGCGGCGTCGGCCGGGGTGGCGATGCCGCCGGCGGTGAACAGCACCACCGGGAGCTTGCCGGTCGCGGCAACTTCCTTGACCAGTTCGTACGGAGCCTGCAGCTCCTTGGCCGCGACGTAGAGCTCGTCCTCGGCCATGCCGGCGAGCTTCTTGATCTCGGCACGGATCTGGCGCATGTGCGTGGTGGCGTTGGAGACATCCCCGGTGCCGGCCTCGCCCTTGGACCGGATCATCGCCGCGCCCTCGTTGATCCGGCGCAGGGCCTCGCCCAGGTTGGTCGCACCGCAGACGAACGGAACGGTGAAGTTCCACTTGTCGATGTGGTTGGTGTAGTCCGCCGGGGTCAGGACCTCGGACTCGTCAATGTAGTCCACGCCGAGGGATTGCAGCACCTGCGCCTCGACGAAGTGCCCGATCCGGGCCTTGGCCATAACGGGCACGGACACGGCCGCAATGATCTTGTCGATCATGTCGGGATCGGACATGCGGGACACGCCGCCCTGGGCGCGGATATCGGCCGGAACGCGTTCCAGCGCCATCACGGCCACGGCACCGGCGTCTTCGGCGATGCGGGCCTGCTCGGCGTTGACGACGTCCATGATGACGCCGCCCTTGAGCATCTCAGCCATGCCGCGCTTGACGCGGCTGCTGCCCGTGACGTTCTTCGCGGACGCGCCGGCTTCGCTGCTTACATCAGGTGTAGACACAAAAACCCCTATGGGTAGATAGATGACCTCGCCGGGGCGCGGACGGCACGTTCATGCCGTGTCTCGCACACACCGGATTACCGGATCCATTGGCCGGTAAAGCTAATACTATCCCCCGGCCGGGGCGCGGCAGAATTCGGGTTACAGCAGTCGAATCTCGCGCGGGGACAGGGATTCGGCGCGGCCGCCGGGGTGCCGCCTGGCGCCGTCAGGCGGGACGTTCCGTGGCGGTACCTTCGGGTTCCRCCAGCGACTGGCGGTGCACTGTCACGATGCGCTGGATCACCGTCACCAGGCTCGCTGTCGCGAGCAGGCACAGCGTCACGAAGAGCACCACCGGGGTCAGGCCCAGTCCGGTGAGCCCCGTGACCACCAGCACGGACACGAGGCGCTCGGCGCGCTCGGCGATGCCCACGTTGGCGTGGAAGCCCAGGGCCTCGGCCTTGGCCCGCGCATAGGAGACCACCATGCCGAGCACCAGGCAGAGAATCGCGGCGACGGCGACAGCCGGGTTGGCGCCGCCGGTGAAGAACCAAACGGCGACGCCGGCGAACAGGGCGCCATCGGCCACGCGGTCAAGGGTGGAGTCCAGGAAATTGCCCCACCGGCCGCCGCGCTGCTGCATCCGGGCCATGATGCCGTCAATAACGTCGGAGAAAATGAACGCCGTGATGAACACAGTCCCCCAGAAGAGCTGCCCGAGCGGGTAGAACACGAGCGCGCCGATCACGACGCCGAGCGTGCCGACCACGGTCACGGCGTCGGGAGAGACCCCGATCCTCAGCAGCCAGCGGGCAACCGGGGAAAACAGGGCGGTGAAGAAGCCCCGGGCGTGCCTGTTAAGCATCCTTCTCCCCCGCTGTGTCCTGCGGCGCGGGCATTTCCTGCGGCCATGCGTCGGCGACCTGCTGACGGACCTCACCGAGGGTCTGCGTGACCGCCTTTGTCTGGGCAATGATGGGGAAGAAATTTCCGTCACCGCCCCAGCGCGGCACCACGTGCTGGTGCAGATGGCCGGCGATGCCCGCCCCGCCGGTGACGCCCTGATTCATGCCCAGGTTGAAACCGGAAGGGTTGGCGACTTTGCGCAGCACCCGCATGGCCGTCTGGGTCAGTTCGGCGAATTCCGCCGTTTCCTCGACCGTGAGGTCCGTGTAGTCCGGGATGTGCCGGTAGGGGCAGACCAGCAGGTGGCCCGGGTTGTACGGAAAGAGGTTCAGCACCACGTAGCTCGTCCTTCCCCGGTAAACGATCAGGGAGTCCTCATCGCCCCGCTCGGGCGCGGCGCAGAACGGGCAGTCGTCCGGGTTCTTGAACTGGTGCTGGCCGCCCTTGATGTACGCCATCCGGTGCGGGGTCCACAGGCGCTGGAAAGCGTCCGGGACCCCGGCCAGGCTGAAGTCGTCCGTCACGGCGTGGTCGCCCGGATACTCCGGCCCGGCCCCTGTGGTTTCCTGCACGCGCTGCCCTTCCGTCTGCCTAGCTGGTCCGGTTTCGGACAGCGTCGACGATCCGCTGTACGGCCTCGGACACGGGCACGCCGTTGTCCTGACTGCCGTCGCGGAAGCGGAAGGACACGGCACCCGCCTCGGCATCGTCCCCGCCGGCGATCAGCACGAACGGGATCTTGTCCTTGCTGGCCGTGCGGATCTTCTTCGGGAAACGGTCCGAGGAGATGTCTACCTCGGCGCGGATACCGGCCGCCTTGAGCTGGTCCACGACGTCGAACATGTAGTCGTTGAAGGCTTCCGCCACCGGGATGCCCACCACCTGCACCGGTGCCAGCCAGGCGGGGAAGGCACCGGCGTAGTGCTCGGTGAGCACGCCCATGAAGCGCTCCACCGAGCCGAACAAGGCACGGTGGATCATCACGGGCCGCTGCCGGGTGCCGTCGGCGGCCTGGAACTCAAGCTCGAAGCGTTCGGGCAGGTTGAAGTCCAGCTGGATGGTGGACATCTGCCAGGTGCGGCCGAGCGCGTCCTTGGTCTGGACGGAAATCTTGGGGCCGTAGAACGCGGCTCCGCCCGGATCCGGGATGAGCTCGAGCCCGGAGGCTTCGGCTACTTCGGCGAGGGTGCGGGTGGCTTCGTCCCAGGTAGCGTCGTCGCCCACGAACTTGTCTTCGTTTTTGGTGGAGAGCTCGAGGTAGAAGTCGTCCAGGCCGTAGTCCTTGAGCAGGCCGAGGACGAAGTTCAGCGTGGTGGTGAGCTCGTCCTTCATCTGCTCGCGGGTGCAGTAGATGTGGGCGTCGTCCTGGGTCATGCCCCGGACGCGGGTCAGGCCGTGCACCACGCCGGACTTCTCGTAGCGGTAAACCGAGCCGAACTCGAAGAGCCGCAGCGGCAGTTCGCGGTAGGAGCGGCCGCGGGACCGGAAGATCAGGTTGTGCATGGGGCAGTTCATCGGCTTGAGGTAGTAGTCCTGGCCGGGCTTGCGCACGGTGCCGTCCTCGTTCAGTTCCGCGTCGATGTGCATCGCCGGGAACATGCCCTCGCGGTACCAGTCCAGGTGGCCGGAGACCTCGTAGAGGTGGCCCTTGGTGATGTGCGGGGTGTAGACGAAGTCGTAGCCGGCATCGACGTGGCGCTGGCGGGAGTAGTCCTCCATGGCCTTGCGGATAATGCCGCCCTTGGGGTGGAAGACCGGCAGACCGGAGCCGAGCTCGTCCGGGAAGGAGAACAGGTCCAATTCCGCGCCGAGCTTGCGGTGGTCGCGGCGCTCGGCCTCGGCAATGCGCTCCTGGTAGGCCTTGAGSGCGTCCTTGGTGGGCCAGGCGGTGCCGTAGATGCGCTGCAGCTGCTGGTTGYTCTGGTTGCCCAGCCAGTAGGCGGCCGAGGAMCGGGTCAGGGCAAAGGCGTTGGAGATCAGCTTGGTGTTCGGCAGGTGCGGGCCGCGGCACAGATCGCACCAGATGCTGTCGCCGCTCTTGCGGTCCACGTTGTCGTAAATGGTGATGTCGCCGGCGCCGACCTCAACGTTGACGCCTTCTCCGGCCTCGGCGGCGTCATTCTTCCTGCCCAGCAGTTCGAGCTTGTAGGGCTCGTCCTTCATCGCTTCGCGGGCCTCGTCCTCGGACACGACGCGGCGCACGAACTTCTGGTTCTGGTTGATGATCTTCTGCATCATCTTTTCGAGCTGGCGGAGGTCTTCCGGGGTGAACGGTTCCGCGACGTCGAAGTCGAAGTAGAAGCCGTCAGTGATGTAGGGGCCGATGCCGAGCTTGGCGTCGGGGCGCAGCTGCTGCACGGCCTGGGCCATGACGTGGGCCGTGGAGTGGCGCAGGACGTTGAGCCCGTCCGGGGAATCAATGGTGACGGCCTCGACATTGGCGTCCTCGGGAAGGGGCTGGTCCAGGTCCTTCAACTCGCCGTTAACGCGGGCCACAACGACGTCGCGGCGCTCAAAGAAGAGTTCCGCGCCGGTGGTCCCGGTAGTCACCTTGGTCTCTTCGCCGTCGACGAGAAGGGTGATCTGCTGGGCATCTGACACGGGTGTCTCCTATTCAAAGTTAAGGCTTCGTAGCTTGTGGCGTACGGGGACCACAGCCAGCCTCGTCCATGCTATCGGTTTCTCCAGAGGCCAACCAACGCGCCACGAGCGAGCCGCACCGCCGGCCGCTCAGCCGCCCAGCCCGGTGATGGCGAGGTTCCTGCTGATCCCGTCCAGGGGGCCGGACAGGTAAGGCTCCTGCCGGCCGGCGGCGCCGGGAGCCGATGCCGGGAACGGGAGGGTCTCCGGGCGGCTGAGGTCCCAGGCCATGGAGGCGCTGATGCTGATCCCCCGCGGCCCGGTCCGGCGGGTGGTGCCGCGGATCAGGAGCAGGCGGGTGCCGAACAGCAAGGGTCCGGACTGCTCCTGCGCTTCGTGGAAGAACACCGAATCCACGCAGCCCGTGCCGTCGTCGACGCTGATGAACACCACCCGCCGGCCGCCCCTCATGGGCGGGGTCTGGGTGGCCACCCGGACCCCGGCAACCAGCACCTCCGTGCCGTTGCGCAGTCCCAGCAGCTTGTCCGCGGTGGTGACGCCGAGCCGGTCCAGCAGCGGGCGGTGGCTGGTCATGAGGTGCTCGCTGACGTCCACGGCCATCAGGTCCAGTTCCGCGCGGACGTTATCCACCATGCTGGGTGCGGGCAGTGCCGCCTTGAGGTTCTTCAGTTCCACGTCCCCCAGCGGCAACGCCAGCTGGCCCTCAATGACTTCCACGCCCTTCCGCAGGGTGCGGGCCTGGAGTTTCTGCAGGTGCTGGACCAGGTCCGCCCGGTTGGCGTCTCCCCCGGACGCCCGGTGCAGCGAATCGAAGGCGCCCAGCTGGGCCAGGCGCTGGATGCTGGGCCGGCTGAGCCGCGACCGGGCGCGCAGGTCCGCAAGGGAGTCGTAGGGCTGGCCGGCCACTATCCGTTTGAGCTCGGCGCCGGAGAGCCCGAAGATGCCGTTCAGGCTCAGCCGGATGCCCAGCCTGCCCCGGTC